>JBGPSI010000089.1:0-18836 GCA_041490045.1 Bradyrhizobium sp.
ACAGGCATCAGGTCAGAGCAGACGGGAGTGGCATGGGACGATGAAGCGTCTTGGGAAACAGAACGACTAGGACAGGAAACTCTCAAGAGGAGCGAGGGATACGGGCAGCGACTACTGAGCTGGATGGTAAACGGGAAGGATCACGGTATAGGTGACAAGACCGGTTCAATCTGAAGGAACAGGCTAGCCGATAGAGAGATAGGACACGTAGAGGGCTCCATCATCATCGTGATCTCTCCCCCCTGAGGGGGCCACATCCTAGCAATATCTGGCCTGTAGGCCTGCTGGTAAGGTCCTCCTCCATTACTGGAACATTTTTCCAGCTGCCCTCCCGTTGATCTTCACCCCTCAAAGTGCTACCTCCATGCAACTTCACGCGGCAGATTGTAACCTGAAATCAATTGGTTAGAAGGCGATCCGACCCCTCCGCTAGGGAGCGCCAGCCCATCAAATGGCCCCTAATTTCAAACGACTTTTCGGCCAAAAACGACTTTTCGGCCAAAATGGCAAACTACCGAGGCCGGTTTGCCACTCGGTGTTCCCACTCGAAGCGCAGCGGTTATTTTTGACGCTTTCCGCACTACCAGTCTATCGGCGTAAATCAATTTTCCAGTGCGTAAGTCAGCCACAATCAAACTAACCACTACCGCGGCGCCCTCGCCCCGGTCCAAGTTGCCGTTCGTGCTTTGTAGCGTGGGGACATAAGCCAATGGCGACGAGAGACCCCTTGATTCTGAGCAACCGGGCCGGCCTGTTTGTGGCCGATCACACTGAACAACCTGAGCAGTCAGTAATCGGAAAAGCTTCGGAGACAGTTATTTCTTCGCGAGTTGCTAAGACGATTGTTTCTGTTTTCACGGTTGCAGCGATTGTATTTGCGATCATAGCAGTAGGAAATCCGATCGCGCTGTTGGTCACGTCTTCCCACGTCAGCACATCGGCGCCTGAGGACAGCAAAGGGCAGTCAATGCCCGCAATTCAATCGACCGCCAGCGCTCAGGCTTTGCCGCCCGCCGCGGAAGAGCCGACAAGGGGCGGCGAAATGCTTGCGGCCTTCAGAACTGCCTTTGAGAGTAAGACCGAAGTCAATCAGCCAAGAGCCGACGCCTTATTCAATCAATTCCAGGCATGGGCGGCCGCGGAAGATGTTCCACTCCAGGTTCGGCCTTCCCAGCCCATTCAAGATGCCCCAGCGCAGGTCATGCAAAAAACCGCGCCGCCCTTGCCAAAGCGTCGACCGATCCAAACCGCACGCTCACAGGCCCCATCAGCGCAAAATGCCCAGTGGTCCATACCAAGCCCGGTTGGCATGATTAAACGCCGCAATCCGTAGCGGATTGTTCTTAGGGTGGTACTGCGCTTCAATAGTGCGCTCGCGCCGGGGCCCCGCCACCCGTCAGCTGTTGCTCGGCTGCGTGAACAGCGTGAGCTCGCCGGCGTCTGGAAAGCCAATTGTCGTCTCACTTTTTTGCAAAGATGCAGCCATGAGGCTTGCCAAGGCTAATCTCGACGGCGCGCGGGTTCTTGCGGATCTCCATGCGCTCCGCGCGATCGGCGCCTACAAGACCGGCGTCCACAAGCCGACGTTCTCCGAGCCGCATATGCGCTCGCTGGAGTGGCTGGCGCAGCGGCTTGCCGAGGCGGGGCTCGCCGCAACCATCGACGGCATCGGCAATGTGCTAGGCACCAGCACGAAGCCCGGACCGAAACTGCTCGCAGGCTCGCACCTGGAAAGCCAGAATTACGCAGGCTGGCTCGATGGGCCGCTCGGCGTAGTCTATGCCCTCGAAGCCGCCCGCCTGATCAATCCCGATCCGAACGCCAACGTAGCCGTCGAGGTTGCGGCATGGTGCGATGAGGAAGGACACTTCGGCAATTTCCTTGGCAGCCGGTCTTACGTCGGCGGCGTGACCGAAGCGGACATCGACGCCGCGCGCGACCGCAGCGGTGGCCGAACCATGCGCGAAGCGCTGCGCGATGTGGGCCTCGCGGGCCGTCCGCGCGCCAGCGCTGAACCCGGGCGGCATATCGGATACCTCGAGGCGCATATCGAGCAAGGCGAAACGCTCGAAAGCGGCGGTCTCAAAATCGGCGTCGTCACCTCCATCGTCGGTATCTGGCAATACCGCGTCACCTTTGAGGGCGAACAAAACCATGCCGGTACGACCCGGATGGGCGTTCGCCGGGACGCCGGCCTGGCGCTGGCCCGCTTCTGCGTAACCATCGATAACCGCTTCCCCGCGCACTGCGGTCCGCGCACGGTATGGACCACCGGCCGGATCACGCTCGATCCGGGTGCGCCGAGCATCATTCCGGGAAGCGCCGAAATGCTGTTCCAGATTCGCGACGATGACCCTGAAGTGATCGAGCGCCTGGAGGAGCTGCTGCGGAGCATGGCTGCCGAAGTCACGGCGCACGGCCCTTGCGCTGTCGCTATCGAGCGAATTCGTACCGGCATCCCCGCCATGATGGATGCCGCATTCCAGCGGGCCATCGAATCCGCCGGCGCCGCCTTTGCCGGCGGCAGGTCGATCCGCATGCCCTCGGGCGCCGGTCATGACGCCCAAATTCTCGCCTCCATCATGCCTGCCGGCATGCTGTTCGTGCCCTCGATCGGCGGCATCAGTCATCACTGGCGTGAGAACACCGCCGACGCCGACATCGTCACGGGCGCAGAAGTCTTTGTCGAGGCCTGCCGGCGCCTGCTGGCGGGATGAGGCACGCACGAGCTCCAGTCGAGCCCCGCAAATTGCGCTCTACTTCACCTTTCGCGGCGGCAATGCCAGGGTTCGCGCTGGCCATGGGAGCTATTGCCCGTTATGGACTTACGGGCCGATGCCCGGTCCAGAGACATCTCGCCAATGAACCGAGAGATTGCGGTCCCGCGAACCGCCGAATACCAAGCGGTTGATCCGCCGCAAGGCGGCAAGACGGGTCCATTGCCGGGCGACGTTGCGGCTCGCACGAAGATTGTTGAAATTGAAGTACTGCGCGCGGTCGCGATCCTGTTCGTTGTAACGGCGCACTCCCATAACGGCCTCTGGTGGCGGCCTACGCCATTCGAGAACTCGTTGTCGTTTGCGTATGGCGTCGATCTGTTTTTCTGCGTGTCCGGGTTTGTCATTGCGCGATCGTTCTATGGCTCCCTTTCGGAAGCAGCCGCCACCGGCGGCCCGGTATACTGGAATGCGGTAGCGGCGTTCTGGATCAGACGCGCTTACCGCATCGTCCCCCTCGCCTGGCTCTGGCTTGCCATACCGCTGTTGATGTCGGTAATTTTCAACCGTTCCGGCTATTCGAGCCATCTCCTCGGCAACGTCGGCGACAGCCTTTCGGCGGTCCTGAATGTTTACAACTTCCACGCTGCACACTGCGTCGCCCAGAGTACGAAATGGTGCGGGCCGGACACGATTTACTGGTCGCTTTCGCTCGAAGAGCAGTTCTACCTCGTATTTCCGCTTCTCTTGGTGTTACCCAAACGGGTCATGATCGCGGTGCTGGTCGCAGCCATCATTTGGATGATGACGCGAACCATGACGACCCTTGCATTTATGACCCGCATCGACGCGATTTGCCTCGGCGTGCTCATCGCGTTCTTCAAACAATCGTCCGCCTACAATTCCTTCACGCCGGTTTTTCTGAGCAATCCGATCAAACGCGCGACAGTCGCCGCCATCTTGATCGCCGCTCTCGCGATCGTCCCGGCTCCCGGTGCCCTGGTGCCGGCATATACGACGGTGGTAACCGCCGTATGCGGGGCGCTTGTTCTGATCGCCTCCTACGATCGGGGCTTCCTGATGAAGCGGGGTTTGCTGCGGGCCGCACTCGTCTGGATCGGTGAGAGGTCTTTCGCCCTGTATCTGATCCACAATCCGGTGGCCTGGTTTGTGCACGAACTGTTTGACCGGATATTTCCGGACCAATTACCCAATGACACGATGAAGGTGGTGATCATCTTGCTGCAGCTGACGCTGATGCTGTCGATCAGCGATCTGTCTTTTCGCTACTTCGAGACCCCTCTGCGCCGGCGCGGTAGCCGCCTCGCGAAGGCATGGATGAACAGGTCCGGTGAACCGGCGATTCCGCCGATGGCTCCGGTAGTGGGCGCCTGATCGAGCCAGGGCTAGTGACGCCGGCCCCAATGGATCGCCGCCCAGATGCGCTCGTGCAGATAATACCAGGCGACCTTGGTGATGATCTCGAGGCCGGCGATCGAGCCGGCGATTTCGATCCTGCCGGTCAGGAGCCAGCTGATCGCGAACGTGTCGAGCGTCCCCAGGGCGCGCCAGCTCAGCGCCTTGAGAACCGACCGTGCATGGGTCTCTGCTCCGCGAAATCGAACCACCGGGCGCGTTCTCCGTCTCGTCGAGGACGGAGTCTATCACGTGGCCGCCGGCCACCTTCACCCGCAGCATGCCGGAACCAGAAATCGGTTGCGCACAATTTGCCCGAGGAAGTGCAGCAATCTCATTGATTTGATTCAAAAATCGTAGAACGATGAGATTGCTCGCCGGGTTCCACCGACGAATGAGGGGCTGAAATGAAATTCTTCGCCGCACTCGTCGCGATAGGCGCGCTGTGCCAGACCGCGGTCGCGCAGACACCGGACTGCAAATCCATCCCGAATCCGGCCGCGAGGCTCGCCTGCTATGACAAGGCCGCCCCGCCGGCCGCAGTGTCGGCATCGGCGCCCGCAAGGCCGCGGCTGCGCGCGGTCCCTCCTTCGAAAGTCGACGGCGCAAAATACGTGGATTCGCTCGGCACCGAAGACGCGCGCGTGAATGCACAGCTGAAAAATATCTGCCGCGGCTGTTGAGCAGCCGACCCCGGCCGGGCACGTTTGGCACATGACCTGCCCGCGACTTGCGGCCGCACCGCACCTTTGCAACAGTAGATACCTGAGAAAAATGGCATATCTGCCGCCCCTATGAATCTTCTCGCATCCCTTCCGACCGCGATCGGAACGGCCGCGGTGGCACCCGCGCTGCTGATACTGTGGCTCGTGATCGCCGCGGGCGAGCGTCCGGGTCCGCCTGCCAAGGTCTGGACCGCGTTTTTTCTCGGCGCCGCCAGCATTTCGCTGCTGCGGTTCGCCCGCGCGCCGTTTGCCTCGATCCTCGCCACCCCCGGCAATCCCTGGCTCGGGCAGGTCCTGCATTCGGTGTTCGGGGTGGCCCTCCCCGAGGAAGCCGTCAAGATTCTCGTCATCGTCGCGGTCTCGGCGCGGCGGCGGCCGTTCGCCGATCCGATGGACACGGTGGTCTACGGAGCGGCCGCGGGGCTCGGCTTCGCAGCCTACGAAAACCTCGCTTATCTCGTGCAGCACGCGGAGATGTGGCGATCGCTGGCCGCCTTGCGCAGCGTGCTGACGGTGCCTTTCCACGGCGCGCTCGGGATCATCGCGGGCGCTTATCTTGCTCTCGGCCGATCCGGCACGGCGCTGGGCGCGCACCGGCATAACCGCGACTGGGCGCGGATCTCGAGCCGCATTCTGATGCTGTTTGCGCCGGTTGCGCTGCATGCCGGTTTTGATTTCCCGCTGCTGACATTGCAGCAGAACGCCGATATCGGTCCAACCACCCGGCTGATGCTGGGAATGGCCAGCGTGCTGATCGGATTCTCATCGATCGCCTTCGCCGTGCGCCTTGTGCGACGGGTCGGCCGCCACCAGGCCGCGCGGACCGAAATCGCCCGCGCGCGGCTGAGCCAGTTGCGGCGGATGTGGGCACTTCTGGTGGCCGGCGGCGGCGCCGGATTCATCGGGCTGACTTTCGTGCTGACCTCGATCCACCACTGGCTGGTCAATCCCGAGCGCAATGTGGCGCTGGTTCTCGTGCCGATCGGGCTCACCTCCATCCTGGTCGGCAGCGCGCTGCTGCTGGTGACAACAGCGATCTACATTCTCGGCCGCAACCGGATACGCACCACCGCCTCGGGCTTTTCATCCGCGCCGGGTCAAGGCTAGTCCTGCCGTTTCGATAGAACCGAAATGGAAAGGCTCCAGGTTGCTGATTTGAACTGGTTCTTTTCAAAACGCTGCAGAACGCGCACCACGCCTGCGAACAAAGTTGCCCCTGCGGCGTTGGCGCACGCTATATTGACGGCATTACATCAGATCAGGGCGTCATGCCGCGTTACCGGCATCGGGAGACTTTCAATGACCCTTCCCCAGGACATCACCAGGCTACAAACCGAAATGCGCGCCGCGGTGCACGAGCACTGGAAGGCTTTTTTGATCGAAGGCATCCTGCTCGCCGTGCTCGGCCTTGCGGCGATGATCGCGCCCCTGATTGCGAGCCTCGCCTTCACGATCTTCCTTGGCTGGATGTTCCTGATCTCGGGCGTCGCCGGACTGGCGATGACGTTCTGGGCACGGCAAATGCCGGGCTTCTGGTGGTCGCTGATCTCGGCCGTGCTCGCCGTCGGCGCCGGCATCATCCTGCTGACGAGGCCCGCGCAGGGCGTCCTGACACTCACGATCGTGATCGGCGCCTATTTCCTGGCCGAAGGCGTCGCCACCATCATGTATGCGCTGGAGCACCGCCGCGAACTGTCGGAGCGCTGGAGCTGGATGCTGTTCTCCGGTGTATTGGACATTCTGATATCGGCTATGATCATCACCGGGCTTCCGGGCTCGGCGGAATGGGCGATCGGGCTTCTGGTCGGCATCAACCTGTTGTTCGGCGGCGCGTCGCTGATCGGCGTGGCGCTCGCCGCCCGCAAGGACTGAATCGGGCCGGCCGGCCCGATTTTGGAGATGACAAGCCGGAAGGCATGAGCTATAGAGCCGGCATGATCACCGTCGCCACCAGCTATTTTTGGTATTTTAGCTTCGACAGCTCGCTGGCGGCGGGAGGATCGCGCTCAATCTGAAAAATTGCAGCAGTAAGTCCGAACAGCCGCCAAACCTGGCGGCTTTTTGTTTGGCCGGCGGGTTCTCAAAACCAGGAGCCACCGCCGTGTTGAGCACTACCGACGATCTTCGAATAACAGAACTGAAAGAGCTGACGACCCCGGACGAGGTGATGCGGGAAATACCGCGCACCCTGACCGCGACGCGCGTCGTGATGGCGGCGCGTAACGCCATCAAATCGATCCTCAACGGAACGGACGATCGCCTTCTGGTCATCGTCGGTCCCTGCTCCGTCCACGATCCCGTCGCCGCCGTGGACTACGCCGAGCGCCTTGTCGCCTTGCGCGAAAGGCTGGCCGACCGGCTCGAGATCGTCATGCGCGTCTATTTCGAGAAGCCGCGCACGACGGTGGGATGGAAGGGCCTGATCAACGATCCCGACCTCGACGGCAGCTTCAACATCAACAAGGGCCTGCGTCTTGCGCGAAACGTGCTTTCGGCCGTGAACAATCTCGGTCTGCCGGCGGGGACCGAGTTTCTCGATCTTACGACGCCGCAATACATCGCCGATCTCGTGGCGTGGGCGGCGATCGGCGCGCGTACGACGGAAAGCCAGATTCATCGCGAACTCGCTTCCGGACTGTCTTGCCCGGTCGGCTTCAAGAACGGCACCGACGGCAATGTGCGCATCGCCACCGATGCGGTGAAGTCGGCATCGCATCCGCACCATTTCATGGCGGTCACGAAGGGGGGACGCTCGGCAATCGCGGCGACGACCGGCAATACGGATTGCCACATCATTCTGCGTGGCGGCAGCCAGCCGAATTATGACGGGGCAAGCGTCGCTTCCGCCGCGGCCGAGCTTGCCCGTTCGGGCGTGAACCAGCGGATCATGATCGATGCCAGCCATGCCAACAGCGGCAAGAAGCCGGAGAACCAGCCACAGGTCGTGGCCGATATCGCTCGCCAGATATCCGGCGGCGAGCAGCGCATCATGGGCATCATGATCGAGAGCAATCTGGTCGCTGGCCGCCAAGACGTGCTGCCGGGCACGGCGTTGACCTACGGACAGAGCATCACCGATGGCTGCATCGACTGGGAGACGACCGTGCCGGCCCTGAACCTGCTTGCCGAGGCCGTTGCGGCGCGACGGCATGGGCAGCGTGGCAAATTCCGGGACCGTTCGGCTTAGCGTTATTGGCGCTTGACGCGTTTCCTTGCGCGAACCCTGTATCCACCTCGCATCAAGTGCTGGGCAGGCTTTCGCTCGAAAACGCCAGGTGCCGCTTCACCTGTCGAAGCTGAGCGGGGCGCGGTTTCTCGCGCCCTGATGCCGTCGGCGCTGGCTAGCAGCCGCGGCAGATGCTCTTGATCTTGCGGTCGAGAGCCTGGTCTTCCTTGTTCACCGGATTGTTCGGATTGCTCAGATTTTTCTCCGAAGGCACCTGGTCGGCGCGCGGTTGCCGGTGCCCAACCGGAGCCTCGCGACCCATTGCGCCCTGATTTGCACCGCCCGGCGAGCCGGCGCCGCCGCCGGTCTGAGCGATGGCCGAGGGGCCACCGATCAGGGCCATGAGGGTCGTTGCCGCGATCAGTCTTGTCGTGACTTTCTTCTTCATTTTTTTCATCCTGCCTCTCCCGTTTCAGAGAATGCGTCTTTCGCGCCCGGTCCGGAACTTCGATCGTTGCGCAATTGCGGCGGCCAGAGCGCGATCAGAAAAAGTGGCATCCGGTTTTGGGTCCGATCGCGCTCTACACTATATAAAGAGCGCATGATCTTTTCGCCAAACCGCCTACACTTTGGCGGATCATGCGCGGCAGCGCAGCCCTGAACCTTTCGTAGATCGGCCATCGGACCCAGCAACCAGATTCCCGCTGCCACCACCACGACCAGGAAACCAAGCATCACCGCATTCTCGACGGCGCGGTTGCCCTCCCCCTCCGGCGGCTCCGGCGCTGCCTCTCCTCCCTCCGCTATCACTCGATCATGGCGTCGGAGGATAGAGATGAACGTCGCCGCAATAGTCGACGATACGATAGCGCGTTTCCGCTTGCTGTTCACGCTCCCCCGAAAAAGAATTTGCCGGCGTCAGATAGGAGGGACCCACCGGCGACTTGCCGTGGCCGCCGGGAATGTCGAGCACGTAGTCCGGCTGGCACAATCCGGAGACCCTTCCCCGCAGGCTTCGCATCAGTTCCTGACCTTGCTCGAGCGTGGTGCGCAGATGCGCCGTGCCGGGCGCGAGATCGCCGTGATGAAGGTAATAGGGCTTGATGCGGCATTCGACGAAGGCCCGCATCAAGGCTTCCAGCGCCGCCTCATTGTCGTTGACGCCGCGCAGCAGCACCGACTGGCTGACCATCGGGATGCCGGCGTCGACGATATCGGCGCAAGCGGCACGGGCCTTGCCGGTCAATTCCCGGGCATGATTGGCGTGCAGCGCAACCCAGGTGGTCGCGCCCTTGACCTTCAACGCGGCGACCATCTCGGCGCTGACGCGCTGGGGCTCGGCGACCGGCACGCGGGTGTGAAGGCGGATGATCCTGACGTGGTCGATGCCGGCGAGGTCGGCCATGATCTCGGCGAGCCGCCGCGGCGACAGCATGAGGGGATCGCCACCGGTCAGGATGACTTCCCAGATTTCGGGATGCGCGCGGATATAGGCAAGCGCGTTGTCGTAGGCGCCCTGCGAGAGCGCAGTTCCCTTGCCCGGACCGACCATTTCGCGGCGGAAACAGAACCGGCAATAGACCGCGCATACATGGACCAGCTTGAACAGCACCCGGTCGGGATAGCGATGCACGATGCCCGAGACCGGCGAATGCGGGTAATCGCCGATCGGATCCGCGCTCTCGCTTTGCCCGGTCACCAATTCCTCGGCGCTGGGAATGAACTGCCGCGCGATCGGATCGCTGGGATCGTCGGGGTCGATCAGCGCGGCGATGGCCGGCGTCACCGCAACCGCATAGCGCGCCGCGACCTTTTCCAGGTCGGGAAGATCTGCGACGGAGGCCAGGCCGTGGGCAACGAGTTCGATGGGATCGCGCAATGCCGCGGTCGGCTTGAAACTGACAGGGCTCTTGTTGAAATCGGTATTGGTCATACATCACCCGCGGGCGGCGTCCACACCACCTGATCGATCCTGATTGCGCCACCGGCCAGCATCACCAGGCGGTCGAAGCCGAGCGCGACGCCGCTTGCTTCCGGCATGGCCGCGACGGCGGCGAGAAACTCCTCGTCGAGGGGGTAGCGCTCGTCATAACGCCGCTGCTTTTCGTCCATCGCCTCCGTGAAGCGAAGCCGCTGTTCGCGCGCGTCGGTGAGTTCGCCAAACCCGTTCGCAAGCTCGACACCGCAGGCATAAATCTCAAAGCGCTCGGCGACGCGCGGGTCGGACGGTTTCACGCGCGCCAGCGCTGCCTCGGGCGCAGGATATTCGAACAGGATGGTCAAACGCCCCTGCCCCAGCCGTGGTTCGACATGCTCGACCAGCACCTTGCTGAAAATATCCGACCAGGTGTCGTCATCGCTGATCCGTACCGTCTGCCATGCGGCAGAGGCCAGCCGGGCGCGGTCGCCTTTGCCATCTGCAACCGTGTCCAGCAAGTCAATTCCGGCGAAGCGCTCGAAAGCGGCCGCAACTGTTAACAGTTCCGGCTCTGCAAAGGGATCGGCCGTCCGGCCGCGAAAGCAAAACTGCCCGATGCCGGTCGCCTGCGCGGCATGGGCAATGACGACCACGCTGTCGGCCATGACGGCGTCATACCCCGCATCGGCGCGGTACCATTCCAGCATCGTGAATTCGGGCAGGTGCAGATCGCCGCGCTCGCGGTCGCGAAACACCCGCGCGAACTCGAAAATCCTGGGCTCCCCGGCCGCCAGCAGTTTCTTGGCTGCGAATTCCGGCGAGGTCCGCAAATAGCGCGTCGCGTGGCTGCCGTCGGCGCGCCGGAGCTCGGTGCGCGGCGCATGCAGGTGAATCTCGTTTCCGGGCGAAACCTGCAGAATCCCGGTTTCGACCTCGACAAAATCCTGCTCGTCGAACCATGCCCTGACGGCCCTGGTCACCGCACCCCTCGCCATCAGAAACGGCCTGACATCGGCGTGCCGCGCAGGCGCCCACCATGGCGAGGGTGCATCGGCAGTCTTGCCTAAGGGGCTTTTGGTCATCTCGGGCATTTCTGTTGCTGTGTCGTCCGCCTGTTCGTCTGAACCGCCGGCACCGTTTCGATGACTAACCGTGAACCCGGAATCAAGCCATGTCTGACTACAGATCGCCGGTAATATCGTTTCTGCTGATTCTGGGCATCGTCACGGCGGCGCCGGCTCTTGCCGACAGCCCCCGGGCCGGTCTCAAGCTCAGCGCCGAAGACGCTATTATATCGCCCGACCGAGCGGTGCGGGTGGAACAGTATTCCACGAATCTGAAGGACGGGGGTTACCTTTACCAGTTCTGGACCTTCGACGGGAAACATCGGCATGGGTTTCTTCTGAATCCCGACGAGGACGACGATTTAGCGGGCTATGCGGCTGGATTTCGATTTAGCCCGGACAGCCAATGGCTGGTTCGAATGCAGAAGCTGGGAGCGGGTTACGGGACGCTCTTTCTGTATCGGAAGAAGGGGTATCAATTCCTGCCCGCGACCAAAAAGCCGCTCGGCGACCTGGCCTGGGATTATTTCTTCGATTCTCCGGTATCAAAAGCGCTGCATCGGGACCCGAAAGACTGGGATTCGCTGGACCACGCGCAAGCCATCCTGCTCAAGGGGATGGACGATAACTACGCCTGGCTCGGCGAACATTGGCCCGACAGCCGCTACGTCGTGATCAGCCTGTCGTTTGACGCCCAGGAAGAAGAAAAACCCCTGCCATGGATCGAAGGCTGGCGCTGCGTTTATGATCTGAAAAACAGGAAGTTCTCGGTCCCTGCCGATTTCGCCGAGCACAACGCCAAGGCAGTCAAGAGCCCCGGCGCCCCATCGGAATGAGCGGCGTATCGCACAGCCAGATCCGATCGTTTTCGGCCATTGCGAGCCGCCCGGTGGCCCGTAAAACGCTGGCATCCACCGGCAAAATCAGTATGTTGCAGCCCGAAACCGCTTCGCTGGCCTCGGGATGCCCATTTCCTGATCGGTCCCGGGCCAGAACACCAGGAAAAACAGCTTTGAAAGTCATCGCCAGTTCTATTCGCAAGGGCAACGTCATCGAGCAAGACGGCAAGCTTTACGTGGTCCTGACCGCCGAAAACATCCATCCCGGCAAGGGAACACCGGTCAGCCAGATCGAAATGCGCCGGATCAGCGACGGGGTGAAGATTTCCGAGCGCTACAAGACCACCGATCAGGTCGAGAAGGCCACCATCGAGGATCACAATTTCAACTATCTCTACGAGGATGCCGACGGCTTCCATTTCATGAACACCGACACCTACGATCAGGTGATGGTGGCGAAGGATGTCATCGGCTCGGCCGCGCCCTATTTGCAGGAAAACATGCAGGTGAAGCTGTCCCTTCACGGCGTTCTTCCCGTGGCGATCCAGATGCCGCAGCGCGCGACGCTGGAAGTTGTGGATACGGAACCGGTCACCAAGGGGCAGACCGCATCCTCTTCCTACAAGCCCGCCATCCTCTCCAACGGCGTACGTACCGCGGTCCCGCCGCATATCGGCGTGGGGACGCGAATCGTGGTCATGACCGAAGACGGATCTTACGTCGAGCGCGCAAAGGACTAGGCGATATCCGGGCATGCTGCGGGGGCGGTTGAGAAACAACACTGTCTGCCGTTCCTTGCCCCGGCTGGTTTTCCCTACTCTGACATGGCTGCTGCTGGGTGCGGGTAACGCCGCGCAGGCCGACGAATTCAGGACGCCCGCGATCTCGGCGCTCCGGGTCGATTGGCGCGCCGCGCTCAACCAGTTCCGGTCCGAGATCAATACAAGGCCGGCGGCGGCGTCCGCGTTCACGTTGACTCGCCGCTACCGGCTGCCTGTGTCAGATCCGCGCTCAATGCCAGCGCTGGTACAGCTGAACGCGGTGACCTCGCCGATCTTCGCCGGCATCGGGCGTAGTCCGGTGCCGGTGCTGCTGCCCTTCAACACCGCGGCGTACCTCGACGCCCGGTCGAACGGAGCGTCGGAGAGCCTCTCGCTGTCGCATTATCAGGCCGACTTCCGGGCCGTCGATATGTTTGACGCCGGGGCCGCCGGCTATGACGCGGTGTTTTCGCTGGAGCCCGGCGCCGGCGACGGCATGCCGCACCGGACCTTTGCCAGACCCGTCGAAGTCCAGATCACCGGCTCGATGCTGGTCTACGACATCGAGGATCCCGCCGGCGGCAAGGGCGAACCGGTCAAGGCATTGTCGGCGGAGTTTCCCGACCTGCGCCGCTTCATCCGGGAAGGCTATGTACGCTACGCCTTCACCCGCTTCGGCGTTCCCTATGTGGTGTCGATCCAGTGCCTCGACTCGGCACCGCGGGCGCGGCGGCTGGCCTGCCGCGAGGCCTATCCCGTCGCCGAGCGTTTCCTCAGAGCGCTCCATGTTGCGGGCGGCCTGCCCGCCAGGCCCCGAATGGATGTTGCGGCCGGAATTTCCGGGCGGCCGGCGGAACGCTCGCCCGATTTTACCTATCGCCCGAGCGGCGACATCATCGCCAGGTCAGGCTTGCGCAGGCAAGGCGGCCATGCCGACTTGATCGCCTACTCCCAAATCCGGTTTCCGCTGCAAAGACCGATCGCGTTCGTCCACTCGCAGGAATTCAGGATTCGCAGAAAGAGCGACCAGCCGATGGACGAGTTGGCTGGCGGAAATACCAGTTACCCCTGGCGGGACAATTTTTGCGAAGCCCGCAGTTTCAATGTGGGCCAGTGCCCCGGCGGCTTTGGCCATCAGGGCGAGGACATCCGCGCCGCGCCGTGTCCGCCGAAAGGCGCCGAACGCTGCGATCCCAGGCAGCAGCCGGTGGTCGCCGTCCGCGACGGCGTCGTGATCCGCGCCCCAAAGCAGCAGGCGGTCACGCTGCAGGTCAATACAAGCACCGAACATGTTCGCTTCCGCTATATGCACATGAACCCGGCCGCGCTCGATGCCGACGGCGTGCTGAACGGCCGCAGCGTGGGCGAAGGCGAGAAGATCGGCGTGGTTTCGAACTATCTCGACCACCCCAACGGCACCAGCCTGCATCTGCATTTCGACGTGCAGGTGTTCACGCGCGACGGCTGGATCTGGGTCAATCCCTACGTCACGCTGATCTCGGCCTATGAGCGGTTGATCCGCGGGCGCGGCCGCGAAGTTGGGCCCGAAGTCGCCACCTCGCGGGCCGTGGCCCATGCGCTGTCGGAGGACGTCATCTCCCACAGCGCGACGGAAGGCGGCGACAACTAACCGCCATCCATGACTATGACGCCGCCGCCGCAACCGCCTTTTGCCGCGCCGCCGGGGTCCAGCGATAGCCCGCGCCGAACCTGTTCCAGACATTGATCGAGGCGATCGCCGAGGTGAGGTAGTGCAGTTCCTTCTCGGAAAATGCCGCGCTCGCCTCCGCATAGACTTCGTCGCTGACGCCGCCCGGCAACAAGGTCAGCGCCTCGGTCCACGCCAGCGCCGCGCGCTCACGCGGCGAAAACAGCGGCGCCTCGCGCCAGACCACGAGCAGGTTGAGCTTGTCGAGGGGGATGCCGAGGCTCTCGCTCAGCAGGATGTGATGCTGCACACAGAACGCGCAGCCGTTGATCTGCGAGGCGCGCAGCTTGATCAGTTCCAGCAACGGCTCGTCGATGCCGGCTTTGGCGGCGATCTTGCCAAGCGCCAGAACGGTCTCATAGACGTCCGGCGCCAGCGCCTTGAAGTCTTCATATTCGCCCCGGGCATGTGACCTGTTCATCACCTCATATTATAAGTGCTCTGACAAGTTATAAGAGCACTGATATGATGCGCAAGACTGGACCTTCGATGAAGCCAAAACCGGATTCGGCTCGAAAAGCGCCGAACCGGAACACAAGCGCATGGCGAAAACCGGCCCCCGCGAAAAACTCCTCCCGAACCCGGAAAAAGCCGGATCGGGCCGGCGTCCGCCCGCCGCCGCCGGGCCAGGGCAAGCGCGGCGAACAAGGCTACCTCGCCTATTTGCTGCGGCAGGCCCAGGCGGCAGCCCGGTTGACCCTGGAACGTGCGCTGGCCGATCTCGGCGTCACGCCGCCGCAATTCGTCGTGCTGACCATGCTGAAGGCCTATCCCGGCCTGTCGGGTGCGGATCTCGCCCGGGTGGCGCTTTTGACCCCGCAGACGGTCGGCGTCATCATCCGGAATCTCGAACGAACGGGCGCGATCCGCAAGACACCACACCCGGTGCATGGCCGGTTGCTGCGGTGGACGCTGACCCGGCGCGGCCTGACACTGCTCGACAAATGCCGGCGCCACGCAATGGCGCTGGAGCGGAGGCTGACGGCGAGCCTGAGCCCCTCGGCCCAGGTAACGGTGCGGCGCTGGTTGTCCGAAATAGCCGCGAAGCTGCAGCAGGACGGCTAGTTGCCGCAGCGCGGGGCACTGCCGCCCCCTCGCCCGCGCCGCTAGACTGTCCCGATGACACAGCCTGATTCCCCGAACCGGCCGACGCGCCGTGCCCTGCTGCGATCCGGCTTTGCCGTCGCAGCCCTGCTGGCGTCGCCCCTCGGCGCGCTTGCCGCGGCCCCGCCTGGCTTCGACCAGTGGCGTGACAAATTCCGGGCGCGCGCGCTGGCGAAGGGCATTTCGGAGACGACGTGGCACCACGCGATGGGCCGCGTCGAACCGGACATGTCCGTGTTCGACCAGATGCGGGACCAGCCGGAGTTCAGCGAGGAAACCTGGCAATACATCAATCGCCGCGTCTCGGACTGGCGCATCATCGCCGGCAAGGAAGCGCTTCGGAAAAACGAGGCGCTCTTCGCGCGCATCGAGCATGATTACGGCGTCGAGCGCGGCACGCTGCTGGCGCTGTGGGGTGTCGAATCCGCCTTTGGCGATCCCCAGGTGCAGCGGAACCACATGCGCCCCGTATTCCCGTCGCTGGCGGCGCTCGCCTGGAACGCGCCGCGGCGCCAAGCCTATTGGCAGACCGAGCTGCTCAATGCCTTGCGGATCGTCGACCGCGGCTGGAGCACGCCGGAGGAGATGCGAGGGTCGTGGGCCGGCGCGATGGGGCACACCCAATGGATGCCGGAAGTCTGGCTCAATGTCGGCATCGACTACGACCATGACGGCCGGGTGTCGCCGTTCGGCAAGCCCGACGACGCGCTCGGTTCCACCGCGCGCTACCTGGTGGAGCGCGGCAAATACCACCGCGGCGAACATTGGGGTCACGAAGTCCGCGCGCCGGGCCACGCCTCCAGCGGCAGCCGCAGCTACGCGGCATGGGCCAGTGCCGGCGTCGCCCGAGCCGACGGCCGGCCGTTCCCCCAGCCCAATGCCTCCGCGAAGCTGTGGATACCAGAGGCGGGCGGTCCGGCCTTTTTGCTGGGACCGAACTTCTATTCGGTGCGCAGCTACAACCCGTCGATGAACTACGCGCTGGCGATCTGCCATCTCGGCGACCGCATTCTGGGCGGCCCGCCCTTCCTTCAGCCGTTCCCGGGCTCCGAGCGCGCGCTGACACTCGCCGAAGTGCAGGAGATGCAGGTGCGGTTGACGAGGGCGGGTTTTGACACCGGCGGCACCGACGGCCGCGTCGGCAACGACACCATGAAGGCGGTCAGGGATTATCAGGTGCGGATGGGGATCGAGCCCGCCGACGGCTATGGCGGGCTGAAGGTGCTAGCGCGGCTGCGGCAAGGCGGTTAGGCCCGCCGCACCGCGCCCGCATTCATGCCACCGTCGATGACGAGTTCAGTCCCGGTGACGTAGCTCGATGCATCGGAGGCCAGGTACAGAACACCCTTTGCGATGTCCATGGCGTGCCTGATGCCCGGCCTTCTTGGTGCCGGCGACGAGCTCCGGCCCCTTGAGCTCATCAACATCGGTAACTGCAACCGAGGCGCCCTCGCGCGCCAACAGCTCGGCACACGCCGCGCCGATGCCCGATGTGCCGCCGGTGACCAATGCGACCTTGCCCTGAACCTGTCCCGTCATTTCCACTCCCAACCAATTTATTGTTGTTGAATATCTACCTGATGATCGCCGGCCCCTGATCCGGCACCGCGACATCGAGCACGCGCAACTGGACCCGCTCGTTGCCCTGCCAGCGATCGACCGCGAGCGATCCCGCGACATGCAGGGGCTGGCCACGATTGGCGATCAGCGCGTTGCCGAGTTTTTGCCCGATCGATCGAAACGCGATGCCGTTGACGATGGCGCCGTCGCCGGATTTGAAGCGGACGCGCAGATGCGCCTGGCCGACTTCATCGGCATAGACCAGCTGATGCGCCGGCAGCGCGATCACGGGTTCGGGATTGCCGCTGCCGAAGGGCCCTGCGCGATTGAGCGTCGCCGCCAGTTCCGGCGTCACCGCGCGCGCGCTGACGGCGCCGTCGATGAAGAGCTCGTTGACATGGCGCGAGGCCGCGACGTCGGCTGCCAGCGCGCTTTCCATATAGGCGCGGAATTCCGCCAGTTTTTCTTTGCGCAGGGTCACGCCGGCGGCCATGGCGTGGCCGCCGCCCTTCAGCAGCAAGCCGTCCTTCACCGCCTGCCGCACCGCCTTGCCGAGATCGACGCCGCCGATCGAGCGCCCCGAGCCGGTGCCGATGCCGCCGGGCTCCAGCGCAATGGCAAAGGCGGGCCGCGAGAATTTCTCCTTCAGTCTGGAAGCGACGAGGCCAACCACCCCGGGATGCCAGCCTTCCGACGCCGTGACGATGACGGAGCCCTTGTCTTCCAGACCCAGCGAGGCCAGCGCCTCGGCCTCCGCCTGCGCCTCCGCCATCTGTTCGATGACGCGCCGCTCGGTGTTGAGGCGATCAAGCTCGGCGGCGATCCTCGCTGCTTCCGAGACGTCGCCTTCCAGCAACAGCCGCACGCCGAGATCGGCGCGCCCGATGCGCCCGCCGGCGTTGATGCGAGGCCCCAGCATGAAGCCGAGATGCCAGGCCTCGGGCGGGCCGTTCAGCCGTGACACGTCCATCAGCGCGGTGTGGCCGACATGATCGCGGCGGCGCATCGCTATCAGGCCTTTTGCGACGAACGCCCGATTGAGCCCGACCAGCGGCGCGACATCGGCGACGGTGCCGAGCGCGACGTGATGCAGCATGCCGAGCAAATCCGGCTCCGGCCTTTCGGCGGTCCAGAATCCCCGCGCGCGCAGCTCGCGATTGACCGCGACCAGCGTGACCAGCACCAGACCGACCGCGGCGAGATGGCCGAGGCCGGAGAGGTCGTCCGGTCGGTTCGGATTCACCAGCGCCTCGACCTCGGGCAGTTCATCGCCGCATTGATGATGATCGATGACGACGACCGACATTCCGAGCCGCCGCGCTTCGCCCAGCGGCTCAAGGCTCGTGGTGCCGCAATCGACCGTCACCAGCAGCGTCGCGCCCTTGCCGGCGAGCATGTTGATCGCCTCGGCATTGGGGCCGTAGCCTTCAAAAATCCGGTCGGGAATGTGGATCAGGGGATCGAGCCCGCAATGGCGCAGGTGCCAGGCGAGCAGCGCCGCCGACGTGGCGCCGTCGACGTCGTAATCGCCGAAGATCGCGACCTTTTCACCGCGCGCAGCCGCATCCGCGATCCGCTTCGCCGCGGCTTCCATCTGCGTGACGGTGTAGGGATCGGGCATCAACTTGCGGATGGTCGGGTCGAGAAAATCCTCGACCGCGTCGATCGCGACGTCGCGCCCGGCCAGCACCCGCGCCAGCATCTCCGGCAATTGATAGCGCTGCGCGATCGCCAGCGCCCGTGCCGCGCCCCGCGCATCGAGCCGGTCGCGCCACAGCTTTCCGGTCGCGGAATGCGACACGCCGAGAAACGCCGTGGGCGGTTCGACAGGCAATGCGGATGCGGGGAGCGCCATGAT
>JBGPSI010000090.1:0-18760 GCA_041490045.1 Bradyrhizobium sp.
CGCGTCACTTCGGCGGCAAAGGCGTTGAGCTGGTCGACCATGGTGTTGAGCGTGTCTTTCAGCTCGAGAATTTCGCCGCGCACGTCGACGGTGATTTTGCGCGAAAGGTCGCCGCGGGCGACCGCGGTCGCGACCTCGGCGATGTTGCGGACCTGGCCGGTCAGGTTGGAAGCCATCGAGTTGACGCTGTCGGTGAGGTCCTTCCAGGTGCCGGCGACGCCGCGCACCAGCGCCTGGCCGCCGAGCTTGCCTTCGGTGCCGACCTCGCGCGCCACGCGCGTGACCTCGCCGGCAAAGGCGTTGAGCTGGTCGACCATGGTGTTGATGGTGTCTTTGAGTTCGAGAATTTCGCCGCGCACGTCCACCGTGATTTTCTTGGACAAGTCGCCATTGGCGACCGCGGTCGTCACCTCCGCGATGTTGCGGACCTGCGCCGTCAGATTGGAAGCCATCGAGTTGACGCTCTCGGTCAGATCCTTCCAGGTGCCGGCGACGCCGAGCACGTTGGCCTGGCCGCCCAGCCTGCCGTCGGTGCCGACCTCGCGCGCCACGCGGGTGACTTCGCCCGCGAAGGCGTTGAGCTGGTCGACCATGGTATTGAGCGTTTCCTTGAGCTGCAGGATTTCGCCCGACACGTTCACGGTGATCTTCTTGGAGAGGTCGCCGCCGGCGATGGCGGTTGCGACATCGGCGATGTTGCGGACCTGCGCCGTGAGGTTCGACGCCATGAAGTTGACGTTGTCGGTGAGATCCTTCCAGGTGCCGGCGACGCCAGGCACCTGGGCCTGGCCGCCGAGCTTGCCTTCGGTGCCGACTTCGCGGGCGACGCGGGTCACTTCCGAAGCGAAGGAATTGAGCTGGTCGACCATCGTGTTGATGGTGTCCTTCAGCTCGAGGATTTCGCCGCGGACGTCGACCGTGATCTTGCGGGAGAGGTCGCCGCGCGCCACGGCGGTGGTGACGTTGGCGATGTTGCGCACCTGCGCGGTCAGATTGCCACACATCGCGTTGACGGAGTCGGTGAGGTCCTTCCAGGTCCCGGCGACGCCGGGCACGATGGCCTGGCCACCGAGCTTGCCGTCGGTACCCACTTCGCGGGCGACGCGCGTGACTTCGGATGCGAACGAGCGCAACTGGTCCACCATGGTGTTGATGGCTTCCTTGAGCTGCAGAATCTCGCCGCGGACGTCGACCGTGATTTTCTTGGAAAGGTCGCCGTTGGCGACCGCGATGGTGACCTCGGCGATGTTACGGACCTGGCCGGTGAGGTTGTTGGCCATGGAGTTGACACTCTCGGTCAAATCCTTCCAGACGCCCGTCACTTCCGGTACCTGCGCCTGGCCGCCGAGCTTGCCCTCGGTGCCGACCTCGCGCGCCACGCGCGTCACCTCGGAGGTGAACACGCTGAGCTGCTTGATCATGGTGTTGACGATGGTCGCCGATTGCAGGAATTCGCCGCCCAGCGGGCGGCCGTCGACGTCGAGCTGAACGGTCTGTAAAAGATCGCCTTGCGCGACCGCGGCGACCGCGCGCGTCACCTCGCGCGTCGGCCAGAGCAGGTCGTCGATCAGGGTGTTGACGGAGCCTTCCATGTCGGCCCATGAGCCGCTGGCGAGACCGAACTTGACGCGCTGGCGGGTCTTGCCTTCGCGGCCGACCACCTGGCCGACGCGCTCCAGCTGCTGGGCCATGCGCTGATTGGCGGCGACGATTTCATTGAACGTGTCGGCGATCTTGCCCTCGATCCCGAGATGGTCGCCGGTCATCCGTACCGAGAAATCTCCGCTTCGCATCGCCTGTAGCGCGTGAAGCAATTCCTGCGAAGGATCCGGCTTTCCGTTGGCGAATGGCTTGGCCTTGGTGCGACGCCGGGCGGATGGAGCGGCAGAGCCGAGATCACTCATTGAGTTCCCCTCAAAGCGGCAATCGCGCGTTTGCATCCGCGCACATACGAGTGGCGTTTTTCGCACGATAAAATCGTGCGAATGATTTCGACGCAAGCGAAATACCTGAGTTATTACAAATCTTTGGCCCCTGGCGCATCAGCCCAACGAAACCAATTCCGCAGGGGAACTTTGGTTCCAGCAGCGATTTAAATTATTTATTCGCGGGGTGTCTTGGACCGACTTGGCGACTTGATCGCGTTTCTTTTGAGACGCGTTGCGAAGCCGTGCGCGTCCTCGGCCCTTCGCCGGTTCGGGCGTATCGATGTTCCAGCAATGGAACCGCCGGAAGCGGTCTACGGCCGCTTCTGGTTCCGCTTTCGCGGCGGGGGCGGGTTGCCGCCGCTGACGGCTTGGGGATCAAATTTGCGGGTCAGCTTGACGGCCGCGTCGCTGACATCGAGCAGCGTGCGGCGGCCTTCCTCCATCGTGACGGCCGACTTCTTGTTGAAGCTCTCTGCCAGCTCGCGAATCGACTGCACCTTCTCCAGCAATTCATCGGCCCTGCCGTTCGCAAGGCCCGGGACGACATTGTCGATCTTTGCCATCGCGCTGTCCATGCTGGCGAACGCATCGTCGGCCTTGCGCATGATGCTTTCGATCGCGTCGCCCTTGCCCGCCAGCGATGCCGTAAAGGTCTCGAAATTCAGCAGTGCGTCCTTCACCTGCGCCTGGTTGCCGACGAGGATGCGGTCGACGTTATGCAGGGAGTCGCGGATCGACTCGATCTCGCGGAGGTCGGCGGTCAGGATCGGAATGCCGTCTTCATCCAGCGGCACTGGGGCCGCGGCGGCCGCGCCGCCAGTCAGCGAGATCGCCGCCACGCCGGTCAGCCCCTGGAATTCAACGCCAACCACCGTGTCCTTGCGGATGGGGGCGCCGTTGTCCACCATAACGAGGGCGACGATCTTGCGTGGGTTGTCCAGCTTGAGGGACTTGATCACGCCAATCTGGACGCCGTCGAAGTTGACGGCGCCGCCCTTGCGCAGGCCGCTGGCCGAGCCTTCGAAAACGATGCGAAGCGGGGTTTGCTGCCGCAGCGCGTGGATCTTCTGATAGCCGAGCAGACCGGCGAACGCCGCGGCGATCACTGCCAGCGTCATGGTTCCGATCATCAGGTTGCTTTTCGCCATGCGCCGATATTACGGGCAAAGCGCGACGAGCGAAAGGCATGGTCAGAGGCCTCTTCGCCCCTCCCCACCACGCGCTGTGCGCGTGGGAGGAGGGGAGATCGTTGGCGACCGGGCGTAATCCTTAAGGCGCCGGGTTATCCCTTTAAGTCATCGTCCATTCTTCGGCGCTGGCGCCGGCGAGCGCGCGGACACGGCCTTCGTCGGCGGCGAGTTCCTTGGCCGTTCCCGAATAGACCACGATGCCGTCGTCGAGCACGTAGGCGTCGTCGGCGATTTCCAGGCTCATCCGCGCATTCTGTTCGACCAGCAGCACCGAAATGCCCTCGGCCTTCATCTGCTGGACGATGCGGAAAACTTCGCGCACGATCAGCGGCGCCAGGCCCTGCGAGGGCTCGTCGAGAATCAGCAGCCGCGGATTCAGCAGCAGCGCGCGGCCGATCGACAGCATCTCCTGCTCGCCGCCGGAAAGCTGGCGGCCGCGATTGGATTTTCGTTCCTCGAGGCGCGGAAACAGCTTGTAGATTCGCTCGATGTTCCATGGCCCTTCGCGTTCGAGCGGGACCTTGAGGTTTTCCTCGACGCTGAGATTGGCGAAGATGCGCCGGCCCTCGGGTACATAGCCGACCCCGGATGCCGCGATCCGGAAGGTCGGCCAGCGGCTGGTGTCTTCGCCGAAGATCGTGATCCTGCCTTCGCGCGCCGGTGTCAGCCCCATCAGGCTGCGCAAGGTCGTGGTCTTGCCGGCGCCGTTGCGTCCCAACAGCGCGGTGATCTTGCCCTCGGCGACGCTGAGGCTGACGCCGTGCAGGATGTGGCTCTTGCCGTAATAGGTGTGGAGGCCTTCGGCCGTCAGGGCTGCGGTCATGCGGCATTGCCCAGGTAAGCGGCCTGCACGGTCTCGTTGGCGGCGATCTCCTGCGGCGTGCCCTGCGCCAGCATCCGGCCCTGGTCGAGCACGCAGATGCGGTCGGCGAGGTTAAACACCACGCGCATGTCGTGCTCGATCAGCACGATGGTGTAGTTGCTGTCGCGGTGCAGCCGGCGGATCAATTGGGTGATCTGAAAGGTTTCCTGGTCGCCCATGCCCGCGGTCGGCTCGTCGAGCAGCAACAGATGCGGCTTCAACGCCAGCGCCATCGCGATCTCGGCGGCGCGCTGGTCGCCATGCGCGAGCTCGCCGACCAGCCGATCCGTCTTGGTTTCCAGCGAAACCAGTTTCAGCGTCTCTTCGACGCGGGCATGCACCTGCGCGGCCTCGATGCGGTTGATCCAGGGCCGCAGCCGGAAGCCACCTGCCACCTCCGCGGCTATACGGACGTTTTCGAAAACGGTAAGCTCGGGAAAGATCTCGGTGATCTGGAAGGTCCGGGCCATGCCGCGCGTGACGCGTTCATGGGTGGAAAGTTTTGTGATGTCGCGGCCATCGAAGGTGATGGAGCCCGAGGTCGGCGGGAAAAACCCCGAAATCAGGTTGAAGAACGTGGTCTTGCCGGCACCGTTCGGTCCGATGATCGCGCACAGTTCGCCCTTCGCCACCGACAGCGAGACGTCGCGCACCGCCACGAGATTGCCGAACCGCTTGGTGACGTTGTTGATATCGAGAACGTTCATGCCTTGCTCCGTTGCAGGAAGCCCAATAGTCCGCGCGGGAAGAAAAGGACGACCAGGACGAACAGGAGGCCGACGAACGACATCCAGTTGACGGTGATGCTCGACAGATAATCCTGCAGCACCACGAACACGGCGGCTCCCAGCAGCGGGCCCCAGAAGCTGCGCATGCCGCCCATCACCGCCATCATGACGAAATCGCCGGACTGGCTGTAGTGCAGGCCCCTCGGATCGGCGAAGTTGTTGACGAGTGCATAGAGCGCGCCGGCAAATCCCATGAAGAAGCAGGACAAAGTGAAGGCGATCCAGATGTGGCGCTCAACGGGGATGCCGAGGAAGCGCGAGCGGCGCTCGTTCTCGCGGATCGCGATCATGGTGCGGCCGAAGGGCGAGCGCAGAATGAATCCCATCGCGCCGACCGCCAGGGCGAAGCAGAACAGCACGAAGTAATAGAAGTTGTCGGCGCTGGAGAGGATGTCGATCTTGAAGGCGCCGAAATCAAGCGGCTGGCGCGAGAAGCCGCGCAGGCCGTCGTCGCCGCCGGTCAGCGAGCTCCATTGGAATGCGATGTAGTAAAACACCTGGCCGAACGCGATCGTCACCATCGCGAAATAGACGCCGCGCCGCCGAACGATCAGGGTGCCGAGGATGGCGCCGCAGAGACCGCCCAGCAACATTCCCAGTATCAGCGCCAGCGGTGTGCTGAGTGCCACGAATTTCAGCGCCAATCCGGCGCCATAGGCGCCGAGGCCGAAATAGGCGGCGTGACCGAACGACAGCACGCCGGTAAATCCGAGCAGGAAATTCAGCGACATCGCCGCCAGCCCGAGCACCAGCACGCGGGTAGCGAGCGCGGTATAGCCGCCGAGCGGCACCATCCAATAGGGGGCGAGCAGCAGGGCTGCCCAGATCGCGGCCAGCGCGATCAGTTTGCGGGTTTGCTCGGCACTCAACTCATCATTCCTTCTTCGCCGAACAGTCCGCGCGGACGGATGAGGAGGATCACCGCCATCATGACGTAGATCACCGCCTCGCTGGCTGCGGGGAAAAACACCGCGGTCAATCCCGAGGCCACCCCGATCAAGAGGCCGCCGGCCAGTGTTCCCGGCAGGCTGCCGATACCACCGACGATGATGGCGATGAAGCTCGGCATCAACAGCCCGGTGCCCATGGTCGGTTCAAGGCCGAGTTGTCCGGCGGCGAGCACGCCGGAGAGGCCGGCGAGAAAGATGCCGACCGCGAAATTGAGCGAGCGCAGCATCTGCACGTTGATCCCGAGGGCTGCGACCGTATCGAGATCGAGCGTTCCGGCGCGGATGCGAATGCCGAGACGGGTGTAGCGCAAGAGCAGGAACAACAGCGCCACCGCGATGATCACCACCGCCACCATGAACAGACGGTAGCCGGTGATGAAGAACAATTCATTGCTCAGCGGCTGCGCCAGGAACGCGGGGATGGTGACCGGCTTGCCTTGCGGGCCGAAGATGAATCGCGTGCCGTCCTCGATCATGAACGCGAGGCCGAAGGTGAGCAGCAGGCTGTAGAGCGGATCGCGGCCATAGAGCGGCCGGATCAGCACGCGTTCGACCAGGAGCCCGATGACGGCGGTCAGAGGGGGCGCCAGCAGCAGCGCGCCCCAAAAGCCGATATAGGGCGTGATCGTATAGGCGATGTAGCCGCCGATGACGAGAAACCCGCCATGGGCGAAATTGATGACGTTGCTCAGATTGAGAATGAGCGAGAGGCCGAGCGCCATCAGCACATAAAAGGCGCCGATGATTAGCCCGTTGGTGACGTTAAACAGAAGCAGTTGCCACATAATTCACCGAAAGAAACTCATGCATCTCGCCCGGGAGGCGGAAGCCTCCCGAAGCTCCGGGGAAACGACGAACTTCATGCTAGGACGGCCACTTCACGTTGCAGCCGGTTTCGCCGACGGCAGGCGCGGTCTTGTCGCCGGCGACGATCTCGTCGACACGGAACAGGTCTTCCGGATCGTCCTTGCCCTTCGACTGCGCCTCGCCGACGAAGGACGATGTCATCAGCTGATGGTCGCCCTTGCGGTAATAGACCTTGTTCGGCTGCAGCTTGACGTCGTCGGGCAGCTCGAAATTCTCCAGCGCAGTCGCGAGCTTGACCGCGTCGGTCGTTTTCTCCCGGTTCGCGATCAGGGCAAAGGTCATGGCCGAGGTGTAGCCGAACCAGTGCCGCGCGGTCGGAACGTTGCCGTTATTGACCTTGCGGATATCGGCTGTGAATTTTTCGACGCCGGCAACGCCCGGCTGCTTCCAGTACCATTCGAACATCCAGACGCCGATCCGCGCTTCCGGCGGCAGTGCGGCCAGCGACTCCAGCTCCTGCTGCGTTCCCGCGACATGGATCTGCTTGTCGAGGCCGAACTGCACGACCTGTTTGAGGCAGTTGATCATGTCGGAGCCTTGCACCAGCAGGATCAGTACGTCCGGGTTGGCCGCACGCGCCTTGATCAGATAGGCGGAGAAATCGGTGGTGCCGAGCGGCGTAAGCTCGTTGCCGGTCACGGTGCCGCCGAGCTTCTTCAGGTCGTCGGTGCAGGCGTCGTACAGCGTGTGGCCGAAGGCGTAGTCCGGCGTGATGAAGTGCCACTTCTTGCCATATTTGGTGAACAGCACGCTGGAGACCGAATTGGCTTCCATACGCGTGGTGTTGCAGACGCGGAACACGTTCCACTTGCAATCCTTGCCGGTGATCGAATCGGTGTGGCCGCCGGAAACGATGTGCAGGATCTTCTTCTCGGCGGTGACCTGGGCGATCGCCGCCGCGATGCCCGAATTGACGTCCCCGATCATGAAATTGACCTGGTCGCGCTCGATCAACTTGCGCGCCTTCTGCACACCGGTGCCGACGTCATTGGCGGAATCTTCCACCAGCAATTCGACCTGACGGCCGAGAATGCCGCCCTTGGCGTTCATCTGCGCGACCGCGAGCTTGGCGCCCATCACCTCGTTGCCGGCCGGCGCGGCGTAGACGCCGGTGAGCGGATCGACCATGCCCATCCGGATCGGCGTCTCGCCGCGCGCCTGGATGATGAAGGGGGACGCCACCTGGAAGGCGCCGAGCGCGGCGGCGCCTTTCATCAGGGCGCGGCGGTCGAATTTCGGATTGAGAATGCGGGATTTCATGGGTTTCCTCGGCGGATTGTTGTTCTTATTTGTCATCGCGAGAAGCGGAGAGCACCGGCTTCGTCATTCCGGGTTCGATGCTTCGCATCGCCCCGGAATGACGGTACTGTTCGCTTCGCTCGCAATGACGATCTCAAGTCTCGCTGCGCCGACTGCACGGAGGCAGCGGGCACAGCGTCGTTACGTCAGGCTCAGGCCGGCCACTGAATCTTGCAGCCGGTAGCTTCGGCCGGTCCGGCGGCCTTCTCGCCGGGAACCGGGCTTTTCACCGTAAACATGTTGTCCGGATCGCCCTTCGGCGGGTGCGCCTCGCCGACGAACACGGTGCTCATCAATTCGTGGTCGCCGGCGCGATAGGACGGCGCGCCGGGCTGCAGCGCGACTTCCGGCGGCAGCTTGAAGCCGGACAGCGCATGCGCCAGCTTCGGCGCATCCAGCGTCTTCTCCTGGTTCGCGATCAGCGCCAGCGTCTGCACCGAGGCATAGCCGAACCAGTTGCGCGCGGTGGCCGCCGCGCCGGTGATCTTCTTGATCGAGGCGTTGAATTCCGCGACATGCGGCACGCCCGGCTGATCCCACCACCATTCCATGGTCCACCATCCGACCCGCGCACCGTCAGGCACGGCGCGAATGCTCTCGAGTTCGAACAGGGTGCCGCCGACCGCCATCTGCTTGTCGAGGCCGAACTGCACGAACTGCTTGAGGCTCGAGACCTGGTCGCCGCCGCCCATGACGTTGATCAGGACCTGCGGACCATAGGCCTTGGCCTGGATCAGATAGGCGGAATAATCCGCCGTGCCGAGCGGCACGAGCGCGCCGGAAGAGGTGCCGCCATTGGCCTTCAGAAGCTTCTCGAAGCCGGCCTGCACCGAGTGCCCATAGGCATAATCCGGCGTCAGGAAGTACCATTTCTTGCCGAATTTCTCCATCAGCGTGGTGGCGATGGCGTTGGCGTCCATGGTGGTGGAGTTGCAGACCCTGAACACGTTCCAGGAGCAGTTGGCGCCGGTGATCGGATCGGTGTGCCCGCCCGAGACGATATGGAGCACCTTCTTTTCGCTGGTGACCTGCGCCATCGCGATCGCGATGCCGGAATTCACGTCGCCGATGATGAAGCTGACATTGTCGCGCTCGATCAGCTTGCGTGTCTTCTGTACGCCGGTACCAACGTCGTTGGCGGAGTCTTCGATCAACAGTTCGACCGGCCGGCCGAGAATGCCGCCTTTCTTGTTGATCTCCTCGGCGGCGAATTTGGCTCCCACCACCTCACCTTGGGCAATCGCGGCATAAACGCCGGTCAAGGGATCGACCATGCCGATCTTGACCGGTGTTTCGCCGCGGGCCTTGATGATGAACGGAGATGAGAATTGCACCGCAGCAATTGCGGCCGTCGATTTCAATATAGTCCGCCGATCGATCGGCCAGGACCGTCGCGAAATAGCCATGCTGTCCTCCCCAGACAAGGTTATGTTTTTTGGTGGCCGGCATTCTTCGATGCCTTTGCCGGGCGGGAGCCTAGCCTTTCCGGCTCGGCTTTGCCAATCGTCAACCTGCGAGAATCTTGCAACCTTCGGCCTAGGAGGCTGCCTAATAAGCGGGCCGGACGCCTGACCGCTCGTCCCTATCGGCCTTCCGGCGTTGCGGCGGTCTTGGCGCGGATCGGCGCCACCGGGCGCCTGCTCTCGCCGGGCTCGACGACAAAACGCTGATCGAGCGAATACCAGGGGGCTGCGAAACCCGGCTCGGGCGAGGGCTCGTCATGGCGAACGTAATTGCCGATGAGCGCACGCGTCACGCCGAACTGCACGTCCGAATCGATGTGCTCGTCGTCGGGCGAATAGATTTGCGAGATCAGGGTTTTGAAGCCGGGCTTGTAGATCATGAAATGCAGATGCGCCGGCCTGAAGTTGTGGCGGCGGGTGGCCTTCACCAGTTCTCCGACCGGGCCATCGACCGGGATCGGATAGCCCGCGGGCTTGACGCTGCGGAAATGGAAGCGTCCGTTCTCGTCGGACACAAAGCGCCCGCGCAAATTCATCTCGGCCTGCGCGGGATCCTGGTTCTCGTAGAGGCCCTCCGGCGAAGAATGCCAGACGTCGACTTCGGCGCCGACCACGGGGCGCCCCTTCGTATCCTCGATCGAGACCCGAACGACCAGCCCCGGGCCCGGCGTCGGCGATCGCACCAGGCTGCCGCCGCTGGCGCTGAGCGGCTGGTCGTCGCGCCAGAACGGTCCCAGCAGATTGGCCTGGGTTTCGGTCTGGCCGTTATTGCCGTTGTTGAGCAGGCAGACCAGCGAAGAGATTCCCAGCGAGCCTGCCATCAGCACCACCTCGTTATGCGAGGCGGTGGTCTTCTGGCCCATCGCGGCAATGATCCCCACCGCCTGCTGGAATTCGCGTTCGGACAAGTGAACCTCGCGCACGAAACCGTGCAGGTGTCGCACCAGCGAAAGCAGGATCTCGCGCAGCCGCGGATCCTCGGTGCGGCTGACGGCCTCGATGACCGCCTCGGTGACCATGACCTGATTTTCGATGATCATGTCGAACCCGCTGACCTCTGCGGCGCGGCCCCTGCCGCGCCTTTGCAAGCCATGCTCCGGCCGAAGCTTTGCCGCCGCATCAATGCCCGGCGGCGCTCTTGGCCGCTTCGTTGTTGAGGACGATCAGGGCGTCGACGGCGACGCCGGTTTTGGTGTTGATCAGGAATGGATTGACGTCGATCGAGGCGATGCGGGTTCCGGCGTCGGCCATCAGGTTGGAGAGACCGACCAGCGCCTTCACGGCGGAAGCCTCGTGCAGCGCAGGCTTGCCGCGATAGCCTTTCAGCTTCACGCCGGCCTTGGTGCGATGGATCAATTGCGTGGCCTCCGCCGCGTCGAGCGGCGCGCCGGCCAAAGCGACGTCCTTCATCAGTTCGATATCGACGCCGCCGGTACCGAACAGCACCACGGGGCCCATCTCGGCGTCGAGCGCGGCGCCGACCACGAGCTCGAGCTCGGCCTTGACCTGCTGCGCGATCAGGATGCCCTCGAGCTTCGGCTTGCCTTTCAGTCGCTTCACCCGCGCGGTGATGTCGTTGAACGCCTTCTTGACTTCGGCTGCGCTGTTGAGATTCAGCGCCACGCCGCCAATGTCGGACTTGTGCAGGATCTCCGCGCTGACGACCTTGGCGACGACGGGAAAGCCGATTTTCTTCGCCGCCTTCACGGCGTCCGCGGCCGTCTGCACGATCTCTTCCTTCGACACGGGAATGCCGTAGGCCTTCAGCAATTTCTTCGACGCGACCTCGTCGAGCGCCGCGCCGGTGGCGTTCTTCAGTGTCTTCTCAAGCGTCGCGCGTGCCGAAGCCGATGAGCTCGATACGATGTCGGGCACCACCTTGCGCAACGCCGCGTAGTCGATCAGCGACTTGATGGCGCCGACCGCCCGGTCCAGCCCCTGCATGACCGCGATATGCGGCAGCGACTTGCGCAAACCCTTGGTGAATTCGGTGAAGCCGATCGACATCGTGCTGATATAGACGACCGGCTTGGAGGCGGCGCCCGCCATCTCGTTGACGATGCGCAAATTGCGCTCGCGCAGTTCGTGCGGCGCCTTGGGCAGCTCGGCGTCGATGATGACGATGTCGGTGTCGGGATCATCGATCATGATCTTGATCGACTGCATGTAGACGGAGGGGTCGACCACCGCGGCGAAGCCGGCGTCGAGCGGATTGCCGACGATCGAGCCGGGGCCCAGCATCTTTGCCAGCTTGTCGCTGGCGTTCTTGCTCAAGGGAGCAAAATTCAGGCCGGCCGAAAAGAAGGCGTCGATCAACAGGCCGCGCTTGCCGCCGGACAGGGTGACCGCGGCGAGGCGGTTGCCCTTCGGCGGATCGGCATGAACAAAGCATTCGGTGGTCTCGATCAACTCGTCGAGGCCGCGGGCGCGGATCACGCCTTCCCGCGTCGAGATCGCATCGAAGGTCTCGATCGAGCCGGCCAGCGCGCCGGTGTGCGCCATGGCGGCGGCGCGTCCGCCCTCGGACGCCCCGAGCTTGAGCGCGATCACCGGCTTGCCGGCGGCGCGTGCGGCCTTGCAGGCCTCGCGGAACACCTTGGTATTACGCACGCCTTCCAGATAGACCACGATCACCCGTATCGAGGGATCGGCGGCGAAATAGCGCATCAGATCGGGCGTTTCGAGGCCGGCCTCGTTGCCGGTCGTAACCATGTAGCCGACGCCGACGCCGCGATCTTCCAGCGCCTGACGGATCGCCATCACGATCGCGCCGGACTGGCCGGCAATCGCCACGGGACCCGCTTCCATGGTGACGATGCGATCGTCGATGTTGGTGAACATCCTTTCGCCGGCGCTCAAGTTGCCGAGACAATTCGGGCCGGTGACCGCAAGGCCGGTCTCCCGGATCGCGGCTTGCAATTCCACCGCGAGCCGCTGGCTTTCCTCGTCCTGCAATTCGCTGAAGCCTGACGTGACGATGGTCGCTGAGCGCGCGCCGGCCGCGGCCGCGTCGCGGATCACCTGAACCGCGAAGCGGGCGGGAACCAGCACCAGCACGTGGTCCGGCTTGTCCGGCAGGCTTGCGAAATCCTTGTAGCAGGGCACGCCCCAGATCGATTCGCGTTTGGAATTGACCGGGTAGAGACCGCCCTCGAATTTGTATTTGATCAGGTTGTTCCAGATGCGCTCGGCATAGTTGCCCGGCTTGTCCGTGGCCCCGACCAGCACGATGTTGCGCGGATGCAGCATCGCATGGATGCTCTTGACGATGTCGCTTGCGTCCGGCGCGGGCGACCATTTTTTGGCTGGAGCGGAGACAGACACGGCGCTTACCTGAGCTTCCATAGGCGTAACCCTTACCCTTCGCACTTTTCGAGCATGAACGACCGGTCGCGATCGTCACGCTCGGTGGCGTTTGGTTCTTATTATGGGGAGTCGGAGAGGGTGGCAACTCGCGCCCCCGCGATTGTCCGCCACACGGTATTTCCGGATCACCAGGCCGGCCGCGGACGCGACGGCGAGGCGATGCCGGCCAGCAGCACGGCGAGGATCCCGGTCAGGAATATTCCGTCGAAGGTTCCCGCGCCGCCGATCGAGGCGACCGGCGCGCCGAGGCCGTTGATCTTGTCGAGGTTGAGAAGATCGGCGCCGATCAAGGTGCCCATCGAACCGCCGATATAGGCCAGCGGAGCCGCATATTCGCGCGACAGGATGAAAGCGAGGATGGCCGTGGTGACCACGGGCGCGAATACCGGCACGGCGATGCCGAGGCCGTGCACGGGCGTCGCCATGATATGGATGATGAAGGCAATCAGGGCAGTCGCGATCACCGCCTTCAGCCAGAGCTGATAACGAATGACGAGGTAGGTGGACATCAAGGTCGGGATCACGGCGCCGCCGACATTGACGGCGATCACCGTGCCGGGCGAGGAAACGACGTAGGGGACCACATACTGCATGCCGAAGAAGTCGACGATCTGCCCCGACTGGACGGTCTGTCCGGGCAGCACGGTGACCGGAATATTGAAATAGCTGCCGATCAGCGAACCGAACAGCAGCATCAGGGCGGCGCCCGGGCTCACGCCCAGCCGCATATAGGCGTAGCGCAGGATGCGAAGCTGGATCAGGATCACCAGCCCGATGAACAGAAACACCAGGAACGAAAACAAGACGGGGGTGAGCGGCAAATAATGCACTTGGGAACCCATGGTCGAAGGTCGGCAAGGGCCGGTCAGGCTGGATTACTTACTCATTTGGGAACCATCTCACGGGATCACAAGCTCGGCAAATGCCGGAATGACCGATCTTGCCCGAAGGCTTTTCCGTCGGGAAGCCGCGCGCAGCGGCCCCGATGATCGGCCGGATGGTGCCATTCTTGCCAGTTCGCACGATCGCCATTGGGCCAGGAGGACATCATGACCGACACGGGCCGACAGGGTCATTGGGAGAACGTCTACGCCAGCAAGGGCGAAAGCCAGGTGAGCTGGTTTCAGGAAACGCCCGCGATTTCCCTCGAACTGATTCGCGGTCCGGCTAGTGGCTGAACTCACCCTTAGCCATCATCAAATGGTGCTGCTGGTGATGCGATCCCTGCACCATGATGCCCATGAAGCCGAGCGCCCTGAGTTTTGTCACTTGCCCGGCGTCGGTGCTGGTGACGGTCATCCTGACGCCGTTTGGCAGGTCGTCGGTCCTGGCGTTCCAGCCGAGCCGGCTCAGCTCGTGTACATGCGCCGGCACCATGCGCTTGACGGCATCGAGCGTACGGCCCTCGCCGGTCACTGTGATTTCAACGCCGTTGTCGATGCTGCGCTCGACCGCCGCGGCGCGCATGGTCACTTCGTCCATATCGATCAGGTGTTGGCGGAGCGCGGAGATGTTGACCTTCGACCAGTCGGTCGAGGGATCAGCCTCCAGCATCCGCACGATCTCCTGGATCGTGCCGAGGGCCTCCTGTCCCGGCATGGCGGGCTGACCGGACGTTTCGCTTCCCATCATCATGCCGTGCTGGCCATGCATCATCTGCCCGTGCATGCCGTTCGGCGGCATCATCTGTTGGCGGTCGGGACCGCCCGGATTCATCTGCCCGTGCATCCCGGCGTGATCGGGCATTTGCGCTACCGCATAGGCGGTCGCGGCAACCATCGCTACACCGGCAAGGCCGGCCTTCCAGGACCATGACGACATGATCGACCTCGATTCTCGAACGCGCCCTTGCCGGCTGAATACAACATGGCCCGGATTCTGCATATGATCTTGATCATATGAGGGGTATCAGCTCACCGGCTTGATCAGCCTGATCTTGCCCTTGAGCCGCTCGATCTCGCCGGCCGCTGCCATCTCGGCGAGCGTCCGGTACAGCGCCTCATGGCTGAGCCCGAGTTCAACCGCCAGGTTCTTCAGCGTGCCGGTCAGTTTGACGGTGCGCCCGTCGGCGCCGGTGTTGAGCGCGAGATGATGCCAGATGCGATCGTGGGCGGAGTGAATGTTGCGCTGCTCGAGGCGCGTCCGCAGGCTCATGACCTGACGGGCGAGCATCGCCGTGAAGGCTTGCGCCGCGTCGGGATTGCGTTCGAATTCACCGAGCACCAGGGCCTTGGGATAAAGCCGCACCACCGCGGCCGTCACCGCGATCGCATCGCAATGATAGGCCGGCGCGAACAGCGAAGCTTCGGCGAGGGTTTCGCCGGCGGAGGCTGTATGAAGCACGGCCTCGCGCCCGGCGCGGTCCACCCGCATCAGCCGCACGCTTCCGGAGATCACTTGATAAAAGCCCAGGGTCCTTTGGCCTCTGCGGAAGAGAGTTTGTCCAGCCTTGAGCTTGCGCTCAATTCCGGCAGCAGAAAGCGTCCGTGTGAGCCAATCCGCCATGTCCGCCAACGGGCCTCGTCAATCGCCTGCACGACGCCAAACCGTCGCGAATTGAGAAGCCGCCCCAAAGGGGCGGCTTCCCAGGTCCAGGACTTTCACATCCGGCCGTGACCGCAAGTCTAGCCGCCGGCATCGGCGCTGATGATGTCGCCGAACAGCTCCCATTTTCCGCCCTTGAACTGCATCATCTTGAGCTGTTCGATCGGAGCGAAATCGGCGGCCGAGGTGTTGACCTTGATGCCGGGGATCAGCGTATCCGCCGCAAAATCCTTCAGGCTGGCGGCCTGCTTCATGACGTTTTCCCGGGTCAAATTGTCGCCCGCCTGCTTCAGCGTCTGCACCATGGTCTGGGCCGCGGCATAGCCGTACACCAGATTGGCGTCGGAGATGTTGGCGCCCGGCATGTACTTGTCGGCGAACGCCATGAACTTCTTCATGCCTTCGTCGTTCTTCCACTGCGCGTCGGAAGCGTCCTTCAGATAGCCGGCCGACAGGATGCCCTCGGAAGCCTCGAAGCCCGCCGGCTTCATCACCGCGCCGATCGAGATCGAGACGTCGGTCATCAGGTGCATCGGCTTCCATTCCAGCTCCGCCATCTTCTTGATGGCTTGGGCCGCGAATTTCGGCGTCGAGATGTTGACCAGCACGTCGGCGCCGGTGCCCTTCAGCTTGACGATGTGCGAATCGATCGAGGGCTCGGTGGTCTCGTAGCTTTCCTCGGCGACGATGATCGAGGAAGCCTTGTCGCCGAACACGTCCTTCAGCCCGGCCACGTAGTCCTTGCCGAAATCGTCATTCTGGTAGAACACCGCGACCTTGGCGCCGGGTTTTGACTTGAGGATGTATTTGGCGAAGATCCTTGCCTCGACGCGATAGCTCGGCTGGAAGCCCATGGTCCACGGGAAATCCTTCGGGTCGTTCCACTTGCTGGCGCCGGTGGCGAGGAAGAGCTGCGGCACCTTCTTGGTGTTCTGATATTTCTGCACCGCCGACTGGGTCGGCGTGCCCAGCGCGTTGAACACCAGGAACACCTCGTCGCTCTCGATCAGCTTGCGCACCTGCTCCACCGTCTTCGGTGGGCTGTAGCCGTCGTCATAGCTGATGAAATTGATCTTGCGGCCGTTCACGCCGCCCTGGTCGTTGATCATCTTGAAATAGGCGTCCTCGGTCTTGCCGATGATGCCATAGGCGGAAGCAGGTCCGGAGTAGGCCTCGACGTTGCCGATCTTGATTTCGGTGTCGGATGCGCCGGTGTCGTATTTCTTCTGGGCGAGCGCGCCTTGCGTGGTCAGCACGGCGAGCGCGGCTGCAGTGGCGAAGGAGGTAGCTAAGGACAGTTTCTTGTTATTCACGGGAAGAACACCTTTCATGAAGTGGGGATGGACAAGAGGGTAGGCGACGTAATTTCTTGACGTCATTGCGAGCGCAGCGAAGAAGCGCCGGGTTCGTCATTCCGGGATGGTGCGCAGCACCAGACCCGGAATCTCGAGATTCCGGGTTCGATGCTTCGCATCGCCCCGGAATGACGGTACTGTTCGCTGCTCGCGCAATGACGGTGTGGGACATTGTTTTTCGGTCAAGCCGATGCGCCGGCTTTTACCTGGTCGGCAGGCGCCGGCGTCGCAAAATTCTTCCGCAGGGTCGGTTTGTGGATCTTGCCAGTGGCGTTGCGCGGCAGGGCTTCGACGAACCGGATCGTGTGGGGGCGCTTGAAGCGCGCGAGATTGGCCGCGCAATGCGCATGGATCTCGGCTTCGGTGATGCTGTGTCCGGGCTTCACGGCAATGATCGCCATGCCGGTTTCGCCCCATTGCTCGCTGGCGATCCCGATGACGGCGGCCTCCGCGATCGCGCCGAGCTGGTGCAGCACGTTCTCGACCTCGGCCGGATAGACGTTCTCGCCGCCGGAAATGTACATGTCCTTCCAGCGGTCGACGATGTAGTAGAAACCCTCCTCGTCGATCCGCGCGGCGTCGCCGGTGTGCAGCCAGCCGTCGGTGAAGGACGACGCGTTCGCGTCGGGCCTGTTCCAGTAGCCGGGCGTGATGTTCGGCCCCTTCACCCACAATTCGCCGAGTTCGCCGACTTCGGCCTCCGTGCCGCCGGGCGTCACAATCCGCACTTCCGTATGCAGGACCGGTTTGCCGGAAGAGCCGGCCTTGCGCGCGGCATCCTCCTTGTCGAGCGTCAGCACCGCGGGACTGGTCTCGGTCATGCCGTAGCCCTGCTGCAGCGCAACGCCGCGCGCCTCCCACACTTTCAAGAGCGGCACCGGCATCGGCGCGCCGCCGACGCCGCCGATCACGAGGCGGCTGAAGTCGGCGGTGGCGAAGGAAGGATGCTGCGCCATGAACTGGTAGATCGAGGGCACGCCGAAGAACACGTTGACGCGCTGCCCCGGGTCGCTGATCACGGCAAGCGCGAGGCCTGGATCGAACGCGCGCATGATCAGCACGGTGCCGCCGGAATGCAGCACCGGGTTGGTGTAGCAATTGAGCCCGCCGGTGTGGAACAGCGGCAGCACGGTGAGCAGCACCGACGAAGGCGAGATGTACGCGGGCCCGCCGAGATTGACGCAATTCCAGAACGTCATGCCATGGGTGATGATGGCGCCCTTCGGCTGGCCCGTGGTGCCCGAGGTGTACATGATGGTCGAGATGTCATCGAGCGTGACGATCTCGGGCTTGTCGAGCGGCTTTGCAGCCGCGATCGCCGCCTCGTAGGAACCGTCGGGTCCGAGCAGCAGCGTGGATGCGACCTTGCACAGCTTTGCCACCGACAGCGCGACTTCGGCGAGGTCGGAGTCATGGATCATCAGGCGAGGGGCCGCATCGCCGACGATGTAGTGCAGCTCGGGAACGGTGAGGCGGGTGTTCAGCGGCAGGAACACCGCGCCGATACGGCCGCAGGCGAACTGCACTTCCAGCGTATCGGTCGTGTTGAGTGCGAGCACGGCGACCCGGTCGCCGCGCTGGATGCCGAGCCGGTCGCGCAGATGCGCGGCGAGCCGGGAAATGCGAACATCGAATTGCGCGTAGCTGAAGCGTCGTCCGCTGGCGAGGTCGACGGCCGCTACCTTGTCGGGCGTACGGCGGCCGAAATGCGCGATCCAGTCATAGTGGCGAACTGGCAAAAATTCCTCCGAAGGTCAGCGGTCTTGTGCCGCCTGAATCCGTTTGTCGAATTATATTGCAGACAGCATGCCCAAGTTCGGCAGCACTGGCTAGTCGGACTTTTGGGCAAGGGGACGCCTCCCGCCAACGCAGGACGACGCAGGGAAAACCTGTCTTGCGTCAAGTGGCTGCCGGCCTCCTGGCATTCGTCATTGCGAGCCAACGGGTCGCGCGTATGCGCGCCCGATGACAGGCTCCGCGAAGCAATCCATCGGGCGGCAAAAAAATGCTGGTTTGCTTCGCGGCGCCTGTCATGGGGCGGCGCTTTGCGACGACCGGTTGGCTCGCATTGACGGCCGGATACGGTTTCGCATTCTCGCCGCATCTTTCGCGCGAGTTTTGGCCTGCTCGTTCCGCCCTCTCCGTGAA
>JBGPSI010000091.1:0-18713 GCA_041490045.1 Bradyrhizobium sp.
CGCAACAGCCGCAAGGCGTCGAACCGGCGCTGCTCGATCGAGCCCGCCGACCACGGCAGTTGGGTGGTCCAGCCCAACTGGCTTTCGATTTCCTTGACGAACTGGCCGATCTTCGCCGCTGCGGCTACCGCCTGCTCGTGCTGAATCCGGATCAGGGCCGCCTTGTGCTCGCGATAATAGAAGAAAACCTCGAAAATCCCGTTGGATAGCAGGGCTACGCCAACCACCGCGACGAACAGCGCGACATATTTCGTGAACAGCCGGCTGCGTATCCGGGTCCCGGTCGAGCCCGCCACCGGCGCCACCCCCGCTGCAGGCGGATCCGCCAGCGTTCGGCCTGAGGTGTCGGGGTGGAGAGAAATGCTCATCGCACCGAAGTTAGCAAGAAGGCGCGCGCTTGTCTCTTGCCGCACTGCGGGAGGGATCGGGCTGAGCAGGCCGCCCAATGGCGGATATCGGGGAAGCAACTCAAGACGAACGGCGGCAACCGCTGGACGGTTGCCGCCGTTCGGATCGAAACCGACCTTACGTCGGCTTCAGGGCCTTCGAACCCACATCGAATTCCGCGATCTCCTTGGCCCGCTCGGACTCCGCCGCGGCCCGGTGATCGGTGGCGATCGCCACATAGACCGCGGGCAACACGAACAGCGTGAACAGTGTGCCGATCGACATGCCGGCGACGACCACAAGCCCGATCGAGAACCGGCTCGCCGCGCCGGCGCCGGTCGCAGTGAGCAGCGGCAACAGGCCGGTGACCATCGCCGCCGTCGTCATCAGGATCGGGCGCAGCCGGACGCGGGCCGCCATCTCGATCGCGGAGCGGCGGTCGAGCCCTTCCCGGAGCTGCAGCTCGTTGGCGAATTCGACCATCAGGATGCCGTGCTTGCTGATCAGCCCCACCAGGGTCAGCAGTCCGACCTGGGTGTAGATGTTCATGGTGGCGGCGCCGAAGAACAGCGGAATCAGCGCGCCCGATATCGCCATGGGCACGCTGATCATGATCACCAGCGGATCGCGCAAGCTCTCAAACTGCGCCGCCAGCACCAGGAAAATGATGATGAGCGCAAAGCCGAAGGTGACAGCGAGCTGGTTGCCTTCCTGCACATATTGCCGGGAGTCGGCGAGATAATCGTGGCTGAAGCCGGCCGGGAGCTTCTTGGCCTCGCCTTCGAGGAAGTCGACCGCCTGGCCGACCGTCACGCCCGGCATCGGCACCGCCTGGAAGGTGGCGGAGTTCAACTGGTTGTAGTGGGTCAGCGCATTCGGATCGGTCGCCGTCTCGATCGAGACGATGGTGGAGAGCGGCACCTGCTGGCCGGTATTGGTCGGCACATAATATTGGCCGAGCGCTTCGGGCGAGAGCCGATCGCTGCGCGGCACCTGCGGAATCACCTGGTACGAACGTCCCTCGAGGTTGAAGCGGTTGACGTAGTTGCCGCCGAGCAGCGTCGCGAGCGTGCTGCCGATGTTCGCCATGGTGATGCCGAGATCGCTCGCCTTCGAGCGGTCGATCTTGACCCGCACCACCGGCTGGTTGAAGTCGAGATCGCTGTCGGAGACGATGAACAGCCCGCTCTTGCGCGCAGCGTCCTTCAGCTTGAGCATCTGCTCATAGACCGCCTGGAAGCCGGCCGTGGAGTTGATCACCATCTGCACCGGCAGACCGCCGGGGCCGCCCGGCAGCGGCGGCAGGTTGAACGCAAAGGCGTTGACGCCTTCGATCTTGGAAAGCTGCGCCTGCACCAGCGGCTTGAGCGCGATCGAGGAGCGCTTGCGCTCGTCCCAGGGCTTGAGCAGCATGCCGGCGATGCCGCCTTGCGGGCCGTTGATGCCGTTCAGCACGAAGCGCAGGTCGGTCTCGGGGAAGCCACCAAATATCTTGTCGAGCTTCTCGCCGTAATAATCCACGTAGTCGATGTTGGCGTATTTCGGCGCCTTGGTCACGGCGAACACGATGCCCTGGTCTTCTTCGGGCGCGAGTTCCTTCGACGTGTGCAGATAGAGGAACCCGACCAGCCCGAGAATGGTCAGCGCGAACAAACCCGTGATCGGGCGATAATCCAGCGAACGATCGAGCTGGCGACCGTACCATCGCGTCATCGACCCGAACACCCGGTTCACGATCTTCGCGAACCGTCCCTCTTCCGCGCTCTTGAGGAAGATCGAGCACATCATCGGCGACAGCGTCAGCGCGACCACGCCGGAAACGATCACCGCTCCCGCCAGCGTGAAGGCGAATTCGCGAAACAGCGAACCGGTGAGCCCGCCGAGGAAGCCGATCGGCGCATACACAGCGGCGAGCGTAATGGTCATGGAGATCACGGGGCCGACGATCTCGCGCGCGCCCTGCATTGCCGCCTGCACCGGCGGCTTGCCCTCCTCCAGATGCCGATGGATATTTTCGACCACCACGATGGCGTCGTCGACCACGAGCCCGATCGCCAGCACCATCGCCAGCAGCGTCAGCAGGTTGAAACTGAATCCCGCGATCAGCATCAGGCTGCAGACTCCGATCAGCGACAGCGGAATCGTCACTACCGGGATCAGCACGGAGCGGAACGAGGCCAGGAACAGGAAGATCACCACCACCACGATGATGACCGCCTCGCCGAGCGTCTTCTCGACTTCGTCGATCGAGGACTGGATGAATTTGGTGGAATCGTACGCCACCTTCATCTTCATCGACGGCGGGAGGTTGCGCTCCAGCTCAGGGAATAGCGCGCGGACGCCCTTGACCAGCGTCAGCGGGTTGCCTTGCGGCGTCGCCTGCACGCCGATGAAGATCGCATGCTCGCCGTTGAAGGCGACGCTGGCATCGGTGCTCTGCGCCGCCAGTTCGACGGTGGCGATGTCCTCCATGCGCACGAAGCCGCCGTCCTTGGATTTGATGATCATGCGCTTGAACTGGTCGAGGTTCTTCAGGTCGGTGTTCGCCGACACGTTGGAGACGATGAAGAAGCCTTTGGACTGGCCGGCGGCCGCCTGGAAGTTGTTGGCGGCGATCGCGGCGGAAACATCCGTCGGCGACACGCTGCGGCCGGCCATACGCACGGGATCGAGCCACAGCCGCATCGCGAAGGTCTGGCCGCCCAGAATATCGGCCGAGGCGACGCCGTCGACGGTGGAAAGCACCGGCTGAACCACGCGCGTCAGATAGTCCGAGATCGCCGAACCCGACAGCACTTCGCTGGAGAAGCCGAGATACATCACCGCCGTAGTCTGGCCGGTCGTCTTGGTCACGATCGGGTCGTTGGATTCCTTCGGAATGAGGTATTTGACCGAGTTCACCTTGGCGAGCACTTCGGTCAGCGCCTGGTTCGGATCGAAGTTGAGCTTGATGTAGACCTGGATGGTCGAGGTGCCGAGCACCGACGACGAGGTCATGTAGTCGACGCCTTCGGCGGAGGCCACCGCCTGCTCGATCGGCGTGGTGATGAAGCCCTGAATCAGATCGGGCGACGCGCCGGGATAGACGGTGGTGATATTGACCACTGTGTTCGATAATTTCGGATACTGCCGGATTGGCAGCGTGGTCGCGGCCCGGAAGCCGATCAGGAGGATCAGCAGGCTGACGACCACCGCCAGCACGGGTCGCTTGATGAAAATATCGGTCCAGACCATCGCGATGCGCTCCGTTAGATCATGATCCGGTTCAACCGGATCACGATCTCATCCTTGTGTTCGAGCATGATCTCCGGGGTAAACGCTTCGCGTCCGTCCCGGATCTTTTCTCAGTAGCGCGGCGGGTTCGCCGGAATCGGCGGCGGCCCGTCGGTCGAGATCGCCACGGCCGTACCCGATTGCAGCTTGAGCTGGCCGACCGCGACGACGCGATCGCCGGGCTTCAACCCGGAAAGGATTTCGGCGCGCCCGCCGACCCGGTTGCCGGTGCGCACGAAAGTGCGAACGGCGCTCAGGCTGGTCTTGCCGTCAGCCTCTTGCTTCTCGGTGATCAGGAACACGGAATCGCCGTACAGCGTATAGTCGACCGCGGTCTCGGGAACGGTGACGACCGGCGGCTTGTCGGGCAGCACCACCGTGGTGGTCGCGAACATGCCGGGCTTGAGGATGCGCTCGGGATTGGCGAGCGTCGCCTGCACGCGGATGTTGCGCGTGTCGGTCGCGATCTGCGGTTCGATTGCAGTGATCTTACCCTCGAAGGTGCGACCGGGATAGGCGTCGACCGCGATGCGCACGGTCTGTCCGACCTTGAGCGCCGCGCTGTCCTTTTCCGTCACGGTGAAGTTGGCGTAGAGCTGCGACAGGTCGGTCAGCGTCACGATCTGGGTGCCCGCGGTGAGGAACTGGCCGACCTCGACATGGCGGACGCCGAGTTCGCCGTCGAACGGCGCGCGCACCAGCTTCTGCGAGATGATCGCCTCGGTCTTCGCGATGCCGGCATTGGCCTGGTCAAAGGCGGCTTGCGCGGAATCCACGGTCGCCTGCGGCCCGAACTGGCGCGACGCAAGCTGCTTGGCGCGATCCAGCGACAGCTGCGCCACCGTGGCCTGCGCCTTGAAGCTCGCGAGGTCGCCCTGGTCGGGGCCGTCGAACAATTGCACCAGCGGACTGCCGGCCTTCACGCTGGAGCCGGCGGTGAACATGATGTCGGTGATGCGGCCCGAGACGTCGGAAGTGACATTCACCTGATGCACAGCGGCGAGATCGCCGACCGCGGTCAGCAGATTCGGAATCACTTCGGATTTCGCCTCCGCAATGCTCACGCTGGTCGGCGGCGGCTTGTTGTTGGCGAAGAACTGCGCGATCATCTGGCCGCGGAAATAATTGAACCAGACGAAGCCGCCGACCAGCGCCGCCAGCAATAGCCCGACGATGATGAACCAGCGCACCATCCGGACCGGACGCTTGCGCGGCTGCTCCACGATCGGCTTGCCCGCGATCTTGGGTTCCGTTGCGATGTTCATGTCATGCACCTTCTGCAGCTATCTTCTGCTCGAAATCATCCGACAATTCGCGATCCAGATGGGAGGCAATGGCGGTTTCGTTCAATCCAATGCCGCGGAGAATAAATTCGCAAAGCTGCCGCTCGAGATCGGCGGCATTGCCGTAGGAAAGACACGGCACCGACGGCATCCGCGTCAGCGTCGCCATCAGCACGGTGTGATGGGCGAACCAGAACAGGTTCATCGGCTCGCGCCCGATCGGCGCCGCATCCCCCGCCTCTAGGGCACGCTCCAGCGAGGCGGTGAAGACGGGTCCGAGCAGGCTGCCGATCTTCTCGTAGATCAGGCGGGCGAATTCTCCGTCGTCGAGGTGGCTGGTGACCATGAGGCGGAGCCGCTGGCCTTCCTCCTGATCGGGAGCCGCCGAGACCCCCTGGAAATGGCGGACCATGCAGCGAATCAGCACGACCAGCGTTTCCGTCGAAGGCTCAAGCCCCAATAACCGGTTCAGGCCCGGATCGGCCTCGCATTCTTCCGCAAGGATTTCCGCATACAGCACCGATTTGGTCGGAAAGTGCTTGAACAGCAAGCCTTCCGAAATCGAGGCCGCCGCCGCGACGCTTTTAGTCGTGGTCCCGGCGAAGCCATGGCGGGCAAAGCAGCGCTTGGCGGCGCTGAGGATCAGCTGCCGGCGCAAGTCGCCAGTCATTCGCAAAGTGCTCATTTTGTGAGTAAGCACTCACCTTAGCAAATGTCAACAAATTTGCTGCGGCGCACGCGTTCACATGAACGTTAGATCGGGCCGAATCCGAGCGACCCGCGGATCCGGTTCACAATGAAAGTGCCGTCGCGGCTGGAGAGCACGCGCTCGAGGTTGGCGCTGTCGATCTTGACGCTGGCAAAGCGCGGCCCGCTGGCCGTGTCCTGCATCGACGACGCAAAAGCCTCGATCTCGGCCATGGTCGCCATCGCGCGGGCATCCGCGATCCCGCACGATTTGGCCACGCCGACGAGGTCCACGGTCGCCGCCGTGTGGCTCGCCTGCCCGCCGGTCTCGCCATAGACCTCATTGTCCAGCACCACGATGGTGAGATTGGCGGGCTTCTGCAGGCCGACGGTGGCGAGGCTCCCCATCCCCATCAGCATCTCGCCGTCGCCGGTGATGACGACCACGGGCAGCTTCGGCTGCGCCAGCGCGAGCCCGAGGCCGATCATGACCGCGCCACCCATGGCGCCCCACAGGTAGAAGTTGCGGTCGTGATCGCCGGCTGCGGCGATATCGTAGGTCGAGGCGCCCAGTCCGCCGACGGCGATCGCATTCTTGCGGTCCGCCAGCAGGCCGGAAACTACGGCACGGCGATCGAGAAGATTGGCTTTGCTCATTTGGTGAAGACCTTTGCACCGATCAGGCGCTGCGACAGGAGAACGGCGGTCGGCGTGCAGGCGTTGTAAGCCTGTCCTGCCCCGGCCTCGACGACCTCGCGCACCTCGTCCGGGTGAGAGGCGCGCAGCACCTTGATGCCGCACAATTCGAAGACGCCTTGCGTGGTCGAGCCCATCGGCACCTGCCACGGATTGAACTCGCCCCATTCGCCGCGCATCGTGACCAGCGTCAGGAACGGCAGGCGGAAGATCTGGGTCAGCGACAGCATGTTGACGCAATTGCCGACGCCGCTCGACTGCATCAGGAGCACGCCGCGCTGGCCGCCGGCCCAGGCGCCGGCCAGCAGCGCCACGCCTTCTTCCTCGGTGGTCAGCGGAATCCCCCGCATCGAGGATGAGCCCAGCACACGTTCGATCAGCTGCGAATGCCCGGCATCCGGCACGTAAGGCACCTGCCGGACCTCGAAGCGCTGCAATATTTTGAAAATCTCCTCGGGCCAGGAGGGCGCGATCTCAGTGGCTTCCGTGCGGGCGTGCATTTTCATTTCCAGTGGGTTAGGCGAGACTGTATTCCGGTGCGGGACTTTAGTGCCTGAGCCGGTTTCGGAAAGAGCAAAAACGGCATATCGGTCTCCCCCAAAGAGTATGGCAGCATGAATGCGAACGCGCGAGAGCTGGCGGCCCATTTCGACATCGAGAAATTGACGGCGGAATTCTATGCCGACCCCTACCCGGTTTATCGTGCACTGCGGGAGCATGAGCCGGTCAAGCGCGTGCCCAACGGGTCCTGGTTCCTGACGCGCTACGACGATCTGGTCAGCGCCTACAAGAACACCAGGGTGTTCAGCTCCGACAAGAAAAAGGAATTTGCGCCGAAATACGGCTCCTCCCTGCTCTACGAGCACCACACCACCAGCCTCGTCTTCAACGATCCGCCGGCTCATACGAGGGTGCGGCGACTGATCATGGGCGCGCTGTCGCCGCGCGCCATCGCGGAAATGGAGCCTTATCTGATCGCGCTGGTCGACCGGCTGCTCGATGGCCTTGCCGCAAAGCAAAATGTCGATCTGATCGACGATTTTGCCTCCGCGATCCCCATTGAGGTGATCGGCAATCTGCTCGACGTGCCCCGCGACGAGCGTGAGCCCCTGCGCGACTGGTCGCTGGCGATCCTGGGCGCGCTCGAGCCGGTGATCTCGGCTGAAGCCTTTGCCCGCGGCAATAATGCGGTGAAGGACTTTCTCGCCTACCTTGAAGTCCTGGTGGCGCGACGCCGGGCAAAACCCGGCAATCCCGATCGCGACGTGCTGACGCGGTTGATCCAGGGCGAGGACAATGGCGAGCGGCTGACGGAAAAGGAATTGCTGCACAACTGCATCTTCCTGCTCAACGCCGGCCACGAAACCACCACCAATTTGATCGGCAACGGGCTGGTGGCGTTGTCGCGCTACCCTGCGCAGAAGGAACGGCTGATCGAACACCCGGATATGATCAAGACTGCGGTCGAAGAGATTTTGCGATTCGAAAGCTCGAACCAGCTCGGCAACCGCATCACGACAGAACAGGTCGAGCTCGGCGGCGTCACCCTTGCGGCCGGCACATCGGTGACGCTCTGCATCGGCGCCGCCAACCGCGACCCCGCCCAATTCGCTGATCCGGAAAATTTCGACATCGGCCGCGCGCCGAACCGGCATCTGGCGTTCGCCACCGGCGCGCATCAATGCGCCGGGATGGCGCTGGCCCGGCTCGAAGGCGCGATCGCGATCTCGCGATTCCTGGCGCGGTTTCGCGGCTACACGCTGAACGGCGAGCCGATTCGCGGCGGCCGCGCGCGCTTTCGCGGATTTTTGAAAGTGCCATGCGCGGTCGCTGCATAATCTAATGCAGCGCAGCAAATCGCCCGGGAAAGCCTCCGTCGGCTGACGGGCGCTGGCAAAGCTGCTACGGTTGCTTCCAGTGCATTTGGAACGGAGCATCGCCATGGACGCCGTGACGCCAAAAAGCTCTCAGACCGCAGACGCGCATTCCCACCTGGTTCAGCCGCAAAACATGGAGTGGCAGAAGACGCGCTTCCCTGGCTGCGAGGCCAAGACGCTACTGTTCGATCGCACGACCGGTCTGATGACCGCCCTGATGCGGTTTGCGCCGGGCTCGGTGCTGCCCGACCACGAGCACGTCAACATCGAGCAGACCTATGTGCTCGAAGGCAGCCTGGTCGACAAGGAAGGCCCGGCGAAGGGCATCGCGTGCAAATCAGGCGAATTCATCTGGCGCGAGCCCAATAGCCGCCACGCCGCCTGGTGTCCGGAAGGCGCGTTGATCCTTGCGATGTTCCAGGTCCCCAACAAGTTCTTCGAGGCCGACGGCCGCGTCGTCGATTCCACCGGCGCCGATTGGGACGAGACCTGGGGGCATGCGCGCAAGGGCTGAGGCGTCGAACGCCTCTCCATCGTCGTCTCTGCGACAGCAGGGACCCATGACCATCGGCGGGTGTATTGATCCGGCTCGCGCTTGGCCGGGACGGCGATAGAGTATCCTTCAGACCACCGAGCGGTGCCGCGCGATGCAGGTTTGCAAGACCTCATCCATCGGCCTCTCCCACCACGCGTTGGAGAAAATCTCGATCTCGGAATAGCCCGCAAAACCCTGCGCCTCGACCGCGCCGCGCAACGCCCTGATGTCTATCACGCCGTCGCCCATCATGCCGCGGTCGTTGAGAATATCTTTCGTCGGGACCAGCCAGTCGCAGACGTGAAATGCCTTGAGCCGGTCTTTCCCCGCGCGCGCGATCTGCGGCAGCACCTCCGGGTCCCACCAGATGTGATAGACGTCGAGCGCGACGCCGAGCGCGCCTGAGCGCTGCGGATCGAGCCGGTCGCAGATATCGAGCGCCTGCCTTGTGGTGTTGACGCAGGCGCGGTCGGCGGCATAGGCCGGATGCAGCGGCTCGATCGCCAGCGGCATCCTTGCCTCGCGCGCATACTCCATCATCTCGGCGATGGCGTCCTCGACCTGCGCGCGCGCGCCTGCGATATCCTTCGAGGCCGCGCTGCCCGGCCGCGAATATTGCGGCAGGCCGCCGACCACCAGCACGATGCAGGGCGCGCCGAGCGCCCTTGCTTCATCCACGGTGCGCCGATTATCGTCCCGCGCTTCGATCCGGTGCGCCGCGTCGGCAACGAACATGCCGCCGCGGCAATAGCCGGACAGTTCGAGCCCGGCGTCGCGCACGGCGCGCGCCGCGCGGTCGAGCCCGATGGCCGCGACCTGGTCGCGCCAGGGGTCGATGGCGCGAATGCCGTGGCGCGCGCAGGCCTCGATGATCTCTGCGAGATCGCCCTGCTTGCGGACCGTCGCCGTGTTCAGCGACAGCCAGCGGTGATCGGCCGAAAAATCCCGCATCACGCCTCGATGCCGCGCGAGGCCAGCACCGCCTTCATCCGCCACGTCGCCACTTCAGGGTTGGCGAGCAGCCCGGCCTGGTCCGCCAGGCGAAACAGTTCGGCCAGATGCAGCGTCGAACGCGTGCTCTCCTGCCCGCCGACCATGGTGAAATGATCCTGATGGCCGTTGAGATAGGCCATGAACACGATTCCGGCTTTGTAGAACCGCGTCGGCGCCTTGAAGATATGCCGCGACAGCGGCACCGTCGGCCCCAGCACGTCGTGGAAACTTGCCACGTCGCCAGCCGCGAGCCGCGACAGCGCGTAGGACGCCGCCGGCGCGATGGCGTCGAAGATACCGAGCAGCGCGTGGGAAAATCCCTTCTCGTCGCCGGCGATCAGTTCGGCGTAGTTGAAATCGTCGCCGGTATACATCTTCACATTCTTGTCGAGCCGCCTGCGCATATCGATCTCGCGCCGCTTGTCGAGCAGCGAGACCTTGACGCCGTCGACCTTCGCCGCGTTGGCGTTGATGACGCCGACCGCGACATCCATCGCCGCGTCGAGGTTTGGCGTGCCCCAGTAATTCGCCAGTGCCGGATCGAACATGTCGCCGAGCCAATGGATGATCACGCCTTCGCGGACCTGCGACAGCACGCGGTCGTACACCTTGATATAATCATCCGGGGTACGGCCGATCTTCGCCAGCGCGCGCGACGCCATCAGGATGATGCGCCCGCCCGCCTTCTCGACCGCCGCGATCTGCTCTTCATAGGCGCGGATCACGTCGTCGAGACTCTTCGCATCTTCCGGCGCGAGGTGGTCGGTGCCGGCGCCGGAAAACACCAGCGCATTGCCGCGCGCCTTCGCCGCCGTCACCGAACGCCGGATCAATTCCAGCGAGGTCGGCCAGTCCAGCCCCATGCCGCGCTGCGCGGTGTCCATCGCCTCGGCGACGCCGAGGCCGAGGTCCCAGATATGTTCGCGGAAGGCAATCGTCTTGTCCCAGTCGATAGCGGCGGTCAGCCACGGATCGACATCGGCAAGCGGATCGGACACCACATGGGCGGCGGAAAACGCCACCCGGTTCAGCTCGCCCTGAAGTTTCGCGGGAAACGTCCGCGACGCCGCGAGGCGATAGGTCTCGATCGAACGATCGGCTTTCGGCAATTTCAGCTGATACGACGAAACGGGCAAGACCGGTCTGTTCATGGCGTTCTCCTCACACCTTGATCGGCGCGACGTCGATCCAGCGCCGTTCGCGCCAGCTCTGCAGCGCGCATTCGGCGAGCTGGACGCCCTTGGCGCCTTCAAGCAGCGTGAATTTGTACGGCGCGTCCTCGCAGACGTGGCGGATGAACATCTCCCACTGCTCCTTGAAGCCGTTGTCATAGGTGGTGTTCTCCGGCAGCTTCTGCCAATCGCCGTAGAAATCGTGCAGCCGCTTCTCGTCCGGATTCCACACCGGCCGCGGCGTCGCTTGCCGCGCCTGGATCATGCACTCGGAAAGCCCGGCCACTGCCGAGCCGTGGGTGCCATCGACCTGGAAGGTGACGAGGTCGTCGCGATAGACCCGCGTCACCCAGGACATGTTGATATGCGCGATCACGCCGCCCTTGAGGCGGAACGTGGCGTAGGCGGAATCATCCGCCGTCGCCATGTATTTCCTGCCCTTCTCGTCCCAGCGTTCGGGAATGTCCGTGGTGCCGAGGCAGCTCACGCTCTCGACCTCGCCGAAGAGATTGTCGAGCACGTAGCGCCAGTGGCAGACCATGTCGAGGATGATGCCGCCGCCGTCCTCGCTGCGGTAATTCCACGAGGGCCGCTGCGCCTCCTGCCAGTCGCCCTCGAACACCCAGTAGCCGAATTCGCCGCGCACCGCGGTGATCCGGCCGAAGAAACCGGAATCGCGCAGGAAGGCGAGCTTCTTCAGGCCGGGCAGGAACAACTTGTCTTGCACGGTGCCATGCTTGACGCCCTTGGCGGCGGCGAGTTTCAGCACGGCGACGGCTTCCTCGAGATTGGTCGCGATCGGCTTCTCGCAATAGACGTGCTTGCCGGCGTTGATCGCCTTGGTCAGCAACGTCGGGCGCGCTTGCGTGGTGGCGGCATCGAAGAACACGGTGTCGTTCCTGTCGGCCAGCGCCTTGTCGAGATCGGTGGTCCAGCGCGCCACGTTGAAGCGCTTTGCCAGCCGCTCGATCTTGTCGGCGTCGCGGCCGACCAGGATCGGGTCCGGCATCACGCGGGCGCCGTTGCCGAGCAGCACGCCGCCCTGATCGCGGATCACGACGATCGAGCGGATCAGATGCTGGTTGAGCCCCATACGGCCGGTGACCCCGTTCATGATCACGCCGAGGCGTTGCGTCGTCATATTTTATGCTCCTGCAGGATTTTTGTTTTTGGTTGATCGAGTGGCGACAACGAAGCCCACAGCGGATGCACGCCGCTGGCAAAGCCCGGCACCGTCAGCGATCCCGTCAGGAGATCGCCACCATGGATCGAGAGCCGGATCCCGTTTCCGTCGTCGCGATAGAGGTCGGGGTGAGAGGATCGGAACGCCTGCGCCTCGGCTGCCGGCGCTTCGCCAAAGCCGTCGACATAGTGGTGCCCGTTGCGCTCGGCATGGGTGACGCCGATCAGCGCGCCCAGCGCGAGGTCCTGCTGCACGGCGAGCCCGGCCTGACAGGTCAGGTCCTCGCCCGATATGAAAAATGTTGTGTCGCCCACGCTCCATTTGGCGGCGCGGGTCGCGTTGACGACCGACTTGTAAATCCCCTTGCAGGATTTCGAGGAGATGCCGCGATAGCCGAGCGCGCGCGCCACTGGAAACGCGTCGTAGGAATCGTCGGCCTCGTCGATGATGAAGTCGCGACGCGCCAGCGCGCCGAGCGGCGATTGCCTGAAAATGTCCCGCGGCATCGGCTGCTCGATATAGAGCAGTTTTGCCGCGATCGGCGTTAGCGCGCCGTCGCGATCGAGCCGCTCGACCAGCATGCTTAGGCCGGCGAGATCGGCATATTGCTCGTTGGCGTCCAGCGTGACGCGGTAGTCGTGCGACAGCGTAGCCAATTCCCGGCCGATCCGGATCAGGCGGGCGGCATCGTGCTCCGGATCGCCGTCGAGTTTCAGCTTGAAATAATGCGCCCCGGCATTCTCGTGTGCGTCGCCGACGCCGCCCTGGCCCTCGATCGCATCGTCGAGGCCCACAGTATGGCGGATCGCAACCCGCTCCAGGCGTCCGCTACGCGCCAGGAATTGGGCGATGTCGGCATTCGCAAGGTCGGGAGACAGCCGCGCGTCGACGCCAGCGACATTCGCCGCCATGCCATCGAAGAAATTCATCCCCACGCAGCTCAGCAACGCGTCCAGCACCGCCTTGTCGATCTCGGCGGGGCCGAAGCAGGCGGCGAGCGGCGGGATGTCTTCCTTTGCGCAAGCGGCGACCTGCGCCGCGAGGCGCGAGGCATGCAGGCCGAAGGCGGTCTCAAAACCCGGCCGGCCCAGATAGAGCCCGCGCGCGATGTCCAGCGAGCGTCGCAATTCGGCAACCGTCTGTTCGGGCGAAAGCTGCGGCCGCTTGTCGAACCATTTCGGCGCCATGAGTTCGGCGGTGGCGCCCACCGATGTGCCCCTGCCCTCTACCTCGATCTCGACGCGGACGAACACCTGCACCGCGGACGTGATCGTGACGGCCCCGAAACGGAACGGCCTTGCAAAGGTGACCTGCCGCTCGAACAGCGAAATATCCCGCACGGCCAGACGTGGCGGCATGATCTTTCCTTTGCCTTTCAGTCCAGCGCAGCCTGGGTGAAGAAATGCTTGCGGATGCGCTGCACCAGTTCGGTAAAGACAGGCTCGGCCATGGCATCGAGCGAACGCGGACGCGGCAGCGGCACGTCGTAGATCGCCGCGATCGCACCCGGCCGCTCGGTCATGACCAGCACGCGGTCGGCGAGGAACACGGCTTCCGGAATCGAATGCGTGATCAGCAACACGGTCTTGCCGGTCTCGCGCTGGATCCGCATCAGCTCGACATTCATGCGCTCGCGAGTCATGGCATCGAGCGCGCCAAACGGTTCGTCCATCAGCATGATCTTGGGATCATGCACCAGCGCCCGGCAGATCGAGGCGCGCTGCTGCATGCCGCCGGACAATTGCCAGGGCAGTTTCCTCTCGAACCCTTCGAGGCCGACCAGCTTCAACAGATCGATCGCGCGTGGCAGATATTTGTCGCGCGGCAATCGCTTCATGTCGATCGGCAGCATGACGTTGTTGAGGATGTTGCGCCAGGGCAAGAGCAGCGAGTGCTGGAACACGATGCCGACATTGCCGTGGGGTTGTGTCACCTTCTCGCCTTCGACCAGGATCTCGCCGGTCGAGGGTGCAAGTAGCCCGGAGATCATCTTCAAAAGGGTGGACTTGCCGCAGCCGGACGGGCCGACCACGACAAAGAACTCGCCTTCATTGATATGAAAATCCAGCGGCCGTAGCGACGGCACATCGCCATCGCGCGACCGATAGGTCTTGGAGACGCCGGAGAGCGTGATGCCCGGCTTGCCGGAGGCCACGCGATCCAACACCAGGCGCAGATGCGCGCCCGGTTGCCCCTCGTCCGACATTCTGGTCGCTGGAGTCATTCAAGCGGTCCCGCTCAGCACTAACGAGAAATAACCGTCATTGCGAGGAGCAACGCGATGAAGCAATCCACACTTGCTTTGCAGCGCCATGGATTGCTTCGCAATGACGGGAGGGTACATTCGGGAAGCTCCGCTCACGAATTGCCCTTCGGCAGATAGTCGTTGGTGTAGAACGCCTTCGGGTTTTCCTTGGCCTTGGCGTCGAGGCCGCCATACTCGACCATCAGATTGACGGTGTCGGTCATATTCTGGTCGGTGACCTGGAACGGCCGTTTTGTCTTCGTTTCCGGCGTGCGGTAAAGCGGGATCGTCAGTTCAAAACCTTGCGTCAGCGTGTCGATCTTGCCGCCCTTGGGATTGGCGTCGAGGATCGCCTGCGCCGCGCCCTTCGGGTCCTTCTCGGCGGCTTCAACCGCCTTTGTCGTGGCCGACATGAAGCGCTTCACGAGATCGGCGTTGGCCTTGACGTAATCGGTATTGGCAATGATGCCCGATGACACCATGTTGATGCCGTAGTCGGCGAATTTGATCGGATAGACGTCCTTGCCGGTGGCGTCCTTGATCTTCATCGACTGGTCCATCACGTAGCCGAGCAAGAGATCCGCCTGCCCGTTGATCACGGCGTTCAGCTTGGTCTGGCCGTCGCCGGCGACGGTTTGGAAATCGCTTTCCTTCAGGCCGGTCTTCTTGAGAAACAGCGGCCAGATCTGTGTCATGGAATCCGCAGGCGTAATGGCCACGGTCTTGCCCTTGATATCCTCGGGCTTGCGGATGTTCTTGTCGACAAAACCCATCGCCGACATCGGGCTCGTCTGCAGCAGCACGCCGGTGGCGATCACGGGGGCGCCCTTGACCGCGGCGCGCATCATGGTGGGCACGTCGACATAGCCGAAATCGGCGGTCTTGGCGGCGACCGCCTGCGTGGTCGCGGCCGAGCCGCGGCCTTCCTGGATTTCCAGATCGATATTTTCGGCCGCAAAGATGCCCTTGGCCTTGCCGTAGTAGAACGGCGCGTGCTCGCCATAGACGTACCAGTTGAGCATCAGCACGACCTTGTCTGCGGCCTTTGCTGGCGCCGCGGCGAGCGCCGTCCAGATCAGCACCGATGAAAGCGCTGTCAAAAATCTGATCATGTCGTCCTCCCGTTGATGTTGGCGCGGCCCTTGGAAGGCCGCTTTCTTGATTGTGCTGCCGCCTCAGGCGGCGAAGAAGACTTCCTCGCGCTGGCTGACATGCCAGGGAATCGCAAACCGCTCGATCCGGTCGACGATCCAGAACAGGATCACGCCGATCAGCGCCAGGATCACAAGTGCGGCGAACATGGTCGGCAGGTCGAAGGTGCCGATCGAGCGCTGCAACACATAACCGATGCCGGAATTGGAGCCGACGAATTCGCCGACCACGGCGCCGACCACCGCAAGCGTCACCGAGACTTTGAGGCCCGAGAAGATCGCGGGCATCGCGTGCGGCAGGTTGACGGCGCAGAACACATGGAAGCGGCTGCCCTGCATTGCGCGCGCCAGATCGACCATGTCGGGGTCGACCGATTTGAACCCCTGCACCGCCGAGACCACCACCGGGAAGAATCCCAGCAGGAACGCCGAGATCACCTTCGGGATGATGCCGAAACCGAACCAGACAACGAACAACGGCGCGATCGCGATCTTCGGCACCGACTGCGAGAACACCAGGAGCGGATAAACGTAGCTCTCCACCGTCTTCGATCCCGCGATCAGCATCGCCACGGGAATGCCGAACACCGCCGACAACAGGAAGCCGCAGATCGTCGCGTAAGTCGTGGGCCAGGCCTGCAGCATGAGTTCCGGCCAGTCCTGCCACAGCACGACTACGACATCGGCCGGCGCCGGAATTTGATAGGCCGGAATCCGGAACAGCCGGATCGCCAGATCCCAGGCGACCACGATGAAGATCAGGAACAGAAACGGCCGCACCCACGCCGCGTTCAGCGCTTTCGATACGACCCCTGGCCCTTTCATCTCGGCCACGCCTCTCTCCCTTGGCTCACCGGCTTCTTGGCGAAAAATTAACCCGTTGGATAAATACTGTCTAGCGGATTTTCGGGCGGTAAATTGCGCGCGGGAGGGTTCCAACCGTTCGTAATCCCGGCGAACGCCGGACCCATAACAACAAATATTTGTTGGTGAGACCGGCTGCTGCTCCAGCCCGATCCAATCGAACGGCCGCAGTTGTGGGTCCCGGCTCAAAGCCGGGACGACGGAAGGTTAGGCCGGCTGCTTGGCCGCCGCACGCGCCCTTGCCGGCTTGCCCTTGCCAAACGACGCGATCGATTTTCCGGTGAGCGCGGCCCGCACCAGCGCGACCATATGCGCAAGCCGCTCATCCTTGGCCTCCTTTGCCAGGAGGTCGCGGCCGAAGATCACGCTCAAGGTCGCGCTGTTGGAGAGATAGAAGAAGCACAGCGCCGCGATGGAGATGTAGAGCTGTACCGGATCGACCGCGACGACGAAATCGCCGCTTTCGACGCCACGCGTCACCACGGTGCGGATCATCTCGACGAACGGCGAATGCATCGATTTGACCTTGGTCGAGCGCTTCAGGTGCTTCGCCCGCGCCAGGTTTTCGGTATTGAGGAGCGCCAGAAATTCCGGATTGCGGATGAAATAGTTCCAGGTGAAGTCGATCAGCCGTTCGATCGCGTCGGGCGGATCGAGATGTTCGAGGTCGAGCCCGCGCTCCTCGGCGCGGATCTTCTCATAGGCGCCTTCGAGCACCGCGAGGTAGAGATCTTCCTTGTTGCCGACGTGATAATACAGCATGCGCTTGTTGGCGCCGGCCTTGGCCGCGATCCGGTCGACCCGCGCGCCGGCCAGCCCATGAGCTGCGAATTCCTGCTTCGCCGCCTCCAGGATGCGTAGCCGCATCCCCTCGGGGTCGCGCTGCCACTTCAGGATTTTTTTGGTCTTGGCCAAATCGGGTGCCCATCACTCCACGAATACGGATGTAGCATGCGCCGGGCGGATTGAGAAAGATAACCACGGTCGTCATTTCGGGGCGCGTCGCACGACGGGAAGAAGCGGATCACGCCTTCGCCGCCGGCTCCAGCAGCAAGGTGTGGATGCCGCAGGTGCCGCCCCGCACGCTCGCCACCCGCGTGCCCGGCTTGCGGCCGGCGCGCACCTCCGAGACGTCGATGCCGGCAGCCAGAAGCCGCGCGCGCGTCGCCGCGAGATCGGCGACGCGCCAGCTCAGGCCCCATAATTTGTCGTGGGTCTGGTCGGCGCCGGCGACCGGCCGGTGAACGATCTCGACAATGAGATCGCCGCAGCGGAAGAACATCAGCTGTCCCCAATCCTTGTGCGAGCGGTCGAGCGCCATGTCGAGGCCGAGCCGCGCGCCATAGAGCGCCGCCGCCCGCTCCGGATCCTCGGTCGAAACCACGACGTGATCGAGCGCCATGATCGGCGCTGCCGATGTCACCGCCGAGCGCGGGCGCTCCCCGGCCAGTTCGAGGAAAAACATCCGCACCCCGCGCGTAAGCTCCGTCGCCACGCGGGTGCGCTTCCAATGCAAGGTCTTGCCGGACTCCAGATCGCGGCTCTCGACCTCGGCCACCGGCTCCGGCGTCAGCGCCACGCGATCGAGCCGGCGATGGGCCTTCCCGATGTCGCCGACCCGGAAACAGATGCTGGCAAGCCCCTCGCCCCAGATTTTCATGACCTGACGGATGCGCTCCGCGGTCGGCGAATGCCCGGAAGGCGCCATCAGTTCGAGCGACATGTTGTCGAAGGTGAACAGTACCGTCTCGGAGCCGTCGCCCTGGCTTCGCCAGGATGGCGCGCGGCCGAGCAGCAATTCGTAGGCCTTCGCACCGGCCTCGATATCCGAAAGCAGCACGACGAGATGGTCGAGGCCTGTGATCACGGGAACAGCCCCCGCGTGTTCTTGGCGGCGCGCACCTTCTCCACGCCGATCGCCATCGCGGCGGTGCGATGCGGGACCTTGTCCACCCTCCCCCGCGTCAGCATCTGGTCGAAGGCGCGGTCGAGAATGTGATATTCGCGCCGCATCACTTCTTCCTCTTCCCAGAACAGCTGCTGCAGGTCCTGCACCCATTCAAAATAGCTGACGACGACACCGCCGGAATTGCAGAGGATGTCGGGAATGAGGAAAATCTCGTCCTGGCGTTTTTCCAGCACCAGATCCGCCTCCGGCGTGGTCGGCCCGTTGGCGCCCTCCGCCAGCACCCGGCATTTCAGGTTTTTCGCGACCTCCGCGTCGATCACCCGCTCCATCGCCGCCGGCACCAGCACGTCGCAGGGCAGCGTCAGGATCTGCCCGGGATCGAAGGCCAACTCGTTGGAAAATCCGGCGATGCTGCCATGCTCGCCGGCGTGGCGCATCAGTGCGGGAATATCGAGCCC
>JBGPSI010000092.1:0-18637 GCA_041490045.1 Bradyrhizobium sp.
TCCAGGCGACCTGCAGCTTGCCGGCGTTGGATGCGTTGATCTGGTTCAGCTTGGAAAAGCGCGTATTGGCGTTGTCGCCTTGCTGCATCACCCACTGCTTCGGATCCTTGGCCAATTGATCCAAGGCCTCGTCGGCACGCGACGCCGACACCTGCATCGCAATGAGGCCTAGACCGGTAACGAGTAGCATCTTGCGCATAGTGAATCCTCCCAGTTATGAGCGAAGGGTTCCGTAAAAACGGTCCACTTTTTCAGCTTTCTTCGTTGGTATCCCTACCCGGTTCGGAAATAGGAAACTTGCCCAAGAGGGAAGTGCGTTTGCGCGAAAGCGAAACACAGCGAATTTTTTAGCTGGCGCCCGTGATTTTCGCAGGCGACGCGCCTCCATGTTGCGATGCGTCAGCCGTCCTGGCCTCACTCCATTGCAGCATAACGCGCCATTGCAGCATAACGCGCCACCCACTAGGCGAGGTTCCACTTGACGGCGCTGAAACTAAGACGGAGGATTATCAAAGGGATGTCAGGAGGCGCGCGGCTCAAACCGCAATGACCGCCTTAACTTCAGGTAAAAGTCGCTCCATCATGACTCGAGGCCACTCGCGGCAAGGGGTCATGTTCTGATCTCGAATCGGTGGCTGGATAATGTCCGACACGGTCCGCTCACTTAACACTTCCGGATTGGCGCCGAAGAAGCAGATCCAATGTTGGTCAGATGCACTGACCGATCTTTGCGGCCATTTCGACATCGATCCGCTGGAGGCTTCGTCATTCGAAGGCCGGATCAACTACACGACGGTTTCGAAGCTAAAGCTCTGTCAGATCGAGGCAAGCCAGCATCGGCTTGCGCATACCGCCTCGCGCGCAAAACTGGGTGGTCATCCGTACGTCAAAATACTTTTTCAGACTTATGGGATCTCGCATTTCGAGCAGGACGGCCGCCGCATTGAGCTGATGCCCGGCGACTGTCTCGCCTACGATGTATCCTGTCCGCACACGATCGTAAGCCCGACCCTGACGCGGCACGAGGTCGTGATCGTGCCGAAGGAACTGCTGCAGGAACGCGGCTTCCGCTCGGCGAAGATGTCGGCATGCAAACTCTCTGCGCGCACCGGCACTGGCCGGATCGCCTATAACTTTGTCCATGCCGCGTTCGACGAAGCGACCAAGCTTTCGCCGAACAACGCGATCGGAGTGGCCGATTCTCTGATCGACCTCCTGCTGTTGCCGCTCCGGGAGCCCGACACGATGTTCAATCGTATCGGGCCCGAGGCGATGTATGTCCGGGCGCAGTTCTTCATCCGCGAGCATCTGCGCGACCCCGATCTCTCGATCGACCAGATCTCGGCGGCACTGGGCTGCACCAAGCGCTATCTGCACATGTTGTTCAGCGACAGGGGTACCACCATCAGCGACTATATCCAGCACGCAAGATTGCAGAACTGCCGCCAGGAGTTGGAGACCCAAGCCGGAAAGACCATCACGGACGTCGCATTTTCGTGGGGCTTTTCGAGTTCATCGCACTTCAGCCGCGTGTTTCGGAAGCATTTCGGGGTTGTGCCGTCTGCGATTCACAAAGCCCCGCACGCCGGTCTGTATCCGGACCCTACTTGCGAGTAGGATGTCTGCTTCGGCACGACGAGAGATATCAGCCCTGCACGCCTGCTGGCGCCTGCTCGCCCCGCATCAACGCCTGTGCGCACGAACTCAAGGGGACGGTTACGCAAACGGACGGCGCGGTATGCGACGTCCGATCCTCAGGTCCCGAGATAATTTTGATTCGCTTGACGCCCCTAAGGGCCGCCTCGCGCCTGTCAAAATTTTGAAATAGTTGACAGGACGCCTGCCACGGCTCGACGCAAGAATTGCAGATCGAGCCGGGCCGATCGCTTCGATACGGTCTATTTGCGCGCTGCGCAGGCGTACATGTTGATTTCCATGCCCACCGGCACTTCGACAATTTTCGGAGTCTTCCAGGTCATTCCATCCTCCCGAGAGTTTTGGCGCGAGTTCTACGCCGAAGTTGAATCTAGAGCCACGCTCGACACCGCGCAAGTGCGGAAGATCGAGCGTCGATCACCTGTGGGCCAGTCCTGACAGCCGATATTTCGCTCCCGGACAAGATGATTTCTCTCTTGGACAAGGTCATCCGGCTTGTCGAAGCTGCACTACCTGGGAACGTGCCCGCTTGCCGAGCCCCTTCACTCCCCTATGGCTTTCACAAATACGCGGCTGGCGAGCACATCGGACGCTTCCAGAGACATGACATCGTCGTCGGTCAGCACCCGGTCGAGGTCGGCGACCAGGCGGCTGGCCTGCCGCAGCCGCATCCGGTCGAGCGCATTGCGGATCGAACGTGCGTTGGAGAACAGCGGCTGGGTCTTGCGCAGGCCGATGTAGCGCACGAAGGCTTCCCGCGCGTCCGGGCTGAACTTGTAATTCATGTCCTGCAGCATCAAATCGGCAATGGCGAGCAACTCGCCTTGCGAGTAGTCAGGAAAATCGATGTGATGGGCGATACGTGAACGAAAGCCGGGATTGCTGGCGAAGAACTTGTCCATTCGGTCGCCGTAGCCGGCGAGAATTACCACCAGATCCTCACGCTGCGATTCCATCACCTGCAGGAGGATCTCGATCGCCTCTTGTCCGTAGTCACGCTCGTTGTCCGGCCGATGCAGATAATATGCCTCATCTATAAACAACACACCGCCCAGCGCCTTCTTCAGGATCTCCTTCGTCTTCGGCGCAGTGTGACCGATATATTGTCCTACCAGTTCGTCGCGCGTCACCGATACCACCTGCCCGCAGCGCACGAAGCCGAGCTTGTGCAGGATGCTCGCGATCCGCAGCGCGACGGTTGTCTTTCCGGTACCCGGGTTGCCGGTGAAGGACATGTGCAGCGTCGGCACATCGGACGTCAGGTTCATCCGCTTGCGGATACGCTCGATCAGCAGCAGCGACGCAATTTCGCGAATCCGCGTCTTCACGGGCCGCAACCCGATCAGTTCGCGATCGAGCTGGTCGAGCACCTCGCCGACGCCGACCTCGTTGAACTCGCGGCGCAGGTCGACCTGCCTGTTTGAGGACGGTTCGCTCATGTCCTGCGCGGCAGCCGGCGCGATCATGATCCACCGTAGCGCCGGCCCTCAGGGCGGTCGGCGGCATAGGCGGTTGTTGTGTACTGGAGCTTCCGGCCCGCGACCTCATGGCGGTCGAGACGAAAGCCCGGCTCCTCCTTCGGCCGGTTGACGATGAAGGAGAGCCGCACCGATTCCCAGCCATGGCTGGAATCGAACGCCGACAACCGGATATAGCGGTCGCCATAGACCTTGCGGCATTCGGCCAGTTCCATCAGAACGCCGGCGGCATCTCGAAGATCGAACATCGGCAGCCCCCACATCTCCCAGAAATTGTTGCGGGGATGCGGATCGTCGGTGAATTCGATGTTCACCGCCCAGCCGTTGCCGAGACAATACTGAACCTGTCGGGAAATCTGCTCGTCGGTTAGATCGGGCAGAAACGAAAAGCAGCCTTGGGTCACGCGCATGATCCTGTTCCTTACATCGAGACGCTGGCGGTGGGGGCATAGTCGGGCATGTCGGTCGACTCGTAGTTGAAGGTAACGTCCTTCCAGACTTCGAGCGCGGCCTTCAGCGGCGTACAGCTCTGCGCCGCCCTGGCGAGAATTTCCGGCCCTTCGTGCAGGTAGTCCCGGCCCTCATTGCGGGCAAGAATCATCGCCTCCAGCGCGACCCGGTTTGCCGTCGCGCCGGCCTGAATGCCCATCGGATGGCCGATGGTGCCGCCGCCGAATTGCAGGATGACGTCCTCCCCCAGATGGTCAAGCAGCTGATGCATCTGACCGGCATGGATGCCGCCTGACGCCACGGGCATCAGCTTGTTGAGACTCGCCCAGCTCTGATCGAAGAACACGCCATGCTCGAGCTGCATCCGATTGAAGTCCTCGCGGCAGATATCGTAATAGCCGCGCGTGGTCGCTGGATCGCCTTCGAGCTTGCCGACGACCGTGCCGGCGTGGATGTGATCGACACCGGCGAGCCGCATCCATTTCGCGATGACGCGAAACGAGACGCCATGGTTGCGTTGCCGTGTATAGGTCGAATGCCCTGCCCTGTGCAGATGCAGGATCATATCGTTGCGGCGCGCCCATTTCGCCATCGACTGGATTGCAGTGTAGCCGATCACCAGATCGATCATGACAATGACCGAGCCAAGCTCCTTGGCGAATTCGGCCCGCTCGTACATGTCCTCCATGGTTCCGGCGGTGACATTGAGGTAGGTGCCCTTGACCTCGCCGGACGCGGCCTGCGCCTTGTTCACCGCCTCCATGCAATAGAGGAAGCGCTCGCGCCAATGCATGAACGGCTGCGAATTGATGTTCTCGTCATCCTTGGTGAAATCGAGTCCGCCCTTCAACGCCTCGTAGACCACGCGGCCGTAATTGCGGCCCGACAGTCCAAGTTTGGGTTTCACCGTCGCGCCGAGCAACGGGCGGCCGAACTTGTCCATGCGCTCGCGCTCGACCACGATTCCCGTGGCCGGGCCCTGAAACGTCTTCACATAGGCCACCGGTAGCCGCATGTCCTCGAGCCGCAACGCCTTCAGCGGCTTGAAGCCGAACACGTTGCCGATAATCGAGGCCGAGAGATTCGCGATGGATCCGTTCTCGAACAGATCGAGATCGTAGGCGATGTAGGCGAAATATTGCCCCGGGGAATTCGGCACGGGATCGACGCGGTAGCATTTCGCGCGGTATTTTTCGGCGGCCGTCAGACGGTCCGTCCACACCACGGTCCAGGTCGCGGTTGACGATTCGCCGGCAACCGCCGCCGAGGCCTCGATCGGATCCACACCCTCCTGCGGGGTGACACGGAACAACGCGATGACGTCGGTGTCCTTTGGCAGGTAGTCGGGCTCCCAGTAGCCCATCTTCTTGTATTCCATGACGCCGGATTTGTAGCGCTCCTTGCCACGCACGGTGATCGAGTGGTGATTCATATTGGTCTCCTTGAGTTGAACTTCCCGACGCGGCTGGATCGATCCAACGGATTTCAAGTCATTCGGCAGCCACGGCCACCCCCCCGATACGTGGATCGAGCGCGCCCGAGCGATAGCGTTTCGCCATCTCTGCCATTGGGATCACCTTGATTTTCGAGGCATTGCCGGCGGTACCGAATTGCTCGAAGCGCTCGCGACAGAGATCCCGCATCGCATCCATCGCAGGTTTGAGGAATTTGCGCGGATCGAATTCGTGCCTGGCTTGCGTGGCGACCTTGCGGAACGCCGCAGTCATCGCCAGCCGGCAGTCGGTATCGATATTTACCTTGCGGACGCCGTGCCTGATGCCGCGGGCGATCTCTTCGACCGGAACGCCCCAGGTCTGCGGCATCTCTCCGCCGAATGCGTTGAAGATGTCCTGCAACGGCTGCGGAACCGACGACGAACCGTGCATCACCAGATGCGTGTTCGGCAGCCGGCGATGTATCTCCTCGACCACCCGCATGGCGAGGATGTCGCCATCCGGCTTTCGGGAGAACTTGTAGGCGCCGTGCGAGGTCCCCATCGCGATCGCCAGCGCGTCAACCCCAGTGGAACGAACGAAATCAACCGCCTGGTCGGGGTCGGTGAGCAACTGATCGTGGCTGACTTCGCCTTCGACGCCGTGGCCGTCCTCCTGCTCGCCGCCACCATGTTCGAGCGAGCCGAGCACGCCAAGTTCGCCTTCCACCGATGCGCCGATCCAATGCGCCATGTCGACGACGCGCCGCGTGATATCGACGTTGTACTCGTAACCCGCCGCCGTCCTGGCGTCCGCCTTCAGCGAACCGTCCATCATCACCGAGGTGAAGCCGTATTGAAGCGCGGTGGCGCAGGTGGCTTCCTCGTTGCCGTGGTCTTGATGCATACAGAGCGGAATCTGCGGATACATCTCCTCCAATGCGTCGATTATTTTGGACAACATGACATCGCCGGCGTAACTGCGCGCGCCGCGCGATGCCTGAATAATCACGGGCGCATCGACCGCGGCGGCGGCATCCATAATGGCAAGCCCTTGCTCCATGTTGTTGATGTTGAACGCCGGCACGCCGTAACCCCGCTCCGCGGCATGATCGAGCAATTGCCTGAGTGTAATTCGCGCCATCGGAACCTCCGTTCAATCGTTTGCGTCACGTAATGCGTCAAAGCCGAGCGCCGTCATCCTTGTCCGGGCGATGCAACGCATGGCCGCAGTTGCGACGGCGTCCGGAGTGATGCGGAATTCGCGATAAAGCGTCTCCGCCGGAGCCGACGCTCCAAAACCCGTCATCCCGACGAATTCGCCGCCATCGCCCAGCCAGCGTGACCAGTCGCCCTCGATAGCGGCCTCCACCCCTACGCGCGGACCGCGGCCGAGAACCCCTGCCCGGTATTCCTGTGGCTGCCGGAGAAACAGGTCGAAGCACGGAGCCGAAACGACAGCGGCGTGAACATCGTCCCTGGCGAGGAGTTTTGCGGCCTCAAGCGCGATGGACACTTCGGAGCCCGTCGCGATCAACGTGACATCGCGGCCCTCCTCCGGTTCGACGACCACATAGGCGCCGCGCGCGACCAGATTGGCGTCGCCGGTGACGTCACGGAAGGTGGAAAGTGCCTGTCGCGACAGGCACAGCACCGAGGGATTGGCCTGCGCCTGCAGCGCGCAATCCCAGGCCTCGGCGGTCTCTACGGCATCGCCAGGACGGAACACGAGCAGATTGGGAATCGCCCGCAGCGACACCAGATGCTCGACCGGCTGGTGGGTCGGACCATCCTCACCCAGTCCGATCGAGTCGTGCGTCATGACATGAATGACACGCACGCCCATCAGCGCCGCCAGCCTGATCGCGGGGCGGCCATAGTCGGCGAAGGTAAGAAATGTGCCGCCGTAAGGAATGAACCCGCCGTGCAAGGCGATGCCGTTCATCGCGGCGGCCATGGCATGCTCGCGAACGCCGTAATGAATATAGCTGCCTTCGAAGCAATCGTGCCGTACCGGCCGATGCGTCTTGGCTCGCGTGAGATTGGAGTGTGTCAGATCGGCCGAGCCGCCCAGCAAATTCGGCAGGACATCGGCAATCGCGTCGATCACAAGCTGAGACGCCTGCCGGGTGGCGATATCGGGCCTCTCGGCGCCGAAGCGATGGCGTATCGCCGCTATTGCTCCGGCATATTCGCCCGGGAGATTGCGATTCAGCGCGTCGTGAAAGGGCGAGCGCGGGGCAGAATTGGAGCGCCTTGTCCGCTCGATCCAGGTTCGACGGGCTTCCCGTCCCCGCCTACCGATCTTGCGCCATAAGTCGCCAACCGACTCCGGGATCTGGAAGGCCTCGTACGGCCACTGCAGCGCTGCGCGTGTCTTTGCGATCTCGTCGGCACCAAGCGGCGCACCGTGCGCTTTTTCTGTTCCCTGCCGGTTCGGGGCGCCAAAACCGATGATGGTGCGGCAGGCAATCAGGGAGGGGCGGTCACTGTGCTTCGCTCGCTCGATCGATGCCGCGATCGCCTCGGGATCGTGGCCGTCGATGCGGTGCGCTGACCAGCCCGATGCCCTGAATCGCGCAAGCTGGTCATCCGAACACGACAGCGACGTCGATCCGTCGATCGAGATTTCGTTGTCGTCGAACAGCACGATCAGCCTGTTGAGCCGAAGGTGACCGGCCAGCGAGATCGCCTCGTGGCTGAGCCCTTCCATCAGGCACCCATCGCCGACCATCACGTAGGTGTAATGGTCGACACATTCGTCGCCAAAGCGGCTATTCAACAGGCGCTCCGCCAACGCCATGCCAACAGCCGTGGCGATGCCCTGCCCCAGCGGACCTGTCGTCGTTTCGACGCCTGGTGTATGTCCGTATTCGGGATGTCCGGGCGTCTTCGAGCCCCACTGCCTGAAGGCCCTGAGCTCGTCGAGCGTCACGCCCCGATGACCCGTCAGATACAGCAACGCATACAGCAGCATCGAGCCGTGACCGGCAGACAGAACGAACCGGTCCCGGTCCGGCCATGTCGGGTCGGCCGCGTCGAATTTGAGGAACCGGGAGAACAACACCGTCGCCACATCGGCCATTCCCATCGGCATGCCCGGGTGACCGGACTTGGCCTTCTCAACCGCGTCGATCGCAAGAAAGCGAACCGCGTTCGCCATGTCCGCATGCGTGACGTCCACGGGGCCGGCTATGGGGGATGGGGTTTGAATGTTCATGCAGTGCGCCTCTTGCGTTCCATCAGTTGCAGGATCAGCGGGGTGAGAATGAGCTGCATCGCGAGGTCGAGCTTCGCCCCATGGATCACGATCGAATTGGCGCGCGACATGAAGCTGTTCGGAATCATCGACAGCAGATAGGGAAAGTCGATCCCGCGCGGATTTTTCAGCCGGATCACCACCATCGATTCGTCGGGGGTCGGGATCCAGCGCGCGATAAACGGATTCGACGTATCGACCGTCGGCACGCGCTGAAAATTGATGTCGGTCTCGGCGAATTGCGGGCAGATGTAGTTCACGTAGTCCGGCATCCGCCGGAGAATGGTGTCGGTGACAGCTTCGGTCGAATAGCCGCGGTCGCCGCGGTCACGATGCAGCTTCTGGATCCATTCGAGATTGATTACCGGCACAACACCGATCTTGAGATCGGCGTATTGGGCGACATTGATCTTGTCGGTGACGACCCCGCCGTGAAGGCCCTCGTAAAACAGCAGGTTGGAGCCTTCCGGGAGCGGTTCCCATTCGGTAAAGGTCCCGGGTGCGCCGCCATACACCTTTGCTTCTTCCTCGTCATGGACGTAATGGCGTGTGGTACCGCAGCCCGACTCGCTATAGTCGCGAAATAGCTTCTCCAGTTCTTCGAAGAGGTTCGTCTCGGGACTGAAGTGGCTGAAGTGCTTGTTGCCACGCTCGCCCTCCTCGATCATCTTGGTGCGCATCTCAGCGCGGTTGTAGCGATGGAACGCGTCGCCCTCGATGTAGGCGGCCGCGATTTTTTCGCGACGAAAGATGTTCTCGAACGTCTTCTTGACCGAGGTCGTGCCGGCGCCCGACGAACCCGTAATCGATATGATGGGATGACTGCGCGACATCTGCCGGTCCGGCTTCAGAGAAACAGGCCACGCCGCGCAAAGAGCGGAGCGTTGCTGTTCTCGAACATCGGTTCAATGCTCTCGTGAATGGCCACGACGTCGCGAACCGCGCGCGCCGAGCCCATGATCAGCGGCACGCGCTGGTGCGGCGATTTCGCCGAAAGCTCGAGAATGCGCCGGCGCCCCGTCGTCGCGGCGCCGCCGGCCCATTCCATCACGAGCGCCATCGGATGCGCCTCATACAGGAGACGCAGGCGTCCCTCGCGATAGCCGGGCCGCGCGTCGGCTGGATAAAGAAACACGCCGCCGCGAACCAGGATGCGCAGCGCCTCGGCGACCAGCGACCCAATCCACCGCATATTGAAGTCGACGCCATGGTTGCCATCGGTGCCGGCAAGGCACTCATCGATGTAGGCGCGGACGGGACCGTACCAGTGCCGGCGATTGGAGGCGTTGATGGCATATTCCGCCGTGTCGGACGCGATCCGGATGCCGCGCTTGATCAGCAGGAATTCGCGGGTACGCGCGTCGAGAATGAAGATATCGACACTGGCGTCGAGCGCGAGAACGAGCATGGTTTGCGGGCCATAAACCACGAAGCCCGCGGCGCACTGTGCCGTGCCCGGCTCGAAGAAGGTCGAAAGAACGTCGTTTCCGAGGGGCCGGATCGAAAAGATGGTTCCGACCGAGATATTGTTGGCTAGGTTTGCCGATCCATCGAGTGGGTCGATCGCGACGCACAGGGGCGCATTGGGATCGAGCAATTCCGGGACGGCCAACTCCTCCGACAAGACCGCCGCCACCGGACATCCGCGTAGCGCCCGGCGCATGATCGCATCAGCGGCAAGATCGATATCTTTCTGCGGGTCGCCATCGGCATTGACGCCGCCATTCTTTCCGGTGATCCCGACAAGCGGACCGTTGGCGATAACGGCGGAAAGATCGATGGCCGCAGCCGCAATCGCGGCAATCACGGCAGTGACCGCCGCTCCGTCCGGCGTTTGCAGCGCTGACCGGTCGAGATGCGACCGCAACGTCACGTGCTCCTCCATGTCCGTTTCCCTGTCGCGCCCGCTCCGGGGCCGTTCCGCGCCGTCCGCCGGTGAGCGCCGCGCGGTCGCACAACAGCGCAATTTGCCAAATTAGTGAAATTTTCTTATCTTTGCGTTTGGCAAAGTTTTTCTTATAAAGGGGGCACGATGGCGGGTCGATTTGTGCGGGAACTAACCATCCGTCAATTGCGCGCGCTGGCGACCGTCGAGAAAACCCGATCGGTGACGGCGGCCGCCAACCAATTGCATCTCACCCAGCCGGCCGTCACGCTCCAACTTCGCAATTTGCAGGAGCTTGCGGGACTGCCGCTGATCCAGCGCACCGGCGACGGCATGCTGCTGACGGACGCCGGGCGGGAGGTGCTAACGCTCTGCGAACGCATCGAAGCGGCGCTTACGGACTGCGAGACGTCACTGGAGATGATGGCCGGGAAGACCGCGGGTCGCATTTCAATCGGCGCGGTAAGTACTGCGAAGTACTTCGTACCGTTCGCGATCGCCGGATTTTCAAAGGTCTATCCGGACATCGAGATCCGGCTCACCATCGGCAACCGGCAGGAGACCAGCGAGGCGCTGCGCGGCTATGAACTGGACTTCGCGATCATGGGCCGCCCGCCCATGGGCATTGATATGGACGTGCGCTTGATCGGCGATCACCCTCACGTCATCGTCGCGCCGACCGCACATCGCCTTGCACGGAAGCCGCGGCTTAAACTGGCCGACCTAGCCGACGAAACGTTCCTGATGCGGGAGCCCGGCTCCGGCACGCGTGGCTTGATGGAGAATCTATTCGAAACCGCTGGCGTTCGGCCGAAGATCGGCATGGCGATGAGCAGCAACGAGACCATCAAACAGGCCGTGATTGCTGGCCTCGGAATTGCTTTCATCTCCGCCCACACCGTCGCGACTGAACTCGACGAGCGCCGCTTGGTAACGCTCGATGTCGATGGGCTCCCCGTGGTTCGGCAATGGTTCGCGCTGTCCCGCAAGGATAAAGTGCTGATGCCGCCTGCGCGAGCGATGTTGGAATTCCTGGGCGCCAAAGGCGCTCAGTTTCTCCCGAGAACCCATGGCAGGACTCGTCTGACGCGCACATCTGCCCGCTCGGGGCGACGGTGAGACAGCGGCTTTATTCGCCATAGGTCGCCGGACCTGATTGACGCGCTGTGCGAACGACCGCCTTGCGCCCCAGAAGTGGCCGTTCGTTCAGAGCCAGCTTTCTTTCATCGGTGGCTCGCGGACCGGAACTCTGTCATCACGCTCATCTTCACGGCCACTTGTGGGGCGACAAGTGAAATGCGTTCAAATAAATCAGATAAGAGGCTGCCGCCGTGGCGGGACTCGCCTCGGCAGCACGGAGTCGATAAGTCTTGGGTTGTAACAATTTTAAGCCGCGAGGCGAAATTAGACACTCCAACGCAGCGCTGCGGTGTGCACCGGGGCGTCCCACAGTGTCTTTGCCTGGCTATCGAGCACCGAGACGGTGATGGAGACACCGGCCATGTCGAGGGACGTGACGTAGGACCCCGTCAGGAAACGCGCCGCCTTGATCCCCGCGTTGTCCAGAATCCGCTTGGCGCTGTTGACCATCAGGTAGAGTTCGATCAGAGGCGTCGCGCCGAAACCGTTGACGAGAAGCAACACTTCACTCCCCTTGCTCGGCGCAAGATCCTTCAGGATCGCGTCGAGCAGCTCGGCGGCAATTGCATCGGCTGAAGCCAGCGGCACCCTACGCCGGCCGGGCTCGCCATGAATGCCGACGCCCATTTCCATCTCATCGTCAGCCAATGTGAAATTCGGCCGCCCTGCCGCCGGCACCGTGCACGGCATCAGCGCCACACCCATCGAGCGGGTGCGCCGGTTAACCTCATCGCCGAGCCCCTTGAGAGCGGCAAGCGGCATTCCGGTCTCGGCCGCGGCGCCGACCATCTTTTCCACGATCAGCGTGCCCGCCACGCCGCGACGGCCGGTCGTGTAGGTCGACTTCTCGACCGCCACGTCGTCATTCGTCACCACCGTCGCGATGTCCCGCCCCGCCATCTCGGCCGCCATGGTGAAATTCATCACATCGCCTTCATAGTTCTTGACGATGAAGAGTACGCCCGCGCCGGTGTCGACGGCCTCCGCGGCCTCGATCATCTGGTCGGGCGTGGGCGAGGTGAAGACCTGGCCGGGGCACGCGGCATCCAGCATGCCGAGGCCGACATAACCCGCATGCAGAGGCTCATGTCCGGAGCCGCCGCCCGAAATCAGCGCGACCTTGCCCGGCTTCAAGGTGCGGCGGCGCACGAATTTGCGTTCCGCGCCCAGCAGCAGGATTTCCGCGTGCGCGGCCGCGAGGCCGTCCAGACTTTCCTCGAGCACCGTGTCGGTGCTGTTGATCAGCTTCTTCATGAACGTCCTCCCGCGTGTTTTATCTTGCAGTCCGGATCAAGCCGTCAGCCCACGCTCTCGGCGTAGCGCGCGAGCCGCGCCGCGAAATCGACGATGAGCTGTTCGAGCGCACGGTTCTTCTTGTCGTCGCCGAGGTCGGGCACGGTCACCACCAGGGTGCGCGTGCGCGCATCGCGGTGCGGTGCGCGCAGCCGTCCGGGGTGCGCACGTCCATAGGCTTCGAGAAATGCCGTCCGTTCGGCGCCGGACAGATGACAGACTTCAAAAATAATCGCGACATGCTTCGCCGGGATCGGCACCAGATAGGCTGGATTGGTGATCTGGGTGACAAAGGAGCGGTTCTTGCCCAGCGCCGCCGCGAGCTTCAGTCGCGTTCCGGACGGCCGGTTGTCAAGCACCCGCCGCAGGATGAGCTTGTATTCCGCGACATTGCTGTCGCCGGGCCCGCTTTTGCCCTCGCCTGCATCGTCCATCATGAACCCACCATTGCGATGGCAGCCTTGAGCCGGGCGACCGCAATCGGTGACACCGAAAGCGCCGTCAATCCTGTCGCAAGCAGCGCCGTCGTCAGGCGCGTATCGGCCCCGGCGTCGCCGCACAGCGAAACCTCGACGCCGCGCTTGCATCCGGCCTCGACGGTGCGGGCGATCAGCGCCAGCACAGCGGGATTGCCGGTATCATTGAGATCGGCGACGGCGCCGACGTCGCGTGCCGCGGCCATCGTATACTGGGTCAGGTCGTTCGAGCCGATGGAATAGAACGCCGCATTGAAATCCCCGGCGCGGAGCGCGGCCGCCGGGACCTCGACCATGATGCCAAGCGGCGGGCGCGCGCAGGCAACGCCTTTGGCCTTCAGGGCCGTGAACTCTTCGTCCAACATGGCGGCGGCACGGTCGAGTTCCGATGGCACGGCGATCATGGGCAGCATCACCTTCAGCGCGCCGTGCACGGCCGCGCGGCACAGCGCCCGCAATTGCACGCGAAACACCTCGGGCCGCGTCAGCGAGAGGCGGATGCCGCGAAGGCCGAGAAACGGATTGCTCTCGCCCTCGACGGTCAAACCTTTGATCGGCTTGTCGCCGCCGGCATCAAGGGTGCGGATCGTCACCGGCCGTCCCTCGGCCCAGTCGAGAACGCGCCGGTAGACCGCATATTGGGTGTCCTCGTCCGGCAGGCCCCGGGACGCCTCGAACAGAAACTCCGTGCGCACGAGGCCGATGCCGTCGCAGATGGCGGGATCGAGGCCCGCGAGGTCTCCCGGCGCGGCGATGTTGAGAAGGACCGCGATCGGCCGGCCGTCGGCCGTATAGGCAGGCTCGGCGCGGCCGGCATCGGCGGCGGCGCGCGCGGCGTTCGCGGCCGCCATGCGATGCTCGAACAGGCGCAGCGTTTCCGGCTCGGGATCGAAGATCACCGTACCTGTATCGCCATCGACGAGCGCCAATGAAGGCGGATGCCCGTTCCAGGACAACGGGCCGAGCCCGACCACCATGGGCGCTCCGCGCGCACGCGCCAGCATCGCGACATGCGAAGACGGCGAGCCGGCGGCCAGCGCGATGGCGCCGCCGCGCGTCCAGTCGGCGGCAAGAAAGGCGGTCGGCGAGATATCGTCGCCGGCGACGATCGAACCGCCTGTGATCTTCGCGGCGGTGTCCCCGCCGCTCAGGCGCGCGAGCACACGGTCGCGGATATCGGCCAGATCCGCGGCACGGGCGCGGAAATATTCATCTTCCGCGGCACGATAGCCTGATATCTCGGCGTCGAGCGCCGAACGCCAGGCGTGGTCGGCGGCAACACCTACCGAGATGGCGTCGTAGGCCCCCTCCGCCAGCGCCTCGTCTTCCAGCATCGCGACCTGGAATTCCAGAATGTCCGCCACCTCTCCCTGCACCGTCGCGATCAGTTCAGCGATCTCGATTGTGGCGGCTTCGATCGCCATCTGCAGCGCGGCCGCTTCCTGCGCGGGATCGCCGATCGCGGTCCTGTTCGCGACAGCGGCAGTCAGCACGGTGACCGGCCCGATGGCAAGGCCTGGGGAAGCGGGACGGCCGGTGAGATGAATCTCGGTCACGGCCTCACGCCTCGCCAAAACCGTCATGCACCAGCGCCAGCATGGCAGCGAGTGCCGCCTCGCCGTCGGGGCCGGTGACGCGGAAATACAGCGTCGCGCCCTGCGGGGCCTTCACGCGCATCACCTTCACCGGACTCTTGGCGTCGGTCCAGGGTCCGTCCGCCGCCAGCGCAAACTCGATCCTGGCGGCGAAACCCTTCGCGCACTGCGTGAACTTGACCGATGGCCGCGCATGCAGACCGACCGGATTGACGAGAACCGCCGAGGCCGTCAGCGGCACGAAAGTTTCAGCCGCGCGGCCGGCGTTGACATCATGCATAGAATTCCTCCGCGCTACGCTTGACGGCAGCAAGCGGCGAGCCACCTGAAGATTCGGTCGCGGCGATCACGGCCCCCTCGACCACCGGGGCATTGCAGACGACGACGCGCGCGCGCCGGTCTTCGGCCAGCATCTCCACTGCCATCTCGGAATTGGTCTCCGCCCCGCCTAGATCGACCAGGATCGCCACGCCGGCCGGCGACCAGGCCGTCTCGATCGCCTCGAGGATTCCGGCAACATTCGTACCGAGCCCTCCATCAACGTCGCCACCCGTCCAGGCAAGCGGCACCGCACTGCCGACCATCTGACGCACCATGTCGGCCGCGCCCTCCGCGATTTTGGGGGAATGTGAAACGATGACGATTCCGACATTACCGGAATTTGAATTGTTCATGTATTTGCCTCGAATTCCAGTATCGCAACTGCCGCGCCGATCAGCAGGGACGCCGAGCGCGAACCCGGGTCCATATGACCGATTGAACGTTCGCCGAGAAACGATGCGCGGCCGCGGATCGCCAGCATCGGCGTGGTGCGATCGGCGGCCTGCGCCGCCTCGGCCGCGATCGCCCTGGCATCGCCGCCGTCAGCCAATACGCCTTGTACCGGCACCAGCACGTCCAGCAAGGTTTTCTGTCCCGCATCCGAGCGTCCGCGCGCCTTGACGGCGTTGATCGCCTTCTCGGTCGCCGCGACGAGATCGGCGCGCGCCGGTTGTTCCGGAAGCGCCTTGCCGAGCTCCATAAAGAACGTGCCGACCAACGGTCCGGAGGCCCCGCCGACCTTCATCACGAGCGTCATCCCGATCGCCTTCAGCATTTCCGGCAGCGACTTGTCAGCAAGGCCTGGCAGCGTCGCCACCACGGCCTCGAAGCCGCGCTTCATGTTCAATCCGTGATCGCCGTCGCCGATCGCCTGGTCGAGGCTGGTCAGCTCGTCGGCGTGCTCGATCATCGCGGCCGCCAGCGCCCGCACCAGTTTTTCCCTGGCTGCCCGATCGAGTGTCATGCCGCGACCCTCCCGCCGGCCGCATCGAAGAACAGCGGCTTGTTGAGGCGGAGCGACACGACATCCCCGGCGCCGAGATTTGCCTCGGGATCCGACAACGTCACCACGGGCTGGCCGCCGAGGTCGAGGTGGAGATGGCTCTGATCGCCAAGGTGTTCGATCCGCGTCACGGTAGCCGACACGTCGCCGCCGCCGCGCACGATCGTCAGGTGCTCGGTGCGCGCACCGATGGTTTTGGCCGCGGACGGCACGCCGGCGAACAAGGCCGCGGGCAGCAGGTTGATCGCGGGCTGGCCGAGCCGCGCGGCGACATAGGCGTTGACCGGATTCTCGTAGATCTCCCGCGGCGTTCCGATCTGCATCAGCCGGCCGGCCTCGATCACGCCGATCCGCGACGCCATGGTCATGGCTTCGGTCTGATCGTGGGTGACATAGAGGATGGTGGCGCCGAGATCGGTCTGGATGCGCTTGAGTTCGAGCCGCATCTCGCCGCGCAGCTTGGCGTCCAGCGAGGACAGCGGCTCGTCCATCAGATAGATCGAGGGCGAACGCACCAGCGCCCGGCCGATCGCGACGCGTTGCATCTGCCCGCCCGACAATTGAGTCGCCTTGTTGTTCAGCTTGGTTTCGATGTGCAGCAGACGCGCCACTTCTTCCACTTTGGCGCGGATCTCGGCCTCCGGCACCCGGCGGATCGGCGCACGCAACGCAAAAGCCATGTTCTCGAACACGCTCAGGTGCGGATACAGCGAATATTGCTGGAACACGAAGGCGACGTCACGATCGGCCGGCGCATCGCCGGTGACGTCGCGCCCGCCGATCCGGATCGAACCGCGATCCGGCATCTCCAATCCGGCAACGAGGCGCAAGGTCGTGGTCTTGCCGGCGCCCGTCGGCCCGAGCAGCGCGACGAATTCGCCGTTTGCAACGGTCAGGGACAAATCGCCGACCGCTCGCGTCTTGCCGAACGCCTTGGAGACGGCTCCGATTTCGACTTCAGCCATGCGCCCCTCCTTCATGCAACGCCGTGCGGATCGCCCGCCCCGATTCCTTGTCAAAGATCGACAGCGTATCGGGCCGGAAATCGAGCCCGACATTCTCGCCGGTCCGAAAAGAAATGCTGGCGGGCGAGCGGGCCTTGAGCGCGCCGTAGCGCGTCGTCACGGTCACGATCTGCGTCGTGCCGAGATATTCGCAGCCGTAGACCTCGCCCCGCACCATGCCCTGATCGGTGAAACGCACATGCTCGGGGCGGACCCCGAGCACGAGATCGGTTTCCGCCACCGCCTCGCGTGCGGTGGGAATGGCGACTTCGCGCTCGCCAAGCCGGATCGCGCGCGCGCCGGCCTGCAGGCTGCCCCGAAACGGCAGGAAGTTCATCGGTGGTGAACCGATGAAGTCCGCGACGAAAAGTGTAGCGGGCCGGTCATAGATGTCGCGCGGGCTCGCGACCTGCTCGACGACGCCGTGGTTCATCACGGCGATCCTGTCGGCCATCGCCATCGCCTCGAGCTGGTCATGCGTCACATAGACCGTGGTCGCGCCGAGCCGGTCATGCAACGCGCGCAATTCGAGGATCATCGCCTCGCGCATCTCGGTATCGAGCGCCCCGAGCGGCTCGTCCATCAGGAAGCATTTCGGCTTGCGCACGATGGCCCGGCCGAGCGCGACGCGCTGCCGGTCGCCGCCGGCAAGCCCCGACACCGACCGGTCGAGCAGATGGGAGATGCGCAGGATACGCGCGACCTCCACGACCCGCCGCTCGCGCTCCGCCGCACCGATACCCTCGCATTTCAGCGGAAAGCCGATATTGCGCCGAACATTCAGATGCGGATAGAGCGCGAACAGCTGGAACACGAAAGCGATATCGCGCGCCGAGGCGCGATTCATCGTCACGTCCTCGCCGCCGAGCCGGATGGTGCCGGCGGTTGGCAATTCCAGTCCCGCGATCATGCGCAGCGTCGTGGTCTTGCCGCAGCCGGAAGGCCCGAGCAGACAGAGGAATTGACCGTCCTCCACCGTGAAGCTGGCGGTCTTGACGGCATGAAACGTCCCGAAGGACTTGTTGAGCGCCTCGACCCTGATCTGTGCCATGGCTCCCTACTCCCGGACCTTCGAGACGATGGTGAACATCACAGTCCCGAACAGGGTGGTCGCGAACGACCAGGAATGCAGCGTCAGGGAAAACGGCTGCATCAGCATGACGACACCCGCGGCGATGATCGCCGTCGCGATCGCCTCCAGCGGACCGCGGCGCAGAATTCTGTCCGTGAAACCAGCGCGCGGCATCGATGAGTTCGCTTCGAGGCTCATTTGCGGACGGCTCCAAAGGTGATGCCGCGCAGCAGATGCTTGCGCAACAGCACCGTGAACACCACGATCGGCACCAGGAAGAACGTCGTGCCGGCGGCCACCGCCGGCCAGTCCTGCCCACCCTCGCCGATGATGATCGGAATGAAGGGCGGCGCCGTCTGCGCGTTGCCGGAGGTCAGAAGCACCGCGAAGGCATATTCGTTCCAGGCGAAGATCAGGCAGAAGATCGCGGTGGCCGCGATGCCGGTCGTCGCCTGCGGCAACACCACCTTCACGAACGCCTGAAAGCGGGTGTAGCCGTCGATCATCGCCGCTTCCTCGTACTCACGCGGGATCTCGTCGATGAAGCCCTTGAGCAGCCATACCGCGAGCGAA
>JBGPSI010000093.1:0-18369 GCA_041490045.1 Bradyrhizobium sp.
GCCGGTGATCAGGAACGAGATCGAGCCGGTGCCGTCTTCCCGGGGCTTGCCGCCATGGCCGGCGAGATATTGCAACACCGCCGCGACGCTGCAGGCGATGCCGCCTTTCATGTCGACGGCGCCGCGGCCATAGAGAAAGCCGTCCTTGACGTCGCCTGCGAACGCGCCATGGCTCCATGCGCTCTCGTCGCCCGGCGGCACCACGTCGGTATGCCCGGCAAAGGTGATGTGCGGGGCGCTGTCGCCGAGGCGGGCATAGAGGTTGTCGACATCGGCGGTGCCGGGTTCGCCGAAGGTGACGCGATGCACCTCGAAACCGGCGGCCTTCAGGATTGCTTCAAGCACGCCGAGCGCGCCGGCGTCCGCTGGGGTCACCGAGGGGCAGCGGAGGAGGTCCTGGGCAATGGAAAGGGCGTCGGTCATGCCCCCCGCTTAACATGCTCGCCCGGCGATGGGCCAGCGCTGTGCGGAACAAATTCCAGCTCACGAAGCTGGTCCCACTCCATGCGACCAATATTCCGGACCGCCGGCGGCTTTCGGTTCGATTTGAGAGCGTTTTCAAGCGAGGTGGAGACCGGCTCGCGTCAAGAAATCGCGTCAAATCAACAATCCAGAGCCCGGTTTCGATTCAATCGAAACGGCAAGGGTTCTAGTCCCGCAACAGCTCGTTGATGCTGGTTTTGGCGCGGGTGCGCTCGTCGACGCGCTTGACGATGACGGCGCAGGCGGTCGATGGGCCGGGCTGGCCGTTCTTCAGCGGCCGGGCCGGCAGGGTGCCCGGCACCACCACGGCGTATTCCGGCACCTCGCCGATGAAGGTTTCGCCGGTGTCGCGGTCGACGATCTTGGTGGAGGCGCCCAGGAACACGCCCATTGCCAGTACCGCGCCCCTGCGCACGATCACGCCCTCGGCGACTTCCGAGCGCGCGCCGATGAAGCAATCGTCCTCGACGATCACGGGCTCGGCCTGCAGCGGCTCCAGCACGCCGCCGATGCCGACGCCGCCGGAAATGTGCACGCGCTTGCCGATCTGGGCGCAGGAGCCGACCGTCGACCAGGTATCGATCATGGTCGACTCATCGACATAGGCGCCGAGATTGACAAAGGACGGCATCAGGACGACGTTCCTGGCGATGAAGGCCGAGCGGCGCACGATGGCGCCCGGCACCGCGCGAAAGCCGGCGTCGCGAAAACGGTTTTCGCCCCAGCCTTCGAATTTCGACGGCACCTTGTCCCACCACGCGGCCTTGCCCGGGCCGCCGGCGATCGCGCTCATGTCGTTCAGCCGGAACGACAGCAGCACCGCCTTCTTCAGCCACTGATTGACCTTCCATTTGCCGCTCTCCTCGCGCTCGGCCACCCGCGCCTCGCCCTTGTCGAGCAGTTCGAGCGCGGAATCGACGGCGTCGCGGATTTCACCCTTGGTCGCGGTCGAGATTCCATCGCGGGCATCGAACGCGGCATTGATGGTGGATTCGAGGGCGGGCAGGGACATCGAGATTTCCTTGGACAGAGGTGGGCAAACGGTCGCGATTTGGGGGGCTTTTGTCGGGATTTGGGGCGGGAGAGTCAAGGCAATGCGTCGTCCAATTCGGCTGTCATCACCCGCGAAGGCGGGTGATCCAGTATTCCGGGGCGCCAGAGTTCTACTTCGGAAGCCAGGGCATGCTGGATACCCCGCATTCGCGGGGTATGACGGCCGAAGGGTGGCCGCACGCGGGCTTGCGGGCTACGACTTCGCCAGCCCTTGCAAAAATCCGGTCAGATCGTCGGTGACATGGTCGACATGGGCGGCATCCCGGCCTTCCAGCTCCCAGTCCTCGCGCACCACTTCCTTGGAGCCGTCGGGCACCACCAGCACCGTGGTCATGCCGAGCCGGTGCGGCACCGCGAGGTTGCGCGCCAGATCCTCGAACATCGCCGAGGTGTTCGGATTCACGGCGTGATCGGCCAGGAATTTCCGGTAGGTCTGCGGCGCCGGCTTCGGCTCGAGCTCGGCGGCGATGATGTCGAACACCGCCTCGAAATGCTCGCTGATGCCGAGACGTTGCAGAACCTTGCCGGCATGGTAGGTCGAGCCGTTGGTCAGGATCAGCTTGCGTCCGGAAAGTCTTGCGATCGCCGCGCCCATCGCGGGATTGGGCTCGAGCGGCGAGTGGTCGATCTGGTGCACGTAGGCGAGATAGTCATCGGCGCGCACGCCATGCTCGGTCATCATGCCGCGCATGGTGGTGCCATAGCGGCGATAATAATCCTTCTGGATCAGCCGCGCTTGCTCCGCGGACACCTTGAGCCAGCGACTGACGAATTCGCCGATCCGGGTGTCGACCTGCTGCCACAGATTGACGTGATGCGGATACAGCGTGTTGTCGAGGTCGAACACCCAGGTGTCGATGTGGCTGAAGCGGCGGGGGTTTTTCATTTTCTCAGCGTCGTCCCGGCGAAAGCCGGGACCCATGCGCCGCGGCGGTCTTGAAGGGCACGGTGTGCGTCGCCTTTGGTGTAGCTGACATCGGCGATCAAAACTCCGGCTGGTGGTTATGGATCCCGGCGCCTGTGCGCAATTGCGCACCAGGCCGGGACGGTGAAAAACTCATGGCAACGCAAAGCGCAGCGTCTTGCCGCCGCTCGACATGTCGACGGCGGCAAAGCCTGTCGCCGCAAGGCCGCGGCTGCCGCAGTCGCCCTGTTCGTTGATCTCGAACTTGCTCTCGCGGGTGCAGAGCTCCTTGGCGCCGCCCCAGTTCAACGGCTTGTCCTTGATCTTGAGCGTGCGGTTGTCGGCATCGACGGCTTCGGCGAAACTGTAGACCTGCCTGGGTTGCCCGGTGACGTCGGGATGCAGGCATTTGCCGGGATCGATCCGGTACCAGCCGCGGCTGGTCACGGTCTTGCCGTCGTCGGTGGCGACCGCGGCCATGACCTTGTGTGGCGTGTCGTTGCACCAGGTCAGCCCGTTGGCGGAGGGCGCCTGCACCGCGGCGATCATCATGGTGAAGAAATTCGGCGCCTGCGCGATGTCGAGTGGCATGCCGCGGCTCTTCAGGAACGCCGCCAGTGCTGCTTGCGTCTTCGGGCCGTCGACACCGTCGATCGGCGCGGCATCATAGCCCGCGATCACCAGCAGCCGCTGTATGCCGGCGAGTCTCGCCTGCTCGTCGTCATATTCGCTGTCCTCGGCGAGATAGGCCACCAGATTGCCGTCGTCGGCCGTGGTCGGGGTGATCTGGGTAAACGGCGCGGGCGTCTGTCCCGTGCGGCATTGGCGGGCCGCCGCAATGACGAAATTGCCTGGCGCGACGCACAGCGTATCGCCGCCGTTTTGCGGGATCGGCGAGGAGCCATAGAGGCCGAGCGCATGCGCGTTGAGGAGGATGCGGTCGGCGGTCAACGTGCCCTGCACCGCGACGCGGCAGGCCGCCGGGTCGATGCGGAACCAGCCGCGCGTCGCGGTGGCAGCCTTCTCGTCGATGCCGATCGCAACCTCGACGACATAGCTCATACGATTGCAGATCTTCAGATCGGCATGGGCCGGCTCCCCCGAGGCGAGAAAGCAGATGAAAGCCGCGGGCAGCGCGATGAGGAAAGCTTTCAAGGTGTATGAAAGAAATCGCATTACTCTCGGGTCGTCATGCCCGGGCAAAAGGCGCGAAGCGCCGTCTTCGCGCCTGATGACCCGGGCATCTACGTCTTCCTTCCAGGCCGCCGGCAACACGTGGATGGCCGGGACAAGCCCGGCCATGACGACTCGGGAGGGATTGGTGCCTGCCATCGTCACTTGTGGATCAGCGTGCCCGTGCCCTGATTGGTGAACAATTCGAGCAGGACCGCGTGCGGTGTCTTGCCGTCGATGATGACCACGCCCTGTACGCCCTGCTCCAGAGCGTAGATGCAGGTCTCGACCTTCGGGATCATGCCGCCGGAAATGGTGCCGTCGGCGATCAGCTTGCGGGCGTCCTTGACCGATAGCTCCGGAATCAGCTTCTTCGACTTGTCGAGCACGCCGGGGACGTCGGTCAGAAGCAACAGCCGTTTTGCCTTGAGCGCGCCCGCGACTGCGCCGGCGAAGGTGTCGGCGTTGACGTTGAAGGTCTGTCCCGTCTTCGACGTCGCCAGCGGCGCCAGCACCGGGATCAGCTCGTAGCCGATCAGCTGGTTCAACAGCGTCAGGTCGACCTTTTCGGGCTCGCCGACGAAGCCGAGATCGACCACTTTCTCGATCTGGGAATCCGGATCGACCATGGTGCGCGTCGCCTTCGACGCCATCACCATGTTGCCGTCCTTGCCGCACAGGCCGACCGCCTTGCCGCCGGCCTCGTTGATGTAGCCGACCAGCTGCTTGTTGATCGAGCCCGCCAGCACCATCTCGACGATCTCGATGGTCGCGGCGTCGGTGATGCGCAGGCCCGCGGCGAATTCCGACTGGATGCCGAGCCGCTTCAGCATGGTCGCGATCTGCGGTCCGCCGCCATGCACCACCACCGGGTTGATGGCGGTCTGTTCCAGAAGAACGATGTCGCGCGCGAACGCCTTGGCGGTCTCCTCGGCGCCCATGGCATGGCCGCCATATTTGATGACGATGGTTTCCTCGTCATACTGCTGCATGTGCGGCAGCGCCTCGGACAGGATGCGGGCCTGATCGAGCGGACTGATGTTCGACACGTCGGTCATGAAGGGGGTCTCGTGGTCAGCGGGGTCGGGCGGTTTCTATCCGATTGCCGGGCACGGCGCAAAGTTTCGCTTTTCCCCTCTCCCTTGTGGGAGAGGGTGGCACGGACGCGCAAAGCGCGTTCGTGACGGGTGAGGGGTTCTCTCCGCGGATAGAGACCGCTCATCCGGCGCGCTTTGCGCGCCACCTTCTCCCACAAGGGGAGAAGGAAGAAAATCCGGCTTCAATTCCCCCGCGGCCATGCCGCCGCCACCGCGAGCGCGAGCCAGCTCGCGATCAGGAGCGTGCCGCCGGTCGGGGCGGCAAAAGGGAACAGGCTGTGGCCGGCATATTGCCGAAGCGCCAGGTCGGTTGCGAACAAGGCGGCTGCAATGACAAAACCCCACGCGGCCACGTTCCCGATCCGGGCATGAATAACGCCGCGCTCGATCAGCGCCACGGAGGCGAGCACCGCGCAGGCGTGAAACAGCAGCATCGAAGACGCCGGGCCCAGCCGCGAAGCATCAGCCTGATGCGCGGAGGCCGCCGCCAGGATGACGCCGTCGGCGCCCATGATTCCGGAAAGCCCGATCAGGATGCGGTGAGCGCGCGAGGCGGCCATCAGCGGCGCTCCCCGAGCAGCCGCACCATCGCTGCGCGCAGTTCCGGCATTCCGGCACCGGTGCGCGAGGACGTCACCAGCACTTCCGGATAGGCCGCTGGATGCTTGGCCAGCGCTTGCCCAACGTCGGCGATCCGTTGTTCCAGCTCGCCCGCCTTCACCTGGTCGGCCTTGGTCAGCACGACCTGATAACTGACCGCCGATTTGTCGAGCGTGTTCAGCACGTCGAGATCGACTTCTTTCAGGCCGTGCCGGGCATCGATCAGCACATAGACCCGCGCCAGGTTGCTGCGGCCCTGCAGGAATTTGTGGATCAGCGCGGTCCACGACGCGACTTTGGCCTTCGGCGCGGAGGCGTAGCCGTAACCGGGCATGTCGACCAGCCGGAAGCCGGCGTCGCCGGGGCCTTCGAAGAAGATAAGTTCCTGGGTGCGGCCGGGCGTATGCGAGGTCCGCGCCAGCGCGTTGCGCCCGGTCAGCGCGTTGATCAGGCTGGATTTGCCGACATTGGAGCGGCCGGCGAAGGCGACCTCGATGCCCGCCATCGGCGGCAGCGTTTCGATCGAGGGCGAGGCCCAGAAGAACTGCCAGTCGCCCGCGAACAGTTTTCGGCCATCCTCGATCAGCTTCGCATCGGATTTGGCGGGCATGCGAAGCTTTCTCTCTTTCCTCATGGTGAGGAGGCGCTCTTGCGCCGTCTCGAACCATGAGGTCCAAATCGAATTAACTAGAGACCACCCATCCTTCGAGACGCGCGCAAGAGCGCGCTCCTCAGGATGACGGCGTCGTCACGTCTTCGATTCGGCCTTCTTGGACCCGAACGTCGCCTTGAGGTTGTCCAGCAGTTCAACCTTCACGCCATTGCGGCGCATGATGAAGCTCTGTTGCAGCACCGACAGGGTGTTGTTCCAGGCCCAGTAGATCACGAGACCGGCCGGGAAGCCCGCCAGCATGAAGGTGAAGATCAGCGGCATCCAGGTGAAGATCATCTGCTGGGTCGGATCCGGCGGCGTCGGATTGAGCTTCATCTGGAACCACATCGTGATGCCCATGATGATCGGCCAGACGCCGAGCGCGAGGTAATGTCCGAACAGCGGCAGCTGGGTCGGATCGAAATGCAGCAGGCCGAACAGGGTGAACAGATTGGTCGGGTCGGGCGCCGACAGGTCCTTGATCCAGCCGAAGAACGGCGCGTGCCGCATTTCGATGGTGACGAACAGCACCTTGTAGAGCGAGAAGAACACCGGAATCTGCAAGGCGACGGGAAGACAACCGGCGATCGGGTTGATCTTCTCCTTCTTGTAGATTTCCATCATCTCCTGCTGCTGCTTCACCTTGTCGTCGGGATAGCGCTCCTTCAGCGCGGCCAGTTGCGGCTGCACCGATTTCATCTTCGCCATCGACGCATAGGACTTGTTGGCGAGCGGGAAGAACAGGAGTTTCACCAGCACCGTCACCAGCAGGATCGAGATGCCGAAATTGCCGACCAGATGGTAGAAGAAGTCGAGCGCCAGGAACATCGGCTTGGTGATGAAGTAGAACCAGCCCCAGTCGATCAGGAGATCGAAGTGGTTGAGCGAGAGCTGCTGGTTGTAGCCGCCGAGACCGGCCAGCGGAAAATTGATGCCGACGACCTTGGCTTCCTTGGCACCGGCGAACAGCCGGGCATTGGCGCTTGCCGAGCCGCCGATCGCGATGGTCTGGGCATCCTGCAGATAGTCGGTCTGGTAGTTGTGCGTCGTGCCGACCTGGTTGGACGAGAACCGCGCCTGCAGCTGCGCATTGGTGTCGGGCAACAGCGCCGAGGCCCAGTATTTGTCGGTGATGCCGAGCCAGCCGTCGATGGCCTTGAAGCTGACCGTCTTGGCGTCGTCGATTTTCTTGTAGGTATATTCCTGCAGGCCGTGCTCGCCGAGATAGCCGATCAGCCCTTCATGCAGGATGTAGTAGCCGGAAACCTGCGGGGTGCCGTGACGCGAGATCAGCGCGAACGGATACAGCGTGACCGGCGCGTTGCCGACATTGCTGACGTCGTCCTTGATGGTGAAGAGGTAGCGTTCGTCGATCGAGATGGTGCGGCGGAAGACAAGACCGTCGCCATTGTCGTATTTCAGCGTCACCGGCGTCGACGGCGTCAGGCTGCCGGTGCCCTCCTGCTGCCAAACGGTGTTCTGGTCGGGAATCCGCACCGTGGAGCCGGCGGCGGCGACCCAGCCGAATTCGGCGTAATAGGGGGTCGCGGTGCCCGAGGGCGAATACAGCACGATCGCGGGCGAAGCGGGATCGACGGTCTCGCGGAACTGCACCAGCGACAGATCGTCGAGGCGCGCGCCCTTCAGCGAGATGCTGCCGGTCAAGGTGGGGGTGTCGATCTTGACGCGCGGGCTGGCGGCGATCGCGGCATCGCGGCTGACGACGGCCGTTGTGGCCGTCGGCTGCGCGGGAGCGTTGGCCGTGGGCGCCGCGCCGGCCTGCGGCGTGGCTTGGGGGGTTGTCGCCGGGTTCGCGGATTTGGCCAGTTCGGTGGCCTGCTGCGCGGCGCGCTGCTTCTCCATCGCCGGGACGTTGTAGAAATATTGCCAGGCGATCAGCACGAGGCCGGACAGAATGACGGCGAGGATGGTGTTGCGATTATCGGACATCGTTCAAGGTCTCGTCATTCTGTTCGGGTGGCGGCGGTCGCATCACGAGGCTTCGCTGGTCGATGAGGCTTCGCTGCTGGATTCTTCGCTACTAGATTGTTCGCTACTGGATTCTTGGGCTGCCGTTCGAGGCGATGCAGTGCCGAGCGGAGGTCGTCGAGCATGGTCGCGAAGTCACAGGTCAGTGCGGCACGACGGCCGACTAGCACATAATCACTGTGCGGTCGCATTGTTATGACGTCCACCCGCTTCACCAATTCGCGAAGCCTGCGGCGGATGCGGTTTCGTTCCGTGGCGGTGCCGTGCTTTTTGGTAACCGTGAAGCCGACCCGGATCGGCCCGTCATCGTCGCGGGGGCGGCTTTGCAGCACGAAAGCAGCACTGCCTGCCCGCGCGCCATTGGCAACGGCGAGGAAGTCCGCCCGCTGCCTTAGCCGATCCATGATTCAATCTCCGGGAAGCCCGGCTCAGGCGCTCAGACGCTTGCGGCCCCGGGCGCGGCGGGCGGCGAGGACCTTGCGGCCACCGGTCGTCGCAAGGCGGGCACGGAAGCCGTGACGGCGCTTGCGCACCAGTTTGCTGGGTTGATAAGTCCGCTTCACGGGTCGTTCTCCGCTGACCGGGCAAGAATGCCTGATAAATGAGGTAAGTCCGCGGATGCTGGCGGGCCCAAAGCGGGCCGTTTCCGGCCCAAAAAGAGCCGCCCCGGTCGAACCGGGTCATCGCGGACAATTGGCGCGGCTTATACGGGAGCGACCCGTTTTCGTCAATCTGGCCGCTCGCCTCAATTGAGGCGCCGCCGGGGCCATCGAAAACTGCGTGAACCGCGCGAATATGTCGCAATCTACGGTGTTTTTGATCGCGAGGATGGCGTCTTTCGGGGGTCTTATTAGATGACGGGAACCGACCGACATTAGCGATCCGTAATTTGACCGCTTCGGGAGCCGGTCGCATCCTCAGCAACACGAGGAGTCGAAGGCGGGTATTGTGTCAGAGACCGAAGAACAGCCTTCTATCGGAACGCCGCGGCCGAGGCCGCCGCGCCAGCTCGGCCTGTCCGGAAAGCTGCTGCTGCTGACCATTCCCCTGGTGATGATCGCGGGAATGATGATCTACGTGCCTGCGATCGCCAATTTCCGGATCAACCGGCTGAACGACCGGCTGGCGGCGGCCAATACCGCAGCGCTGGTGCTGGACGCCGCGCCTTTGGGAATGGTCCCGGATTCGCTGGCGCGGCAGATCCTCAAGAGCATCGGCGCCCGCGCGGTCGCGATCAAGATGGGGCAGCAGCGCCGGCTTCTGGCCAGTGCCGATCTGCCGGCGGCGATCGACCATGATGTCGACATGCGCGAGATGACGGTGTGGTCGGCGATCGTCGATTCCTTCGAGACCATGCTGGAAACCGGCAACCAGACGATCCGCGTGGTCGGGCCGGCGCCGGGCGGCGCGCAGTTCATCGAGGTGGTGATCGACGAGGCGCCATTGCGCCAGGCGATGTACCGGTTTTCCGGCAATCTGTTGCTGGTATCGCTCGGCATCGCGGGCCTCACCGCGGGGCTGGTGTACCTCGCTTTGCATTATCTGTTCGTGCGCCCGATGCGGCGGCTGACCGCGAGCCTGGTCGCCTTCCACGAGAATCCCGAGAGTTCGGCGCGGATCATTGTGCCGAGCCAGCGCGGCGACGAGATCGGCGTCGCCGAGCGCGAATTGTCCGACATGCAGCGCGACCTCGTGTCGATGCTGCATCAGAAGAGCCGGCTCGCCGCCCTTGGGCTGGCGGTCTCCAAGATCAACCACGATCTGCGCAACCTGCTGGCGTCCTCGCAGCTGCTGTCCGACCAGCTCGCCAGCGTGCCGGATCCGCGGGTGCAGCGCTTCGCGCCGAAACTGATGCGCTCGCTGGAGCGCGCCATCGCGTTCTGCCAGTCGACCCTGTCCTATGGCCGCGCCCAGGAGGCCGCCCCCGACCGCCGCATGATGCTGGTCGAGCCCGTGGTCGCCGAGGTGCGCGAATCCGCAGGGCTTGCCACGGACGTCTCGATCACCTGGGTCGCCGCGATCGAGCGCGGGCTCTCGATCGATGCCGACCCGGACCAGCTGTTCCGCGTGCTGCTCAACCTGGTGCGCAACGCCGCGCAGGCGCTGGAAAACAATCCCCGCAGCGGCGCGGCGACCCAGATTCGCATCACCGGCCGGCGCGAAGGCACGGTCGCGATCATCGAGGTGTCCGATACCGGCCCCGGCGTGCCCCCGAAGGCCCGCGACCATCTGTTCGAGGCGTTCCAGACCTCAGGCCGACCCGGCGGCAGCGGGCTGGGGCTTGCGATCGCCGCCGAACTGATCCGCGCCCATGGCGGGGAGATCAACCTGGTCGAAGGAACCATCGGCGCCACCTTCCGGCTCGCCATCCCCGACCGCCCGGTGGAACTCCTGAGCGTGCGCAACGAGCGGGCCAGCGCTTAAGGTCCTGGTAAGCTTTGCGCTTTTCGCGAAGCGCGCCGGCGGATCTGCCGGCACAATAGAGGCTCGGATGCCCCGTTGCGGCGCTTGCCAAGCGGAGCCGGAGCCGGTAGCTATGGCGCGCTTTCGCGATCCTACAGGACATGCCTCAATGACGCACAATGACGCATGTGGGCGGTTAGCCCTGGATGCCTAGCGAAACACGCGCCCGTAGCTCAGCTGGATAGAGCACTAGACTACGAATCTAGGGGTCAGGAGTTCGAATCTCTTCGGGCGCGCCATTCGTTTCTGCTTTCCAGCCCCTACGCCTCAATTCATCTGGGATGAACGATGCCGGTGCCGTGGCGGACGGGCACGGTCTCTTCGTGTGACGGCACGCCGGCCATGCTCTCGAAGACGCCGTTGGCGATCGTCATGGCCATGGTCCAGCGCTGCGGCGCCTTGGCGGCCCGATCCCCGATATCCTGCTCGAGATGATTGGGGCCGAGCTTGGCGAGATCGTCGTCGCTGAACGGTACGACTGGCGCCGTTGGCAACAGCGACCATCGCACCGGGTGCTCCGCGCCGGCATTGTCGACGAAGAGGAAGGAAGCTGCTGAGGCCGCCATATTGCTCCTCTGCGTAGCTCGCCGTCCACGGCGCTCCTGGCCCCCGCGTCGAACGCGGCGAGTCCGGATGCGCGGCGCACCGGAAGAAAGGGACGGACTTGGCGCATGTCCACTTAGTGGACACAAGGTAGCAAAAAGAGGAATTTATTGGACACCTGTATAAAAATGGTCCATTAGACGGGCATGAACCCCGCCCTCCGGCGCCAGCCGGCCTTCATTCCGTCCCCGACCGCAGAATCGGTGCTCGCCGAAAGCGCCGGCGACGCGGCGTTTGCGACCACCCTCGCCAAGGGGCTGGTGGTGCTCGAAGCCTTCGACGCCGATGCGCCCATGCTCGGCAACATGGAGCTGTCGGCGCGCACGGGGATTCCGCGGCCGACGGTGGCACGGTTGACGCACACGCTCGCGGAGCTCGGTTACCTCCGTTACGATCAGGACCTTGCCAAATACCGCCTCGGCGCCCGCGCGCTGCGCATGGTTCGCCCGCTGCTCGCCAGCATGAAATTCCGCCAGGTCGCGCGGCCGTTGATGCAGGAACTCGCACAGAGCGTGCGCGGGACGGTCTCGATCGGCCTGCTCGACGGCACCGCGATGATCTACGTCGAGTCCGCGCGATCGGGCGACGTCGGACCGCACACCCCCGACATCGGCCTGCCGATCCCCGTCATCCTCACCGCGATGGGGCGCGCCGCGGCAGCGATCCTGCCCGCCGACCAGTCCGCTCTGCTGGAAGAGCGGATGAAGGCCGACGGCGCGGATTCGTGGTCCGCCTATTCCGACAAGTACCGCGACGGAATCCGGCAATGCGCGGAGCGGGGATTCTGCACCTGCTTCGGCGAATACATGGCTTCCATTCACGCGGTCGCCGCTCCCCTGTTTCACGCGCGAAGCCTGAAGCAATCCTTTTCGATCAATTGCGGCATTCCCGCCTTTCGATTGCAGCCCGGGCAGCTCGAAGCCGAGATCGGGCCGCGCATCGCCGCGCTCGCCGCCAGTATCCGCTCGCTCGTCAACGAAGCCGAGCCCGTGATCGAGCCTCGGCAGCAACCCAAAAAGAAGACAGCCAAATGATGCGGAAACTGGCCGCGTAGATCGCTGAGCACGACACCGGCGCGACGGTGACAACAAGAAAAACGGCGCCGGCTCGCAACAAAAAAGGGAGGAGAACCATGGTGGAATCAAACCGATCGGCCGGTGCGCGGTTGCAGGTGACGCGCCGAACCCTGCTCGGCTCCATCGCCGCCGGCCTCGCCGCCGGCTCCGGCGTCCCCGCTTTCGCGCAGGGCGATTGGCCGACGCGCTACGTCCGGATGATATCGCCCTACGGGGCCGGCGGAGCCAACGACATCTCGCTGCGCATTCTCGCCGAGTATCTCGGCAATCGTCTCGGCCAGCAGTTCATCGTCGAGAACCGGCCGGGCGCCGGCACTCGCCTCGCCAACGAATTCGTCGCGCATGCCGCACCCGACGGCTACACCTTCCTCTACGCCGCGGCGCCCTATGCGACCGCCGAAGCCTTGTTCGGGAAATTGACTTACGATCGTAAGGACCTGCAGCCGGTGGCGATGGCCGTGCTGGCGCCGATCTTCCTGATCGTCAACGCGGAGGCGAGCTTCAAGAATCTGCAAGAGCTGATCGCCTACGGCAAGTCGCGGCCCGACGGACTCAACTTTGCTTCGCCCGGCGTGGGCTCGCAGCCGCATCTCGCGGCCGAGCTGTTGTTCCGTGACGCTGGCGTCAAGGGCCTCAACATTCCCTTCCGCGGCGATGCCCAGGCCTACACCGAGCTGTTGGCCGGCCGCGTCGACGCCACGTTGACCGCGATCAGCACGGCCTTGCCCTATATCCAGACCGGCAAGCTGCGCGTGCTCGGCGTCGCGTCCGCCGAGCGCAGCGCCATCTACCCGCAGGCCCCCACCCTGCGCGAGCAGGGTTTTCCCAAGGTGGTGGCTTCCGGCTGGTACGGCTTCATGGCGCCGGCCGCCGTGCCGGCCGCGATCACTGATCGGCTGCAGGCGGAAATCGGCCGTGCGCTGGCCGATCCCGAGGTGAAGCAGAAGCTCCTGGTGCAGGGGCTGGAAGCGCATGGCGGCACCGCCGCCGAGTTCGGCGCCTTCATCGACGACGAGACGCGCAAATGGGGCGAACTGATCCGCGAGGCCGGCCTCAAGGGCGAATAGCAACTCCGCATCAACATTCACGAGGACAGAACGCAATGAGGAATAATTTTTTCAACCTGGCGGCGGCGTCCGCGATCGCCGTCGCGCTGTCGGTTTCCTCCGCCACCGCGCAGAAGAAATACGACGCCGGCGCCACCGACACCGAAATCAAGGTGGGACAGACGGTGCCGTTCAGCGGACCGGCCTCGGCCTATGCCACGGTCGGCAAGGCGCAGGCCGCCTACATGAAGATGGTCAACGACCAGGGCGGCGTGAACGGCCGCAAGATCAATCTGATCCAGTATGACGATGCCTACAGCCCGCCGAAGACGGTGGAGCAGGTGCGCAAGCTGGTCGAGGGCGACGAGGTGCTGCTGACGTTCCAGATCATCGGCACCGCGCCGAACGCCGCCGTCCTGAAATACCTCAACGGCAAGAAGGTGCCGCAGCTGTTCGCCGCCACCGGCGCGTCGAAATTCACCGATCCCAAGAACTTCCCATGGACGATGGGCTTCAACCCCTCTTACTTCGTCGAGGGCCGGATCTACGGCCAGTACATCCTGAAGGAACATCCGGACGCCAAGGTCGGCGTGCTCTATCAGAACGACGACCTCGGCAAGGATTATCTCAACGGCCTGAAGGCCGGCCTCGGCGACAAGGCCGCGAAGATGATCGTGACGGAAGTTTCCTATGAACTGACCGAGCCGACCATCGATTCCCAGATTCTCAAGATCAAGGACAGCGGCGCGGATCTGTTCTTCAGCGCCACCACGCCGAAGCAGGCCGCCCAGGCGATCAAGAAGATCGCCGAACTCGGCTGGCACCCCGTGCAGATCGTCGACATCAACGCCAACTCGGTCGGCGCCGTGCTGAAGCCGGCCGGCCTCGAGGCTGCCAAGGGCCTCATCAGCGTCGGCTATGTCAAGGATCCCTCGGAGCCCGCCAAGGACGATGCGGGCATGCAGCGCTACCTCGCCTTCATGCAGAAATATTATCCCGACGGCGACAAGGCATCGAGCCTCAACGTCTACGGCTACATCACCGCGCAGCTCCTCGTTCAGGTCCTCAAGCAGTGCGGCGACGACCTGACCCGCGAGAACGTGCTGAAGCAGGCCACCAGTCTCCACAATGTGGAGCTCGACCTGTTGCTGCCGGGAATCTCGGTCTCGACCTCGCCGACCGACTACCGCGTCAACAAGCAGTTGCAGATGGTGAAGTTCGACGGCGAGCACTGGCAGCCGTTCGGCCCGATCGTGACCGACGCGGCGAAGGAGTAAACGCTCGTCGTGACACAGCTTGGTTGGCGGGGTGTCGTGCAGGCCGGGTCAACCTGGACGCGCCCGAATCCCGAGCGGCTCCCCTTCCGCTCGACGGGAATCGCCCGAAGTTGAGCAGATGTCCGCTTCTGGTGCCAATAGGCGACATTAGCAAATATCGACCGCTCTTCGATCGTCGCGCCTACGGCTCGGAGAATTGAGTCCCGTGCGGCAAAAAGACTTTTGCAACACTATCTGCCATGAGCAGACATCAACCAAGTTTCACTTCTTGATGTTTAAGCGCAAAAAGAAAGACCGCCTAGCAGGCGAAGCGCAACCTGCCAGAGCGAATAAAAAGCCCGGCCACTAGGGGCCGAGCTTCGCGCTATGAGGGATAGAGCCGATCAGAACCGATAACCTCGATCACGGCTCGGGTCGTGGCGTGCTCACCACGCTTGGCGGAAGGATGGGGTACATCACCTTCGGTTGTTCGCCAGTCAGGCTGTCGAGGAAAGTCGCGATCTTGTTAACATCATCGTCGGTCAGCTGAATGCCTAACTGACTGGTTCCCATTACCGCCACGGCCTGACGCAGATCCCAGGCTCTCCCGGTGTGAAAATAGGGCGCAGTCAAAGCGATGTTCCGGAGCGTTGGGACCTTGAAGACGTACTCATCACTCGGAGTTTTGGTGACCATGAAGCGGCCCTTGTCGGCGGGCGGCAGGAACTCGGCCCCCGGCTTCTCGACCACGCCGAACGGCGCGTACATGCCGCCGCCGACGTTGATGCCGTTGTGGCAGGCCGAGCACCCCTTATCCATGAAGACTGCTAGGCCCGCTTTCTGCGTCGGCGAAAGCGCGTCCTGCTCGCCCCTCAGGAAGCGGTCGAACGGCGCGTTTGGCGTGATCAGCGTTGCCTCAAACACCGCGATGGCCTTTTGCGCATTGGCAAGCGTGATGGGGGCTGACCCGCCCGGGAAAGCCTTGGCGAATAGGTCGCCATAGCCAGGAATGCCTTTCAGCTGCTCGGCCACATGCGTCGTTGGCGACGCCATCTCGACCGGGTTGGCCATCGGCCCTCCAGCCTGCTGTTCGAGGTCCTTGGCTCGGCCGTCCCAGAACTGCACTTTGTTGAATACCGCATTTAAGACCGTGGGAGCATTGCGCCCGCCGTGCTGCCAGCGATGGCCGATTGAGGTGGGTTGTGCGTCGGCACCGCCGAGCCCGATACTATGACATGAGCTGCAGCTGATGGCATGACTCGCGGAGAGCCGCGGGTCGAAGTACAGCATCTTGCCGAGTTCGACCTTCCCGGGGGTAGCCACATTACCGGGCAGCTCTGGCGGCGCCGTCGGTATAGGTATGAATTGCTGCTGCGCCCTCGACAGCAGATCATTCTGTGCCAGGGCGGAGAATGCAAAGAGACAACTGAGGGATAGCAATGCGACGGCGTATCTCATCATGGCGACTATTCCTCCTCTAAGCGGTTATTCCCCAAATAGCGCGAATACTGCCGCTTTGCAGACGGGTGGCGCGAACGGCTCTGCTTCAAACACCCGGAGACGCTCGGGCCTATACGTCTTGCGGTGGCCGGTTGAGAATCTTACGGCCGGTGAACATCGCTGACGTAATGCTTCCGCCCTCGTGTATCTCGGTCACGATCACCGCAGCGAGGTGGATCAGGATGACGCCCGCGAGCGCATAAAACGCGTACAAGTGGATTGTCACGACGGGAAGCCGGAAGGCTCGCATCGCCTTGTATGCGGCTTGATCCATGGTATTCGAGGCCAGCGGCGAAACCGTTCCCGGATCGACACCGGTCGCAGCAACCCAGCCTGCGAACCATCCTCCGAACGGCGGCCAGAACAGGTCAGTTCCAGCGAGGATCAGTCCAGTCGCGGTCTGAAGAAGGAGCAGAATTAGTATGAGTGCGATTCCGATGCGCGCCGCCGGATTGTGCCCGACATATTGTTGCGGTTCACCCGAAAGGAAAGCAGTGGCGTAGCCGCGCAGCGCGCCCCAGTAGCCTGATCCATAGGGCAGCATGGCACGCCAGCGCGCATAGCGGTTTCCGAGAAGGGCCCAAACGAAGCGCCAAATTAAGTTCAGCGCCAAGACGTAGCCGAGCGCCACGTGTATCTGCTTGAGTTGGACTTTGCCGCCAGCCGAGAGTCCGAGCGCATCATCGTTCAGCAGAGTAACTCCGACGCTTATCAAGCCGAGCACGGCGAGCGCGTTTATCCAATGAAACCACCGCGTCGGGGCGTCCCATACATTGTAGGCATGATATTGCTCAGATGGCGTACTCTGGGACATTGCGGACGCCTTACTTACTGCGGCTTTATCCAAGTTAACGACATAATCTCACGCAAAGGTTGATTTGGATCAACGGAGCGCAGAGCCCGTCGTTGCAGCGAGTGGAGCCCCGGCTGTCAGCCGAGCCCTCCGGAGAAGTCATGTGCACCAGCTTTTTCGAGCGGTCGTTTTCCGCCAAATGTCCGAGATGGGTCAAAAGGCGAAATGCTCGCTGCGAGCAGATGTTTTCTGTTCTGCTCCCGATACCGGACATCGCTCAATAGGGTCAGCATGTCCGTTCGGTGGGACATACCCGACGCTCCCACTTGCTAAAGGATTAGGTCTGCGCGTGCTCGTCGACGGCGACCTTTAGCAGGTATGGCTTCTCGCGCTTGTGCTCCACATCGAACTCTGAGCGGCCCGTGTAATTGATGTGCCGGCCATACGTGTGCAGTGACATTGAAACGTCTTTTCCAACGTTCCAAACGCTGTGAATGTGTTCCGGGTAGCAGCGCGTTATCTCACCAACGGTTATCACTTGTTCGCTGCCGCGCTTAAGATCGGCATAGCCGGGAGTAGCGCCGTCATCGAGCCGATCGTAACTGATCTCCTTCTCCTCGCCCTCCATGCCGACAACGACCGCCCAAGTCTTGTGGTTGTGGGGGTTTGTGCCCCGGTTCGGCAGCCACGAAACGAGAAAAACCGCCAAATCATGGCTAGGCTCTTCGTGTAGCATGTGAACACCGAAACCCTGCTCAGCGTCGCAGTCACGATATTCGGGGCGAAACCACCTGGGCGATTGAGCGAACTTCCCGGCCAGTGGTGCCACTAGGTCGGTGATTTTAACCGGATCAGTTTCCTTAGCAGTAATAGCCCGCAGGTCGTTTACATACTGGTCGAGAGTGTACAAGACGGCCATTGCATCAACCTCCCATAGCTAGAGGAACTGCAATCGACGATTAGCCTATCACTTATAAGTGCAGGCCGAAATGATTTTGAGAGGCCGCTGGCGTCGTTGCAGCGGGCGCGATGTCGGTTTTGGGTCAAAAAGCCGACGTTCAGCCAATGTCCGCCTCTGGCGCAAATCTGCCCGACGGGCAAATCGCTGCTTTGCCTGTCCAGCCCCTTTTCGCAAAAATATTTTGCTTCGCGATTTGACCAAATCACTTTCATATCCGCGGCCATCCCGTCCCACACAGAGGGACGTTGCGCAACGTCACGAACGCGGAGCGGGATGCGGTGGACGCTGACGGTGCTCCTGACGAGAGCCCCTGATGCGGACGGCGAAGTCGTGTGGTCCTGATGCCCCGACGCTGGCATCAAGTTGGCGGAAGTGATTCTGCTGGCGACGGTGGCAAACAAGCCGGTCACCGGGGAGAGCACGTTATAAGCCGTAAAACCATTGCGCAGGGAAGGCCGGATTGCCTCCGCTGAACCTGTATGCTCGTGTGCGCTCTTCTACCCATTTGCACGCGAGACCGCGGGTGCAGCGCGCACCCGGCCTTCCCTGCGCCCTCTGCTTCAGGAGGGACAAGGTTCTTGCAAAACCCGGGTGCTTTCGCGCCGCGAGATTGCGGACGTGTGTCCTCACGTCATTGCGAGCGGAGCGAAGATTCCATGGGGGTGGATAGCGGCCAAGTCTGAGGCCAGACTGAGGTTGCTCAAAACCACTCACCCTGGA
>JBGPSI010000094.1:0-18236 GCA_041490045.1 Bradyrhizobium sp.
ACATCGTCGAGCGCGGGGCCGAGCCGGGTCAGCCGTCCCCGCAGGTCGAGCGCATCGACCTCGAACGGCAGCACGGCATCGTCGACCGGAACCGCCGATGGCGCCCGGATCGGGGTTTTGTCGGTTTTGATGTCGGGGAATTGTGAAGTCATGGCCCTTTATCTGGGGTCGGAAGGTGCAGAACGAAAGGGGTTTGAAGGCGCGAAAAATGTCTCCGGTCGTCCCTGCGAAAGCAGGCACCCACAACCACCGCTTTTGGTTGCGACAGAAGGCGTCTGCCAGACTGCCCAATTGATTGATCACGCGGTATGGGTCCCGGCTCGCGCTGCGCTTGGCCGGGACGACAAAAAAATTACCCCACCGTCTCAAAGCACCAGGCCAGAATGCCCTTCTGCACGTGCAGGCGGTTTTCGGCTTCGTCGAACACCACCGACTGTGGGCCGTCGATCACCTCGTCGGTGACTTCGTCGCCGCGATGGGCGGGCAGGCAGTGCATGAACAGCGCGTCGGGTTTTGCCAGCGACATCAGCCTTGCATTGACCTGATAGGGTTTGAGGAGATTGTGGCGATGCTCGCCGTCCTTGTCGCCCATCGAGAACCAGGTGTCGGTGACGACGCAATCGGCGCCGCTCACGGCTTCTTCCGGATCGTTGCCGAGCACGATCGAGGCCCCCGTCGCCTTGATCCAGTCCCGCATCGGCTTTTTCGGCGCAAGCTCCGGCGGGGTCGCGACGTTCAAAGTGAACTTGAACCGCTCGGCCGCATGCGCCCATGACGCCAGCACGTTGTTGTCGTCGCCGCTCCAGGCCACGGTACGGCCCTCGATCGGGCCGCGGTGCTCCTCGAACGTCATCAGGTCGGCCATCACCTGGCAGGGATGCGAGCGCCGCGTCAGCCCGTTGATGACGGGCACGGTGGCATGCGCGGCGAGCTCCAGCAGCGCGTCGTGATTGAGGATGCGGATCATGATGGCGTCGACGTAACGCGACAGCACGCGCGCGGTGTCGGCGATGGTCTCGCCGCGGCCGAGCTGCATTTCCGCCCCCGTCAGCATGATCGCCTCGCCGCCGAGCTGGCGCATGCCGACGTCGAACGACACCCGGGTGCGGGTCGACGGCTTTTCGAAGATCATCGCCAGCGTCTTGCCTTCGAGCGGCCGGTTCGGCTTCTCGCCCTGACGGCTCTTGTGCGCCTTCAGCTTCGCCTTCATGGCGACGCTCAAGGCGAGCATGTTGCGCAGCTCCCTGGTCGGAAGCTCGTTCAGATCGAGAAAATGGCGGAGCGCCTTGCTCATTGGCCCGCCGCCCGCTTCAACTGCCCGCCGGAAAGCTTGACGCAGGCGCGATCGAGGCGCTGTACCGATTCCTCGATCTCCGCCTCGGTCACGATCAAGGGCGGCAGGAACCGGACCACGTTTTCGCCGGCGCCGACCGTGAGCAAATGCTGCTCGCGCAGCGCCGTCACCAAGTCGCCCGACGGCACCACCGCCTTGACGCCGATCAGGAGGCCCTCGCCGCGCACCTCGGCGAGCACGCCGGGATGACGATCGACCACCGAGGCGAGCTTCTGCTTGAGCAGAAGCGACATCTTCTGCACATGCTCGAAGAAGCCGGGCTTCAGCATGACGTCCAGCACCGCGTTCGCCGCCGCGACCGCGAGCGGGTTGCCGCCGAAGGTCGAACCGTGCGAGCCCGGCGTCATGCCGGAGGCGGCATCCGTCGTCGCCAGGCAGGCGCCGATCGGGAAGCCGCCGCCGAGCGCCTTGGCCAGCGACATCACGTCCGGTGTCACGCCGAGACGCTTGTGGGCGAACAGCTCGCCGGTGCGGCCCATGCCGGTCTGCACCTCGTCGAACACAAGCAGCAGATCCTTGTCGTCGCAGAGCTGGCGCAACGCCTTGAAGAAGGCATGCGGCGCGGCGCGCACGCCGCCTTCGCCCTGCAGCGGCTCGATCAGGATGCCCGCGGTCTGCGGGCCGATCGCCTTCTTCACGGCATCGAGGTCGCCGAGCGGCACCTGATCGAAACCATCCACCGGCGGCCCAAAGCCTTCGAGATATTTCGGCGAGCCGGTCGCAGCCAGTGTCGCCAGCGTGCGGCCGTGAAACGCGCCGTCGAACGTGATGATGCGATAACGCTCGGGATGGCCCTTGGCGGCGTGATATTTGCGCGTGACTTTGATCGCGCATTCCATCGCCTCGGCGCCGGAATTGGCGAAAAAGACAAAGTCGGCAAAGCTCTGTTCGCACAGCCGCGCCGCCAGCCTTTCGCCGTCCGGGCTCTTGAACAGGTTCGACATGTGCCACAATTTGGTGGCCTGCTCCTGCAGCGCCGCCACCAGAGAGGGGTGGCAATGGCCGAGCGCGTTCACCGCGACGCCGGAGGTGAAATCGAGATAACGCTCGCCGTTGGTCGCGATCAGCCAACAGCCCTCGCCGCGCTCGAAACCGAGATCGGCCCTGGCGAATACGGGAAGCAGATGCGACGTCGCGCTATTGGTCATGGCGGTCACTGTCGGGTTAGGACCCGGCCGCGATGCGCGCATTGGTGCGATCGCATCGGCAACCAGCCCCGGAAAACAAAACGTGCCGCCTTTTCGGGGCAGCACGTGGAACTATTCTATGCCCAAGAGGATAAGTGTCAACCGGTCGCAGGCCGTGAAACCCGTAAAGCCCCGGTGTCGCGGAAAGAGCGCACATTGCAATGTTTAGCTGACGGAACATGTGGACGCACCCGCGCGGACTCTTGCGCGGGAGTCACGCCATATTGTAGCTTCTTTCCTGTCGGGTACGACATCTCGTGCGGTAGTACTGATCCTCTTAGTCGCAGTTGTTCGGCGTAAACGTCCGGGCGCGCTTTTCGCGCCCGGCGAGGGCTAAGGGATTCTGCCGGCAGGGATTTTTGAGACGATTGACACCGCAGCGCTGTCCCAAAATCGGCCGGCGCCACGCGAGGGGAAGAGTGCGATGACGGTATTGACCTGGTCTGACGATCGCGTCGAACAACTGAAGAAGCTCTGGGAAGGCGGCCTTTCGGCCAGCCAGATCGCCGCGGAACTCGGAAATGTGACCCGCAACGCCGTGATCGGCAAGGTCCACCGGCTGGGCCTTTCCGGCCGCGCCAAGAGCCCCTCCTCGGCGGCTCCCCGCCAGCGCAAGGCCCGCCCGGCCCAGCATATGATGCGGGTGGCCCGGCCGGTTTCGCGCGGCAACACCGCGCTGGCCCATGCCTTCGAGGTCGAGCTGGAGCCCGATCCGATCGCCTTCGACAACGTGGTGCCGATGAGCCAGCGGCTGTCGCTGCTGGAGCTGAACGAGGCCACCTGCCACTGGCCGGTCGGCGATCCCTCCAGCCCGGAATTCTTCTTCTGCGGCGGCAAGGCGCTGACCAGCCTGCCCTATTGCGCCCATCACTCGCGGATCGCCTATCAGCCCGCCTCCGACCGTCGCCGCCAGCCGCAGAAGCCGGCAAGGTAAAGGCGCAAAAGCGCGCCTGATGCGGCGAACATAGCCGTCGTCCCCGCGCACGCGCCGTGCACGCGGGGACCCATAACCACAGGCTTGCGTGGTTATGTCAGCTGGTTGCCCCAGCCTTTTTCAAATTCCGACATCGGTGATTATGGGTCCCTGCTTTCGCATGCTTTCGCAGGGACGACGATCGCGTGTGATCGCTATTCCACCTTCGCAAAGCGGTCGTCGAGCGCGTAGCCGGCGCCGCGCACCGTGCGGATCGGATCCTGCTCGCGGCCGGGGTTGAGCAATTTGCGCAGGCGGCCGATATGCACATCGACGGTGCGCTCGTCGATATAGATATCGCGGCCCCAGACGCTGTCGAGCAGCTGCTCGCGGCTGAACACGCGGCCCGGATGCTCCAGAAAGAACTCCAGCAGCCGGTACTCGGTCGGGCCGAGGTCGATCGGGCGGCCCGAGCGGGCGACGCGGCGCTTCTCGCGGTCGAGCTCGATGTCGCCATAGGCGAGCACGGTGGCGAGCCGCTCGGGGCTCGCGCGGCGCAGCAGGCCCTTCACCCGCGCCAGCAGTTCCGGCACCGAGAACGGCTTGACGATGTAATCGTCGGCGCCGGTGGCAAGGCCCCTGACCCGCTCGCTTTCCTCGCCGCGCGCCGTCAGCATGATGATCGGCAGCGACCTGGTCTCCGGCCGCGCCCGCAGGCGGCGGCACAGCTCGATGCCGGACAGGCCCGGCAGCATCCAGTCGAGCACGATCAGGTCGGGAACGCGTTCCTTCAGCCTGGTATCGGCGTCATCGCCCCGCGCAACCGTCTCGACCTCGTAACCTTCGGCATCGAGGTTGTAGCGCAGCAGCGTGGTCAACGCTTCCTCGTCTTCCACCACCAGAATGCGCGCGCTCATTTGTTCAAGCCTTTTTCTTAATTTCAGTTTCCAGGTACCGTCGTTGCAAAGGTCGTCATGTCGCCCTTCGGGCGCTTGTCCATGATCTGCTGGCCTTCGATCATGTAGAAGACGGTTTCCGCGATATTGGTGGCGTGATCGCCGATCCGCTCGATGTTCTTGGCGCAGAACATCAGATGGATGCAGAACGAGATGTTGCGCGGATCTTCCATCATATAGGTGAGCAATTCGCGGAACAGCGAGGTGCAGATGGCGTCGACCTCCTCGTCGCCCTTCCAGACCGCCATCGCCGCCGGCAGATCGTGCGCCGCGTAGGCGTCGAGCACGGACTTGACCTGCGACTGCACCAGGTCGGTCATATGCTCGAGGCCGCGGATCAGCTTCAGCGGCTGGAAATCGCTCTCCAGCGCCGCGACCCGCTTGCCCATGTTCTTGGCGAGATCGCCGATGCGCTCGAGATCGGTGGCGACCCGCATGGCGCCGACGATTTCGCGCAGGTCCACCGCCATCGGCTGGCGCCGGGCGATGGTCAACACCGCGCGCTCCTCGATCACGCGCTGCAGATTGTCGATTTCGCCGTCGGCGGCGACGACACGCTGGCCGAGCGCGACATCCCGGCGGATCAGCGCATCGACGGAATCCACGATCATGCGTTCGGCGAGGCCGCCCATCTCGGCGACCAGCCGGGTCAATTCCTGCAGGTCGCTGTCGAAGGCCTTGGCGGTGTGTTCGGAGCCCATCTTGTATCTCCCTTAGCCGAAGCGGCCGGTAATGTAGTCTTGCGTGCGTCGATCGCTCGGCGAGGTGAATATCTTGTTGGTGTCGTCGAACTCGATCAGTTCACCCAGATACATGAAGGCGGTCTTGTCGGAGACGCGCGCGGCCTGCTGCATGTTGTGGGTAACGATGGCGATAGTGTAGTCCTCGGCCAGTTCCTGGATCAACTCCTCGACCTTGGCGGTCGAAATCGGATCGAGCGCCGAGCACGGCTCGTCGAACAGGATCACCTCGGGGCGCACCGCCACGGTGCGGGCGATGCAGAGCCGCTGCTGCTGGCCGCCGGACAGGCTGAGCCCCGAGGCATTCAGCTTGTCCTTGACCTCGTTCCATAGCGCGCCGCCGCGCAACGCCTTTTCGACCCGGCCGTCCATCTCGGACTTGGAGATCTTCTCGTAGAGCCGGATGCCGAACGCGATGTTCTCGTAGATCGTCATCGGAAATGGCGTCGGCTTCTGGAACACCATGCCGACGCGGGCGCGCAGCAGATTGAGATCGAGCTTGGGGTCGAGGATATTGATCTGGTCGAGCATCACCTGACCGGTGGCGCGCTGGCCCGGATAGAGATCGTACATCCGGTTGAAAATCCGCAGCAAGGTCGACTTGCCGCAACCGGACGGCCCGATGAAGGCGGTGACGCGGTTGGTGCCCAGCGCGAGATTGATGTCCTTCAGCGCATGGTGTTCGCCGTAATAGAAGTTCAGGCCGCGCGCGGTGACTTTCGCCGGCGCTTCGGGCAGCGCCACCGAGGGAACGGATCCGCCGGCATGACTCATCGATACGGAAACTTCACTCATTTTGCGGTCCTCTCGGCGCCAAGCACGCGTGCGCCAATATTCAGGGCAAGTACGGTCAGGGTAATCAGCAGGGCCCCGCTCCAGGCCAGTTGCTTCCAGTATTCATAGGGGCTTTGCACGAAGTTGTTGATGGTCACCGGCAGGTTGGCCATGGTCTTGGTCAGATCGAGACTGAAGAACTGGTTCGAGAGCGCGGTGAACAGCAAGGGCGCGGTTTCGCCGGCGACGCGCGCGGTCGCGAGCAGCACGCCGGTAATCAGGCCGGAGCGCGCCGCGCGGTAGGCGATGCGCTTGATGACCAGCGAGCGCGGCAGGCCGAGCGCGCTTGCCGCCTCGCGCAGCGGATTGGGCACCAGCAGCAGCATGTCCTCGGTGGTGCGCAGCACGACCGGTATGACGATCACCGCGAGCGCCAGCGCGCCCGCGATCGCCGAGAACCCGCGCATCGGGACCACCACCGCGCCATAAACGAACAGACCGATAATGATCGACGGCGCGCTGAGCAGGATGTCGTTGATGAAGCGGATCACCGAAGTGAGGCGATCGTTCCTGCCGTATTCGGCCAGATAAGTGCCGGCGAACATGCCGAGCGGCGCGCCGATGCCGACGCCGATCACGGTCATGATGATGGAGCCGGTGATGGCGTTCAAAAGGCCGCCTTCGGTCGATCCCGGCGGCGGCGTGTTCTGGGTGAAGAGCTGCACGCTGATGCCGGCGAGGCCGTTGTAGAACAGCGTGAACAGGATCAGCGCCAGCCAGGTGACGCCGAAGATCGCGGCGCCGAGGCAGAGCAGTCTCACGATGATGTCGTTGCGGCGGCGGCTTCGATAAATCGGGTTCATGGCTCAGTTCCCCGCCTTCTTTTCCAGCCGCATCAGCATCAGCCGCGCTGCCGCCAGCACGAAGAAAGTCAGCACGAACAAGAGCAGGCCGAGCAGGATCAGGCCGGACTGGTGCAGCCCGTCACTTTCGGCGAATTCGGAGGCGATCGCAGCCGAGATCGTGGTGCCCGGCGAGAACACCGAGCCGTTGATGCGGAACGCGTTGCCGATGATGAAGGTCACCGCCATGGTTTCGCCGAGCGCGCGACCCAGCGCCAGCATGATGCCGCCGATGACGCCGACGCGGGTGTAGGGGATCACCACGTTGCGCACCACTTCCCAGGTGGTGCAGCCGACGCCGTAGGCGGCTTCCTTCAGGACCGGCGGCACGGTCTTGAACACGTCGACCGAAATCGAGGTGATGAAGGGCAGCACCATGATGGCCAGGATCAGTGCGGCGTTGAACAGGCTGAGATAGGACGGCGGACCGGCGAAAATGGTGCTGAGCACCGGAATGTTCGCGAACGCATCGATCACCAGCGGCTGAAGATGATTGGCCAGGAAAGGACCGAGCACGAAGAAGCCCCACATCCCGTAGATGATCGACGGGATGCCGGCGAGCAGTTCGATCGCCATGCCGATCGGCCGACGCAGCCATTGCGGGCAAAGCTCGGTGAGGAAGATCGCGATGCCAAGGCCGACGGGAATGGCGATGATCATCGCGATCACCGAGGTCACCATCGTGCCGTAGAGCGGGCCGAGCGCACCCAGCACCGGCGGATCTGCCGATGGCGCCCATCGCGCGGTCGTCAGGAACGAAGGCCCGAACGCCACGATGGCGGGCCATGCGCCGACGATCAGGGAAATAATGATGCCGCCGAGGATCAGCAGCACCGAAATCGCACAGACCCGCGTGAGCCAATAGAAGGTGACGTCGCCAAGCTTGAAAGCATTGAGCGCGCGGGCGCGGTCGTAAGGTCCAGCGGCTTCCATCACGTCGCTCTGAACGGCCATGTCTGCCACGCCAATCCCCTGTCTAGTTCAAAGCGACGAGAAAGTCGCTACGCCTTGGAGCGATTCCCACTGACCAATTGACCCGGGAACCTCCGGTCGGTGCTCGCCGGCCCGAGGCGGGGACCCGGAATCCACAGCCGATCGTGGTTATGGATTCCGGGCTCAGTCGCATCACTCGAGCCCGGGAACGAAAGGCGGCGAGGGTATATTGCTCAAGATCAGCTCTTGATGTCAGCCGACCAGGTCTTCTCGATCAGCTTGACCACCGAGTCCGGCATCGGGATGTAGTCGAGGTCTTCGGCCATCTTGCCGCCCTTCTCGAAGGCGAACTTGAAGAACTTGACGGCCTCGGCGGATGCCGCCTTGTCGGTCGGATCCTTGTGCATCAGCACGAAGGTCGAGGCGACGATCGGCCAGGACTTCTCGCCGGGCTGGTCGGTGAGGATGAGGTAGTAACCCGGCGCGTGCGTCCAGTCGGCGTTGGCAGCGGCCGCCTTGAAGCCCTCGTCCGTCGGCTGCACGGTCTTGCCGGCCTTGTTGACCAGCGCCGTATAGGTCAGCTTGTTCTGCTTGGCGTAGGCGTATTCGACGTAACCGATCGAGTCCTTGGTCTGGCCAACGTTGCCCGAGACGCCTTCGTTGCCCTTGGCGCCCACGCCAGCGGGCCACTCGACCGCCGTGCCGGAGCCGACCTTCGATTTCCAGTCGGCGCTGACCTTGGACAGGTAGTCGGTGAAGTTGAAGGTGGTGCCCGAACCGTCCGCGCGGTGGACGACGGCGATCGCGGCCGACGGCAGATTGAGTTTCGGGTTGAGCTTCTTGATCGCCGGGTCATCCCATTTGGTGATGGTGCCGAGATAGATCTTGGCGAGCGTCTCGCCGTCCAGCACCATCTCGCCGGCCTTCACGCCCTCGACATTCACCACGGGCACGATCGCGCCCATGATCATCGGCCACTGGGCGAAGCCGTCCTTCTCGAGCTGAGCAACCGTCAGCGGCATGTCGGTGGCGCCGAACGTCACGGTCTTGGCCTGGATCTGCTTGATTCCCGCGCCCGAGCCGATGGACTGGTAGTTCACGCCGCTGCCGGATTCCTTCTTGTAGGCATCGGCCCATTTGGACAGGACCGGATAGATGAACGTCGAGCCTGCGCCGGTGATGTCGGCGGCGTACGCCGACGTCGATGCGGCGACGAGGCCCGCAGCGACGATCGCTTTGATGAAATTCATTGGCTGGTCTCCCTGGTGAGCGAAGCGCCGATTGCGCCCGATTGCGCTCACGCTGCCCCGTTTAAATACGGGACAAAGAGCTTTTACGAAGGTTTGGTGACAGCTGGATGACGGTAACAAGCAATTGAAATTGCTTCACTTTATGCCGCGATCGGGGTTTTCGCCTGGGGAAAACAGGCGGTAAACGTCGCCCCCTGTTTGGGCACGCTTTCGATCAAAAGGCGGCCGCGATGGCGGTTAACGATATGTTTGACCAGCGATAACCCCAGACCCGTGCCGCCCTGCGCGCGGCTGTCGCCGACGTCCACCCGGTAGAACCGCTCGGTGAGGCGCGGCAGGTGCTCGGGCGCGATGCCGGGACCGAAATCGCGCACCACGACCCGCACTTCCGGCACCCCCTCGCCCGACACCGCCGAGACCAGCGAGACGACGACCTTGCCGCCGGAAGCGCCGTATTTCAGCGCGTTCTCGATCAGGTTCTCGAACAGCCGCAGCAGTTCCTCGCGGTCGCCGGCGATCACCACCGGCGGCTCGGGCAGCTGGATGTCGATCGTGACCTGACGCTCCCGTGCCAGCGGCTCCAGCCCGTCGGCGACCTGCCGGATGATCGGGACGATATCGACCAGCGTATCGGGGCGGACATGGGCCGACAGTTCGACCCGCGACAGCGACAGCAGATCGTCGATCAGCCGCGCCATCCGGGTGGCCTGGGCATGCATGATGCCGAGGAAGCGCTCGCGCGCCTTGGCGTCGTCCTTGGCCGGCCCCTGCAGCGTATCGATGAAGCCGGACAGCGCCGCCAGCGGCGTGCGCAATTCATGGCTGGCATTGGCGACGAAATCGGCGCGCATTTCCTCGACCCGGCGCAGCGGCGTCTGATCGTGGAACGTCATCAGCATGCATTTTTCGGTACCGCCGAACAGCGTCGGCACCGGCACCGGGGTGATGATCAGTTCCATCCAGCGGTCCACCGGCACGTGATCGAGATAGGTGGCGCGCCGGGGTTCGGTGGTGGCGATGGCCTCGCGCAGTGCGGTGATGATCTCGGGCGAGCGCAACGCGAACTGGGCGAGTTCGTTCTTGCGCAGCGCCGGCGCCAGCTGCGCCGCCGCGGCGTTGAGGTGGATGACGCGGCCGGCGCGATCGAGCAGCACCGCCGGATCCGGCATGCCGGCGACGATGGCGCTGACGGCGGCGGTTTCCACCGGGCTGGCGATGCCGCGGACCTCTTCGCGGGACGTGGCGACGTTGTGCAGCCGCCATGGCACCAGCGCGGCGGCGGCGATGCAGGCGAAGACCGCGCTGGCGCGGACAAGCGACAATTCGCCATCCACGACCACGACGGCAAGCGCGATGCCGGCAGCGAGCAGGATGATGGCCGAATGCCGCAGGCGGTCCGGCCACGGCGAGAAGAAGGAAGAAGAAGGGGCGTCTAGTGCCATCGAGCCGGCTGTCTCCCCGTTCGGGTCCTCAAATCGTCAGGCGCCCTTGTCGCCGCGCTCCCTCGCATAGGCGGCTTCGCGGGCGGGCCCCGCGTCGAGCCCCGGCGGCGCGGCGGCCTGGCGCAGGCGCTTCGTCCGCGTCCCCACCATAACCTCGCGAAACGTCAGCAAGATTACAGATATGACGAAGGGGGCAAGGTAATAAAGCACCCGAAACAGCAGCATGCCCGCCAGCAGCTGTTCGCGGTCCATCTGCCACAGCCCGACCAGCATGGCGGCGTCGAACACCCCCAGGCCGCCGGGGGAATGGCTGGCGAAGCCCAGCAGCGTCGCGGAGACGAAGATCACCGCGACCACGACGAAGCCGAGGTTGGGCTCGTCAGGCACCAGCACGTACATCGCCAGCGCGCAAAAGCCGAGATCGACGATCCCGATCACAATCTGCAGCAGCGTCAGCGGGCCGCCCGGCAGCACCACCGTCCAGGGCCCGCGGCCGACGCTTCGCGGCTGGGTCCAGACCCAGACCACATAGCCGACCAGCGCCAGGATGATCAGGATCGCGGCGATGCGGTTCAGCCAGGGCGGCAGCTGATCAATCGATGACGCCGCTTCCGGATGGTAGGCGATCCCGAGCCCGAGCACCGCGGCGTTGCCGAGCCAGAACGTCAGGCCGGCCAGGAAACAGATCTTGGCGACGTCGATCGCGTTCAGCCCCCAGGCGGAATAGATCCGATAGCGCACCGCGCCGCCGGTGAAGACGCTGGCGCCGACATTGTGCCCGATCGAATAGCTGGTGAAGGCGGCGAGCGCATTGACGCGGTATGGAATGTCGCCGCGGCCGATCGCGCGAACCGCAAACCAGTCATAGAAGGTCAGCGTGAAGTAACCCATGGCGACGAACAGGGCGGCCAGCACGATCTGCCGGGGTTCGGTCTGCTTGATGGCCTCGACCACCTCATCGACGTCGATGTGCCGCAGCATGTGGTAAAGCACATAGCACGCGATCCCGATGACCGTGACGCTGACGACGACACCCAGCTTGTGCAGGACTTGCTTCTGGCGCAGAAACGAGATCGCCCTGCGTATTGCTTCCAGCATCTAGACCTCGAACTACGATCCCGCGACAACGGCACCAAAGCGAGCTTCGCCACGGCCGGCGCCGCGCTTGCTTCCTGGCACGATGTGGTAGCGTGTTTTGGGCCCAAGTGGAATTCGCTTGATGGGAATAATACGCGTTCCTTCAATATATTACGGGGATTGACGGGGCGGTCGCGGCGGCTGGCCGCACAGTTTTGCTGCATTCGCCCTGCCGCCGCAAAGCCCCAAGCCCCAAACCTGCGCAGCGGGCGGTGAAGTTTTCGTGAAATCAGGCGGCCGGCTCGGCCGCCAGCCGCTGGAAATACAGCAGATCGAGTTCCGGCGCCTTGCCGACGAGGCCGGTCAGCAGGGCGTGGACCTGCCCGCGGTGGTGGGTCTGGTGATTGAACCAGTGCGCCAGCGCCGGCGCCAGTTGCTGCTCGAATTCCTCCGGCGAGGAGACGCGGCGGTATTTGATGGTGCCTTCGATGCGCCGGTCGTCCAGCCCGTCCACGAAACGCAGGATCCGCTGGTCCTCGGCTTCGCGCGCGGCGCGCAATTCGTCGAAAGCCTCGAACAGGATCGCATCCAGCCGGCCCGGCGCATCGCCCTCGCCGGTGAAGCGCTGCATCCAGATCCGGTCGGTGACGAGGAGATGATTCAGCGTGCCATGGACCGATTTGAAGAAGGCGCCGCGATCGGCCCGGTATTGTTCGGCCGACAGCCGCGCCGCCGCGTCGTAGACGCGGCCGTTGGCCCAGGCATTGTAGCGCGCGAACATTCGGTAATGGTCCGCAGGAGTCATCGATCTCGCCTCTCCCGTCCCGCAGGAATTTCAGGCTGCCGGCGCATTGCGCGAGAGCACCCGGTCGCGCAGCCATGATCCCACCGCGCAGCCGACCAGATACACCGCGAGCATGACCAGACCGAGATCGAGCCAGTAGCCCGGGCGGCCGGGGATCACGCGCGCCAGCGCGGCGGCGACCAGCGCCGCTGCCAATGCCGCGAGCCACCGCATCGTCTGCTTCGACAGGCCTTGGCCGCGATGCACCACCGCGATCCAGCCCATGGCGAGACCGAGCAGGGCCGATGCCAGCAGCCAGCCCCAATGAAACATCACGAGATATGCCATTCGCCTACCTCACCAGGAAATCGATACGGCGGTTCTGCGCCTTGCCTTCGTCGGTATCGTTGGACGCGACCGGCTGCGAGCTGCCATAGCCGGTCGCCGTGAACCGGCTCGCCGGCAGGCCCGCTCTGACGAGATAGTCCAGCACGGCCTGCGCGCGTTTTTCGGACAGGGTCTGGTTGACGGCGTCCTCGCCGTCGGCGTCGGTGTGTCCCGCAATCTCGATATCGGCGGTCGGGCAGCGCATCGCGGTTTCGATCAGGCGGTCGAGCAGGCCGGCGGAATCCTGATCGATGATGGCGCGTCCGGGTTCGAAGCGGATTCTTCCCTTGGCGAGCAGCTCCGAGAACAGCTGCCGACAAACGGTGGGGTCGACGGGTGCTGCGGCGGGCTTGACCGAAATGTCGGCCTTGACCTGCCAGCCTTCCGGGAAATCCTTGGCGAGGCTGGCGCGGATCTGCGTCACCGCCGCGTCGAAGAAGGCGTCGCCCGAGAGCTTGATTTCCCGATCGGTCACGACAAGCGTGCCGGTCGAGAGCCGCGACAACGCGCCCAGCGCCGGCACCACCGCGCTGACGAATCCGCTCGGCGCGCCGATCGAGGCCTTGAGATTGTCGACCACCTTCTCGCTGAAGAACTTGCGCCCCGCGGCGGATGCGATCGCGGCGTGGACGTTGTTGTCAGGGACATAGCCGGTCAGCGTCAGCGTCACCGCCACCGGATCCTTGTAAGCCTGGAACACGTAGGGCGGCGCCTTGATGTCGTTGGCGGCGACGGAAAACCCCTCGGGAAGCTTCTTCAGCGCAGCCGCGATCGCTTCGCGGCCGCCGAGGTCGCGCGCCATGCCGGAAAGGCTGACCTTGCCATCGGAAATCGCGATCTTGCCTTCCTTCAATTTCGGGATCTGATCGACGAGCAGCAAGGCGGCGTTGTCGAAGCGCGCCGGCGCGCCCCGCGACATCTGCATCTGGTCGACGACCTCGACGCCGCCAAGCGCTGCGCGGGCCGCCTCGAGCAATTTGGCCTTGCTGGCCGGCAGCGGCGCACTGCCGCCGAGCGTGACCCTGGCGACGTCGCGCTCAGCCGACCACACGAACGGCTTGGCTTCGGGAATGAGGCGGGTTTCGTCGTTGACCAGCCGCACGCCCGGCACGGCTTCGACCGCGGCGACCGCGTCGCGGCGGCCGTCCTCCGAGAAGGCGTCGGCGGCAAAGCTGACGTCGCGACCGGAGACCTCGATCCGCGTCTTGTCGAGGACGGTATCCTTAAGGGCCGATGTGGAGCGGGCGGCCAGGTCGGCTTCCAGGGGGGCGGTATTGCTCCAGGCCGCGATAGCCCAAAAGACGACCAGTGGAATTGTGCCCGGCCACCATTTGCTGCTCCACCTGAAAAGTCCGTGCATTCGATGTTCCGCGGGGCCTTGCGCCCCGTTTCCGAAGTTCGTGAGCTATTTGCGGCATCCCCGGCGACGAACTTCGGAAACGGGGTACGAGCAAAGCCATGATTCCAGTGCCGCTTTTCGATTTGACGTTCCTGGTGCGAATTCTCGGAGCGTCAAATCGGCGGCAGTTGGAACAGAGAGAAAACAAACCCTTGCGGGACTGTCAAACCCGAAATAACGCGGACAATGACAGGTTAAAGGGTCGCGCCCCGAATAACAGTTTGTTCAGCGGTTTCCCGCTAGTTTCGCGAGGCGCACCCGAACCGGCCAGCCATTCCCGAATGAAGCAGTTTCGCAGCAACGTCATCCGTGCCGGACTGGGCGCGCTGTACTTCACCGGGGCACATCATCTGCTGCGGCCGATCTTCTCGGGCGTCGGCGCCATTTTCATGCTGCATCATGTCCGCCCGCGCCGCGACGCCGGCTTCCAGCCCAATCGTCATCTCGAGGTGGGGCCGGAGTTCCTGCGCGCGATGCTGTCGCACCTTCGCTCGCGCGACATCGACATCGTGACCATGGACGAGTTGCATCGGCGATTGGTCGAACGCAGGTTCGCGCGGCGTTTTGCCTGCTTCACCCTCGACGACGGCTATCGCGACAACAGGGATTTCGCGTTGCCGGTGATGCGGGAATTCGACGCGCCCCTGACCGTCCATGTCGCCAGCGATTTCGCCGAAGGCTGCGGCCGGCTGTGGTGGATCGCGCTGGAAATGGCGATCGCCAGGGCTGAGGCGATCGAAGCCAGCATCGGCGGCGTCGCGACCCGTCTCGATGCCTCCACGCCGGCCGCCAAGCAGGCCGCGTTCGATCGTCTGCACGACTGGCTGCGCGCGCTGCCGGGGGAGCACGATGTCCGCCGCGAAATCGCCGCGCTGTGCGCGCGCCACGGCGTCGACGAAACCACGATCGGCCGGGATCTCTGCATGTCCTGGGACGAGCTCAGGGCGTTCGCCTGTGATCCGCTGGTCAGCATCGGCGCGCATTCGATCACCCATTGCAACCTCGCCAAGCAGAGCGAGGAGATCGCCCATCAGGAGATGGCGATCAGCCGCGCGCGCATCGAAGACGCGCTGCAGCGTCCGGTGCTGCATCTCGCCTATCCCTATGGCGACAGGAACGCCGCCGGTCCGCGCGAATTCGCCCTGGCGCGCGCGGCCGGATTCAAGACCGCGGTGACGACCCGGCCGGGCATGCTGTTCCCCGAAAGCGCCGACCACCTGACCGCGCTGCCGCGGGTTTCGCTCAACGGCAACTACCAGGACGAGCGCATCCTGCCGGTGCTGACCTCGGGCGCGGCCACCGCGATGTGGAACGGTTTCAGGCGCGTCGACGCGGCGTAGATTTTCTTCACCTCGCAACACTCTCCGACCTCATCCTGAGGAGCGCGCTCTTGCGCGCGTCTCGAAGGATCGGCTGCGGGGGCCGCGCTCGCCCTTCGACACGGCGCGGAGCCTGTCATCGGGCCGCGCTTTGCGCGGACCCGTTGGCGTCTCCTCAGGATGAGGGCGGAGATGGGTCCCCTTCCTTGACTCGCTTCACTGCCGCGCCCAAAACGATCGGCAAATCCAACGGAGGCAACATGTTCAAGGATCTGTTTTCGCTTCAGGGCCGCATCGCGCTGGTGACGGGGGGATCGCGCGGCATCGGCAAGATGATCGCGGCCGGCTTCCTCGCCCAAGGCGCGGCAAAAGTCTACATCACAGCGCGCAAGGCCGGCCCTTGCGAGGCGACCGCCAAGGAGCTTTCGGCCGCCTATGGCGGCGAATGCATCGCGCTGCCGATCGATATTTCCACCATGGCCGGCGTCGAGATGCTGGCGACTGAAATCAAAAAGCGCGAGCCGAAGCTGGATATCCTGGTCAACAACGCCGGCGCGGCATGGGGAGCGGATTTCGACGAGTTTCCCGAAAGCGGCTGGGACAAGGTCATCAACCTCAACCTCAAGACGCCGTTCTTCCTGACCAAGGCGCTGGCGGCTCCCTTGCGTGCCGCCGCAAGCGCCGAGAGGCCCGCCAAGGTCATCAACATCGCCTCCATCGATGGCATCTTCGTCAACCCGATGGAGACTTATTCCTACGCCGCCAGCAAATCCGGCTTGATCCACCTCACCCGCCGGATGGCGGCGAAGCTGATCAGGGATCATGTCGTGGTGACGGGCATCGCGCCGGGACCGTTCAAGTCCGACATGAACAAGGCCGCGCGCGACAATGCCGACGAGGTGGCGACGCGCGTGCCGTCGGGACGCATCGGCACCGACGAGGATATGGCGGGCGCCGCGATCTATCTCGCCTCGCGCGCCGGCGATTACGTGGTCGGCGCCACCATCGCGGTGGACGGCGGCATCGTTTATGCGAACCCGGGGATCAAGGGCGACGGGTGGGATTAGCGGATACTCGCCATCGCCACACAAATTGGCGTCGTCCCGGCGAACGCCGGGACGACGTAAGATCAGGTCTCGATCTTCACATATTCGAAATCGCCGGGCTTGTTGTCGATGCCGACCTTGGGCGGCGAGATCCAGTTGGCGTAGCCGCCGATCTCGGTCACCGGCGTCATTAGCGAGGCGATGAAATCGCCGTCCTCGATGGAAGGCAGCCATTCGCTCTTGCGCTTGTTCCAGGTGGCGTCGTCGATCAGGATGCCGTCCGGCGTGGCGTGGATGTCCCTGAATTCGCCGATCGCGCGGTGGAAGGCGACGTTGGGCAGCGTCAGCTTGAAGTCGTAGCCTGATGTGGAGATGATCTTGTTCCAGCGCAGCATGCCCTTGACGCAGTCCTGGCTGTAGTCGTCGCGCAGCCGCATGTTGAGCGCGGTCAGCGCCGGCTCGTCGACGCGCTTGATCTCGCCGTTGACGAGCTTGAGCACCGGATAGGTGTCGTTCTCGAGGCGGTGATCGTCCTTGATCTGGGTCTCGTGATAGCGGCCCTTGATCCCGGAGTTGAAGGCGTTCGCGGCGTTGGTGGACACTTCCGAGCCGAACAGGTCGAGCGACAGCGTGTAGTGCAGGTTCAGTTTCTTCTGGATGGTCGGAAGATCGATCACGCCCAGCGCGCGGACCTTCGCGATGTCGGTGGGATCGCTGATCCCGGCGGCGCGCATTGCCTCGCAGGTCCGCTGCACGATGCGGCTGATGCCGGTCTCGCCGACGAACATGTGATGGGCTTCTTCGGTCAGCATGAAGCGGCAGGTCCGCGACAGGGGATCGAAGCCGGACTGCGCCAATGAGTGCAATTGCATCTTGCCGTCGCGGTCGGTGAAATAGGTGAACATGAAGAACGACAGCCAGTCCGGCGTCGCCTCGTTGAAGGCGCCGAGCATGCGCGGTGAGTCGGCGTCGCCGGAACGGCGGCGCAACAGTTCATCCGCCTCTTCGCGGCCGTCGCGCCCGAAATATTTCTGCAGCAGGTAGACCATCGCCCAGAGATGGCGGCCTTCCTCGACATTGACCTGGAACAGGTTGCGCAAGTCGTAGAGCGAGGGCGCGGTTTTGCCGAGATGGCGCTGCTGTTCGACGGAAGCGGGCTCGGTGTCGCCCTGGACCACGATCAGGCGGCGCAGCAGGGCGCGATATTCGCCCGGCACTTCCTGCCAGGCCGGCTCGCCGAAATGCTGGCCGAAGGGAATAACGCGGTTCTCTTCCTGTGGCGCCAGGAGGATGCCCCAGCGATATTCCGGCATCCTGACATAATCGAACTTGGCCCAGCCGCGCGGATCGACCGAATAGGCGGTGCGCAGATAGACCAGCGACTGCTGGAAGCCTTCGGGCCCCATGTCGCTCCACCAGTTCATGTAGCCGGGATGCCAACCCTCCAGGGCTTTGAGCACCTGCCGGTCCTCGCTGAGATTCACGTTGTTGGGAATCTTGGTCGAGTAATCGACGTTCATGATGTTGACGTTCATGGCGTGCTCCTTGGACACATTTTTTCCGTCATGCCCGGCCTTGTGCCGGGCATCCACGTCCTCTCTTCGAGAAAGAAGACGTGGATGGCCGGGTCGAGCCCGGCCATGACGCAGCAAAAATCGCTAAACCCGCGTCATATCGAACTGCGCCTTCTGGCCGGTGCCGTAGCGGCGCAGCGCGCCGTTTTCGCCGACCGCGTTGGGGCGCTGGAAAATCCAGTTCTGCCACGCCGTCAGG
>JBGPSI010000095.1:0-18056 GCA_041490045.1 Bradyrhizobium sp.
ATGATTGGGACCCGATCCGCGGACTACATCAGGGCCAGCGGTCATGGTGCCGCGCAAACAGGCCGGACACATGACTTGCACCCGACCGCAAGCCGAACGTCAGATTCTCCTTGCAATGCGGGCGTCGTCCACACATGACCCCGGGGCGTAAAGTCCGGCATGACCGGCAACGGCGCCGATCAGGACATAGATGCCGGCACCCACCGTGATGCCGGTGCCGTAGAGCACCAGCAACGCCAGACCCAGCCGCCGCCGCAGCGGGACGGCCGCCTCCATCGAAGGGTCACTCCTCATTTAACGGTTGAGACCGCACACCGATGCTCACGGCTTGCCGCCAGGAAGCATGCGAATGAGCGTATTGTCGCGAAAGACAAAGTGATGAACCAGTGCGGCGGCGGCGTGAAAGCCGGCGACGATCACAAGGGCATTGGCGAGGATTTCGTGGATCTCCGTTACGTTATGGGCGAAGGCGCGATCGCGGATCCAGGGTGATGCGATTTCGGCGATCCCGAACAGCGGCAGCGCGTTGCCGCGCGCAAACTGCGCAACGATGCCGGCGATCGGAACCGCAATCAGCAACGCGTAAAGCGTGTAATGCGCCAGACGCGCCGCCGGGTCGGCGAAGGCGCCCAGCCATCTGCCGAATTCGTTCGGCTCCGGGGGTGGCGGCGGCTCGGCCACGCGCCAGGCCAGCCGCAGGACCAGCGCCATCAGGATCACCAGGCCCGCGGAAATGTGGAAAAAAAGTCCCGTGTCGCGCGCGGCTCCCTTGGGCAGGTCGTCGCCGAAGGTCCCCAGCGTCCACGCCAGCATAACCAGGATGACCGTCAGCCAATGCAGCAACCGGGGAGCTGACCCGTACCGACCGATGGGATTGTTCATGTGTGGCCTCCTGTTGGTCCGCTGTTGTCGCAGCCGTCAATGCGAAAACAGGATCGGCAGCGGCGGCCTTGACAACAGGCTGTTGGTCGCGCCGCCCAGCACGAATTCCCGCAGGCGGGAGTGTCCGTACGCCCCCATGACGAGTAGATCCACCTCGTGGGAGGCGACATAGGCTTCGAGAACGGCGCCAATCGGCCGGCTCTTGGCGTCGACCCTGTCGAGCACGACCTCGATGCCGTGCCGGGAAAGGTTCTTCGACAGTTCCTCGGCGGAATGTTTTCGATCCAGCCGCTTCTCGTTGAGAACCGTGACGACGCGGACCCGCTTGGCCTTTTCCAGCAGCGGCATCGCATCCGACACCGCGCGCGCGGCGGCACGGCTGAAATCCCAGGCCACCGCGACGGTCCCGAGGTCGAACGGGCGGGAGCGCGGTTTTTGCGGCAGGATCAGGGTCGGCCTGCCGGAGCCGAACATCACGGCTTCGGCATACCAACGATCGTTCTGTTCCGGCATGATCGTGAGATCGCGAAGCCGCGCATATTCGACCAGCAGTTCCGGCACTTCGGACGTCTTGCATTTCGTGAGCATCGACTCGCAGGAAACCCCGGCCTTCGCCGCGGCGGCGTCGAACGCTGCCAGCAGGTCCTGGGCATTCGCTCGGCTTTTGGCGGCTTCACCGGCGATGACCCCGGGCAGGCCGACCACCGCGCCCGACATGAAGTGGCCGGGCACCTGGACGTGCATTTCGCAGGACAGCGCCGCGATATGCGCGCCGAGCGTAGCGGCGACCGCAACCGCCTCCTCGACCACCGATACCGGCGTCGGCTCGGGATAACTCGTCAGCGTGAGCAGAATGTCTCGGAACGCCATGGAAAACCTCATGCTATCAATTCAGGCTAGTCTCACGCGGGTTTCGGGCGTTTGATTCAGCTCAAGGCGCCGGCGCGCGCCACACGTTCGGCAAGACACAGCTTCGCGATCTCGCGGCCCCTTGCGCCCGAGTTTTGCTGTTGCGTTCCGCCCTCTCCAAAAAGAGGGCGCAGGGAATGCCGGGCGCCCGATGCGCCCGCTGCCGCGCGTGCAATGGTAGTAATAGAACGCACACGCGTTAGTCAGGTCACACCGGAAATCGCCCGGCATTCCCCGCGCAATGGTTTTACGGCTTACTTCGCGCTCTCCCGGGTGACCGGGCTTTCTTGCCACCCTCGCCGGTGGATTTGCATCCACCCACTTGATGCCAGCGTCGGGGCATCAGGACCACACGACTTCGCCGTCCGCCTTGGCGCTGTTCGTCAAAAGCGCCGCCGCGTCCACCGCATCCCGCCCCGCGTTCGTGACGATCGCGAGCCGCCCCTCTGTGTGGGACGGGACGGCGGTGGATATAGACCTGATTCGGACCTTCGGAAAATCAGAATATTTTTGCAAAGAGGGCTAGACAGGCTTTTGGTGATTTGCCCGTCGGGTTCCCCTCTTCCAATCCGCAAGCGGTTGGCGCTGGCCTTCTATTCCCGCGAGCCAAGGCTTTCCGGCGTCAGCAGGCGATCGAAGCGATCCGCCGAATAGACATCGCCGCTCGGCGCCGTGATCGAAACCGCACACCCATCCGCCGCGAGCTTGCGCGCCAGCGTCACCGCAATGTCGGCGCTGGACCGGAAGTCGGTGCTGCGGCGATTGTCCTTTAACGATTCGATAATGAACGTCATGTGATCGGCATTCCCATTCAAGCACTGCCCGATATCGCAAGCCGTCAGCAAGCTGAAAGGAAGCCTGGACCGGTCTGAAATTTTTTCCACATGCGCAATCGTGCACGCGGGCAATTCGCAGACTCTATCTGAGAAAATTGCGCTGCCAACAAGTTACTATTGACCGCGCGGAGCCGCAGTCCTACCCATATTGGGCAGGTCTCGAAATCTTCGTTCGCGCAAGAACAAATACGCAAATCATTTCGATAAATGCGAAAGCTGTTTCGAAACAGATCGGCAGATCGACGCTCGCTCGAAGCCGTGAGCGTCGAGTTGAAGCCAACAACGCAAATGGATGTGCCATGGCCGGCAAAAGCAAAGACAGCAAGACCTCAACCGATCGGGCCCGTACCATCTCCCGGCATTCGCTGGCCTATATGCTGTGCGCGATCAGCGAAATGTTCCGCTTCTACGACGACTTCGATCCGCTGGACCTCTTGATCGTTCATGCGGTGCTGAACGCCAACGTGATCCCCGTCATGAAAGACCCTGAACTCGATCGCCGCTTCGGCAGCGTCCAGACCGTCGAACCCGACGCGATCAAGCAGGGCGTCTCGCGCGCCGCGCTCTCCCGTTTCCTGGCGATGCCGATCGAGACCGTGCGCCGGCGGGCCAATGGGCTGAAGAAGAAGGGCATCCTTCGCGACACCGACGACGGATTGATCGTGACCGAGGCCAATCAATTCAAGTTCGGCAATAATCACGTGCTGCAGAAGACCAACATTCTGCTGGTGCGGAAATTCCTGCGCGACCTGACGGAATCCGGCATCGACGTCCCCGGCGGCGTTTGAGAGGGCGCACGGACGCGGCGCTCGGCTGACAAGGCCTGCTCGCCAGGGACGGAACAGACCTCAAACAGCGTTACAGGCTGCGAATCTCCGGTTTCACCCGGATAGCCGGCACCCACAGAATCGCCCATTGCTGGGTTTCAGCGTTTCAACACGCTGTCTCCCTGGCCTTACCCGTCCGGGTCACCGGGCGGGTTTTTTCCATCGGTGAGAAAATCCCTGCGCGACGCCGGAGCCAGTTGAGACGGCCTACGGGATCTTGTCGTTCTTCCCGCCAACACCATACGGCCTGTTCAAAAAGAACTGCCGGTTGCCCAAGGCCGTTTCGGCGTATTGGTCGATCGCCAGCATGATCACCTGTACATGGTCGAAGCAAAACCCCTCCCGGGTGCCCAGGGTTCGGACCTCGGCAAGCGCCCTGATCCACGGCGAGTTTTCCGTCTTCGGTTCGTACCATCGCATCCCTTTGGCCATGCCTGACAAGAACAAAAAGAGAACAGGCTGACAAGGGATATTTTCAGCGAAACGCCTTCCCCTGATGTCGGAACGAATGCGGCAGCATCGTCTTGAATTCACAGTTCCTTCTGTAGCGTTTGGAGTACCCGATGGCCCCCCGCGCCAATTGGAAAGGCTTTTTGCGCCTTTCCCTCGTTACCTGTCCGGTCGCTTTGTATCCGGCCACTTCCGATTCCGAAAAGATCAGTTTCAATCAGATCAACCGCAAGACGGGTCACCGCATCAAATATGCAAAGGTGGACGCGGACACGGGCGAGGAAGTTTCCAGCGACGACATCATGAAGGGCTACAAGATCGATACCGACACCTACATCGAAGTGTCGAAGGACGAGCTGGAAAACATCGCGCTGGAGTCGACGCGAACCATCGAAATCGACGAGTTTGTCCCCAAGTCCGGGATCGACCCGCGCTACCTCATCCGCCCGTACTACCTGGTCCCGGACGGGAAAGTCGGGCACGACGCCTACGCCGTCATTCGCGAAACCATCCGCAACATGGACATGGTCGCAATCGGCCGCGTCGTTTTGACGAACCGGGAGCACATCATTGCGCTCGAGCCTCTGGGGCATGGCTTGATGGGGACGCTCTTGCGCTACCCCTACGAAGTCCGGGACGAGAAGGAGTATTTCGACGATATCCAGGACGTGAAGGTCACGAGGGACATGCTTGATCTGGCCAAGCACATCGTCAACCAGAAGGCCGCCAACTTCGAGCCCGAGAAGTTCGAGGACCATTACGAAAGTGCCCTCACCGAGCTCATCAACGCGAAGCGCAACGGCAAGACGATCGGACCGAAGCCCAGGCCCCGCGGCGAAAACGTCGTGGACCTCATGGATGCGTTGAAGAAGAGCCTTGCCGGCGAGGCCCCCACGAAAGGCAAGAAGGCCAGGAAGGCCTCCGCAAACCAGAAGGAGATGCTGCTGCCTATCGGCGGGGAGAAACCCGCTGCAAGGAAGGCGGCCAGGCCGGCGCGTTCGACAGGGCGGCGGAAGACCGGATAGCGGTGAGCCGGCATCCGCGCCTTGGCTGCGCCGGTCCAGCAACCCGCATGGCGGAGACGACGCCCTGCCCCGACGCTCCGTTTTCAGGCGCTTTCTTTGGGTAGCCCTGCCGGGCCAAGTCTGGTAATCGAGGCGCTCGCAAGCGCTCGTAGCTCAGCTGGATAGAGCATCGGACTTCGAATCCGAGGGTCGGGAGTTCGAATCTCTCCGAGCGCGCCAGCGGTTCATTCGAATATTTTATCGTCCGTTTCCAAGCCGAGCATCTCCGCGAAGCGCGCCAAGTCGACGCAGCCGGGGGTCCTACGTTTAATGAACGCCTAAACCGCCCGATTCTGATTACGCCCCATGGCGTAGGCAAGCTCTCGAAGAACTCCACCGCGAGATGCGATCGGCATTCACAACAGGCAGATCAACCGGTCATTGAACGCGGGGTCGCCACGATAGATCGTCGGACAGCACATAGATCGTGATCGCCGCCAAACACAGCAAAACGCCCACCCAGAATAGCGGAGAATGATGAATGCGCCTCCAATCGCGTCGCCGAACCGAGGGTTCTGCTTCGCTTCGCCGGTCTTCACCATTCACCACGCGTCCTCCCTCATTATATTTTGACCACTTGCAGGCGCGGCGCGATCAGCGATGGGATCGACCAGCCGACCGGCGCAACCGCCGTCAGGCCGCTCAAGGCGAGAAGCTTGCCGTTACCTGTGGGACCGCTTTTTGCGCGGCGCGGGTCTGGCATAATATGGATTGACCACACACTGGGCGGCGCGGCCCGATGCCGACATGTTGCACTGTGCCAGCGAAGTGTAAGCGCACTCGAAGTAAAAATCTTCCCGACCCTGGTAGATCTGCAGGCAGACCGGATACTTTGGATCATAGGTCTGGGCCGAAGCCGCCGTTGCCGTCAAAACCGTCGCGGTTGTCACGATCGTCATAGCCAGAACGCGCATCAAAATCTCCATTGGGGATTGACGTCCTCCCGTTCGCCGTGATGGCGGCCTGCAGTCGGTCATCGAACGATCTTGTACGCCTTTTCACCCTGGCTGCCATCCCTCGTCTGGCATCGGCCATCCGCCGTTCCGGCGACGGCTGATCGAGCGGCCGCACCGGCGTGTCGCTGAACGCCCACGATTGGTCGCGGGAGTCCAAGACGCGCGGCCGCCTGCATGAGACCACCGTGCGCAAAGTCGTCGGGCGGTTCAGCTCGATCAGCTGCCATTGTCGGACACAGCCGGCATCAACGACCAGATCAGGAGTGCTGCGGGCGCCTGGCAGACACGTAGAACGGATGGCTAGTGCTTCCCGCAACCACCCGCATCGGGGGAAGCGAAATCGAAGAAGGGCCAACGATCAAGGTCTGTGTTTCCGGCGATGCGAGGAAGGACGCCGGCGAGATCGAACATCTGCCCGGGAAGGGAAATGGCGATGGCCGGTGACATTGACGAAATCCGGAAATACCCGACCTACGCGTTGGTCTGCCGCAGATACGCCCCGTTCGAGACATTCGGCGTCGCGTTCCCGTATGGCCTGGGACGATTTGAGGGCGACAACCGGGGTCCATCCACATCATTGAAAGATTCATCCAGAATATATCAGGTGGTTTTCTTCAATAGATATGGGGTGGTGTACGATTATGCGGGCACGTCAGGAACCGTATACAATTCTGCAGTGTGGGAAAAAATCGTAGGACACGCGAAAATAAGCTCAACTGTTGTCAGGGGAACGTTGAGCGGGCCGGATTTATTTGCGTTTGAAGCAAGCAGTGCCGGCGGAAATCCCCTGGTGAAGCCCGCGCCTGACATCAACACGCTTTTGAAAGCGAGAATTGATTTCGGTCTACGGGGGAAGCTGCGCGTACAATGCGATGTTTTCGGCGATAATTTTCCGAATTTGGAGGTCTTTCTGACGTCTCCAAAATCCAACTTTACCGCACTCTTGATCGACGGACGAACCACCGGGGGACGGAATTTCGGACCGCAAACGAGACTGTGGGGAGAAAGCCGCAATCACCGGATCGCCGGATGTTATACTGCCATTGAACTGAAACCCGATGACTCCTTCGCGCAGAAATATACTGCCGCCCCGAGCGAGATGCCTTGAAGCGTGCAGGCACGACGATCCCGGAATACATTCGAATGCAAATTTTCTCTTCCAGATTGCCTTGGCGCAAGCCGGAGCGGCCCTTGCCTGATGACGCGCTCGCGCCTCGCCGACAAGAGGGCGCGGCAGTAGCATAACACCCGCGGTCATGGCGTCCGGTATGAATCCCCGCAGCCTGGTCGAAGCGACGACACGGCGACGCCACTAATTCGCCCGACTCAGATCCCCCTTCTAGTGCGAGTTGTGTTGTGGGGGAGTTAGTAATGCCGCATATATCCGCAAAGAAGTCCTATCTGGCCGCGACCGTCGGTGCGCTCTTTATCGGCACGGTGCTGTCGTTAGGCACGATCCTAATTCGGAACGTCGTCGCCGCCGACAGCGACTGCCGCATCACGTCGGGGAATGTACTGCCTACGAAGTTGACACTGGACTGAGCTTCCAAGCGGGCGAGCCACCGGGGTTCGCTCTGGTAGCCGTGATGCAGGCATGAAATCGTCACGGAGAACGCGCCTTGAAGAACTCGCATGGGGGCTCGCGAGTTCGAGAGAGACGAATGATATGAGGAGGATGGTTATGGCAGACGCCGGCGGCGACGACGACGACAAGCTCACCTTGGCGCAGCAACTTTTCGGAAGGACTGCTGCTGTCCTCGGACGACATCCGCCGGAATCCAATACGAACGATATCTCGGACGCCAAGGCAACATCGGCTGTCGAGCGACATTTTCCGGTCATTGAAAGTTCGCCACCGACCGCCCCGCACCTGGAGGCAAGCGAAGGTGAAGCGCCGCAAAAACAGATCAAAACCGCGGCGGAGCTTGCCGAAATGATTGAACAAGACCTCGCGCGGCATCCCGACTGCCCGAAAGCCGGATTTCGAGTGACCGTTTACGGTGGATCGCATTGGCGAGCGATGCTGACGATCACCCCGGCTGCTGGCGCCGTTCGCAATCCCGGGGAATGGCGAGACCTCACCAACGAGTTCGTTGCGCGGCTCCGCAAGCACTACGATTTGGCCTGGGAAGAGTGAGGCGTTTTCAGCGCAGATGTCGCGCGCCCGACCGCCGGATCCGGGGTGCCACCAGGCGGTTCGCCTGCGATCGAGATGCCGTTAACTTTTTATTAACCATAAAGCGTCAGCTTAGCTGCTTCGGACAAGCGCCTGCGTGCTTGACCCGATTCGTGCTTTTGATCGTTCATCCTTTGGGCGACGGGCGGTGCTCGTGGGGGCTCGATGGAGTGGCGGTATGTCTGGGCGTGAGATCCAAGCAGACGATAATTTGCTTTCAGCCTTCGCGTCGATGATTGGTGGCGCCCTGGGTGTCGGCCTTCCGATGGCGCTCTTAATTATTTGGGTTTGCTCCTGAATTGCTCGGGAGTCTATGGGTGCCCGTGCGGGCGGATGTAACCCGGCGAGCATCTGCGGGGCCTCGGAGCGATCCGAGGTCCTTTCTTTTGGGCGGGAGCGTTCCCCGATGCCCGCGCTCAATTCTCGGTGCCGCGGTGCCGGAACACCTCGATGAACGCGAGCCGCAAAAAAAGATGGGTGGCGATGTCGACAAATGACACGCCGCCTGCTGGCTATCGCGCCCGCCAAGGCTGAACGCGCAACAGTCGCCTACGCGACTTGTGGCGTCGCCGGCTTGGCATGAACGACAAGTTTTTCCTCGGCGAAAAACTGGAGCGCGCCGTATCCTTCCGTGTCAACGGCATATCGAAAGTTGCCGTCAACGGTTGGGAAGACGGCGACGACCGTGCCGCCCTCATGGTCGTCAGCTACATTGTCGACCAGCTCGCCAATCGCAAATTTTGCCATCGAGACCCCCTCAGGAATCATTGGTGCGATTATATCGCCACGAATGAGTTAACGCTTCTGAACTACGGGCTCCGATCAGCATCCCCGCAAATTGGACGATGGCTGTTGTTTTAATGCCTCAGCATTTACGGTTCCGAGACGCGGTTCCGTCGTGGAACCCTTTGCCCTGCCCCGCAGCGAAATGGCGCCAAGCCGGAACGGTATCGAGGTTTACGCGGATCAGTGGGAATAGCGGCCATAGCAGCACGCGGCTTCTTGTTGCCAACACGCAACGAATTTTTTATTCCTGCTATGGAACCGCAATATTTCAATTTACACGCCGTTCGAAGCGCCTTTAGATTCTCCGACCGGCCTGGGCTGCATTTTTCAAAGCACAGACTTTTTGGACCCGATCGGCCGCGGGCGAAAATACCAGCAGTCTCTTTTTCGGAGGCTTTTTGAAAATGCTCTTCGATGTGATTGTGACTCTAATTCTGTTTCAGGGCCTTTCCATTCTGAGTCGGCTGACCGGACGATGGCGCGGCGACGTGCTTGACTACGTTTCAAACACAGACACGCCTCGGCGGCGCTCGATTGGACCGGGCGCATCGCCACGCAGAACTGTTCGCTCAACCGGACGTACCCGAAAACGCTTCAGCTTCGTAGGGCCACCCTAGACCGCCAAAGGGGGAACAGCATGCGGATGCTCGTGGCTTTTCTGATCGCTCTCGGCGCCATCTATTTCTGGGACGCCAACTACAACAATGGAATTCTCGCAGACGGGGCGAAAACCATGCTGCGGGATATCAAGCACAATATCCGGTAGCGGCACGGCACACCGCGTGGCGAGCAGACCACCAGCTATACGTCAATGGCTGCGGCGCAGGCCGAAGCCTAGTGCGATCCAGCCTGCGCCGGCCATGATGAGATCGATGCCGAGGAACAGGCCGAGGATATAGAGGCTCGATACCGGCCAGTGTGCCAAAATCAGCAGGCCGAGCAGCAGCGTGATCACACCAGACAGCAGCACCCAGATCCAGGGCATTTCCTGCTTCATGCTGAAGGCCAGAATGATCCGCATGACGCCCGAGGCCAGCAGCGATGCGCCGAGAATGAGAGTGAGCAGGGCTGCGGCGAGCAGAGGATTCGAGAACGTGACGAATCCGGCGATGATATAGAGCACACCGAGCAGGACCCACAGCAGGAACTTTCCCCAACTCTTGATCTGGAAGGCGCTGAATACTTCGGCGACGCCGGCAACGATCATCATCACGCCGACGATGAGGACGCTCGCAACGGTGGCCATCACCACGCTGCCAAGCGCGACAAACCCGGCGAGCAGATAGACGACGCCGAGTGCGACGATCCAGCCCGACTTCGCGCGCAGCGGCGCCAAGGCAGAACCGGCTTGAGAATTTCCGAATGTATCTGAAGCATTGGTCATGACGGCCTCCGATGAGAAAACCTATCTGACGCTCGTCTGCATGAGACGAGAGGACGAAACATATCGAACAAGTGATACCGGCTGCAATCGCTATTTCTTGCCATTTTCGACTTTTCGGTCTTCGATGACCTCGCACTTTCTGACAATTTCAGTGAACGACCCGGACCGGATTAGTGTTTCATGGCGCATCCGTTGTTTTCTTGACGGGTTCGTCAGCGAAAGAACGTGGCCCTCTCTGGCCCGGGAGTCCGGGTGAGGCAACGAACGAGCAGCCGCGTCCACCGTTCGAGAATGGCTGCGGATCGTTAGGTGGTGTGACGGGTCTCGTGCTTTCCAGGAGGAGCGCGCGCGATGAACTCAAGAAACTTTTTGATAGGCTCATTCGCTCCAATGGTCCGTGGCTTGCGGCGCATGCTGTTTCCGCCGCTGCTGGCGGCGGCGTTTCTGGCCGGGCTATGCCAGCCGGGCCTGGCGCAATATGAAGCGCTGGAGCTGGGGCCCGAGGAAGCCGCTCCCGCCTTACCCACCGGCGGGGCCACGCTTTTTCTGAACGTCCGCATCTTCGACGGCAGGAACGCCGCGCTGTCGGCGCCCTCCAGCGTGCTCGTCAGAGGCAACGTTATCGAGCGGATATCCGCCAACCCGGCCGCCACGGAGGCCGGCGCCGACGTCCGCGTGATCGACGCAAACGGGCGTGTGCTGATGCCCGGCCTGATCGATGCGCATTGGCACATGTTCATGGCGGCGGTCTCGCCCGCGGTTCTCCTGACCGCCGATCCCGGTTACCTGAACCTGCTGGCCGCGCGTCAGGCCGAAGCCACCCTGATGAGGGGTTTCACCACCATACGCGACATGGGCGGTCCGGTGTTCGGACTGAAGCGCGCCATCGACGAGGGCGTCACCGTTGGCCCGCGCATCTATCCTTCGGGCGCGATGATCTCGCAAACCTCGGGCCATGGAGACTTTCGGTCGCGCTACGAGGTTCCGCGGGCGCTGGGAGGGCCGTTGAGCCAGTCCGAGCTTTCGGGCGTCGCAGCCATTGCCGACAGCCCCGATGAGGTTCGGCTGCGCGCGCGCGAGCAACTGAGACAGGGCGCCAGTCAGATCAAGCTGATGGGCGGCGGCGGCGTCAGTTCTCCCCACAACCCGATCGAGTCGACCCAGTTCACCGAGCCGGAGCTTCATGCCGCGGTCGAGGCGGCCGAAGGTTGGGGCACCTATGTAGCCGTGCACGCCTATACGCCGGCCGCGATCCGCCAGGCGGTTGCCGCCGGCGTCAAATGCATCGAACACGGCCAGCTGATCGACGAGCCCACCGCCCAGTTGCTGGCCGACAAAGGCATCTGGTGGAGCCTGCAGCCGCTGACCTACGATGCCGACGTCTTCGCGCGGATGAGCCCGGTGTCGCGAAAGAAAGCGCTGGTGGTGTTCGCGGGAACCGAGAACGCCTACAAGCTCGCAAGGAAGTACAGGGTCAAGACGGCCTGGGGGGCCGATATTCTGGGCGACGCGGCGGCTGCCAGCCGGCAGGGGCAGTATCTCGCCATGATGACCCGCTGGTATACGCCCGCGGAAGCGCTCAAGATGGCAACCGCCGACAATGGCGAGCTGATGGCGCTGTCCGGATTCATCAATCCCTATCCCGGCAAACTTGGCGTCGTGGAAGTCGGGGCACTTGCGGATCTGCTGCTCGTCGATGGAAACCCGCTCGACGACCTCAACCTCGTCGCAAATCCCGACAAGAATTTCCTCGTCATCATGAAGGATGGCAAGATCTACAAGAACACGCTCGGCAAGTGAGGTCGCAACAGGGAGCTGGTCGGAGGGGCCGTTGAGTTTTCTTCGCGGATTGCTGTCCAGGTCCTTCGGGTGGCTGATCGCAGCGATCTGGCTTTTGTGCCGGGCCGCGCTCGTGGCGTGGATCACCCTTGCCGTCTATTATTCGAATCTGCCGTCGGCAGGGCTGCGTCTGGCACTGGCGGTCGCCTTTGCGGCATTCGCCGTCTGGGCGCTCTGGCTTTCGCGCCAACGGCACATGCCCGTGATCGTGTTCGCGCTGTTTTTCGGCGTGGCCGCCTGGTGGATCACCATCCGTCCGTCGCACCATCGTCCCTGGCGGCCGGAAGTCGCCGTGATGCCACGCGCATTCATCGACGGGGACCGCGTGCGCCTCACCGGCGTCCGCAACTTCGACTACCGCACCCGGAACGATTTCACGCCGCACTACGAAGAGCGCGAGGTGCAGCTGTCGCATTTGACAGCCCTCGATTTCTACGTGTCGTATTTTATGACAGGTCCGGTCGGACACACGTTCCTGAGCTTCATCTTCGACAACAGCCCGCCGCTGAGCATCTCCATCGAGACGCGACCGGAGGTCGGCGAAGGCTTTGCGCCGATAGCCTCGATGTTCAAGCAATTCGAGTTGATTTATGTGGTGGGGAGCGAACGCGACCTCGTGGGCGTGCGCGCCAACTACCGGCACGAGGCGGTGTACCTTTATCGTCTCAACACCTCACCCGACAATATCCGCCGGCTGCTGCTGGTTTACCTGGCGCGGATCAATGAACTCGCCGATCGGCCGGAGTTCTATCACCTGCTCACCAACAGCTGCACCATCAACATCATACGATACGCCAACGCCGCCGGCCGGGTCGGCCGCCTCGATATCCGGCATATGCTCAACGGTCTGATCGATGGCTACCTCTATTATTCCGGCCGGATCGATACGACGCTGCCGTTTGAAGAACTGCGGGAACGTTCGCTGATCAACGAGGCCGCACAGGCGGCTGATGGCGCGCCCGACTTCTCGCAGCGGATTCGGGCATCCCTGCCGACGATGCCGCACTGACGCGTTTCGACCGCCGCCGTCAAAGCCGTCCAGGTCGTCTTGCATCCCCGCGCTACACCAAGCTCTCCGGGGAAACTTTCGACTTGAACCAGGCCAGAAAATCGATATTGAATTGAATTCAATTCAATATCTGGATCCGGCATGACCACGGCGATCGGGACGCGTGAAAGATTGATCCGCGCGGCCGAAAAGGAGCTGATCCGGAGCCATGGGCATCTGGAGATGCAGGCCGTATCGAAGCGGGCGCAGGTTTCGGTCGGGCTCGCCTATCACCACTTCGGATCGAAGGCCGGCCTGATCGCCGCCGTCGTTGAAGCGTTCTACAACCGCCTCGACGAGGTGGCGTTCAAGGACGCCAAGTTGCCCTCGGAAGGCTGGGCGGAGAGAGAAAGGCGGCGAATAGCCTCCTACGTCGGCTTTCACTACGACCACCCGTTCGCTCCGCTTGTCATCGGGGCGTTGAGCCGCGCACCCGAAGTCCTTGATGTCGAGACGGCCTTCACCAACCGGCAGCTTGCCGGCGGCGCGCTCATGCTGCAGGCGGCCCAGCGTGACGGCATCGTTCCCCATCACATCAATCCTCATCTCACCATTGCGCTGATGATCGGCGGAATTCGCCAGGCCCTGATCGGTGCCTTGATGAGCAAACAGCGACCCGATCCAGGCAAACTCACGGATGAAATCTGGGCATTCATGGCTGCAGCCCTGCGCCTGAGTGCCGGCTCCGGCATCAAAAAAAACGGTCGCGAGAAAGTCGCCTGACGTTCGGTAAACGCCAGCGAAACACCGGAGGATTTTGTCTTGTCCGCCCCTCGCGATCTTCACACTCCGCAATCGTCCTACACAGGGAAGACCTGCTCAAATCGAGCGAAGGCGGCTATTTCGGCCCCCGCAATGCCCAGCTTCCGGCACCGCCCATGCTGATGATGGACCGTATCATCGAGATCAGCGTGGACGGCGGCGAATTCGGCAAGGGCCATGTCATCGGCGAGCTGGATATCACGCCGGACCTCTGGTTTTTTGATTGTCACTTTCCCGGTGACCCGGTGATGCCGGGATGTCTGGGTCTGGATGCCATGTGGCAAATCATCGGCTATTGGCTTGGCTGGTCGGGCTCACCGGGCAAAGGCCGCGCCGTCGGCGTCGGCGAGGTGAAGTTCCGGGGAGACATAAAGCCGGATATCAAGCGCGTACGCTACGAGGTCAGCATGCGCCAGGTAAGGCGCGGCAAACTGGCTCTTGGAATTGCGAACGGCCGGGTATTTGCCGACGACACATGCGTATATGTCGCCAAGGATATGCGAGTCGGACTGATAGTGTCCGCGACCTGATATGCCGCCCGGGAAAGTCGCTGCCGACGGCTCATCCTCCTCGCCTTCACCGGACGCCGCCTTTCTCCCGGATCAGTTCGGCCATGTCGTCACGACCGAAAAACTCGGCCCACCCCAATGCCGTGGCGCGATACCTGTCGTCACGAATATTCGGATCGGCTCCGGCATCGAGCAGAAGCCGGGCTATCTCGATGGCGCCGCTTTCGATCGTCATGTGGAGCGCGGTATGATTCAGGTCCCACATCGATCGCTTGGCGTCGACCTCGATGCCATGCGCCAGCAGCCAGCGAATGGTGGGCAGGTTTCGCTTGTTGACCGAAACATGAAGCGCAATGGTATCGCCGCCGTCAGGACCGATCCGGGACGGATCGTCCCGCAACATCCTCTCCGCCTCGTCGTAGCGAGCCATGTTTACCAATGTCAGCAAGTCGGGCATGAGCCCGGCTCCGAGAAGGGCCGCAACGATGCCCGGGTCCGTGCCCTGCTCCGACGCCGTAGCCAACGCGGTTGCGCCGGTCGCATCGCGGGCGTTCGGGTCGGCGCCGAGCCCGAGCAGAAGCCGCACGATTCGCGGCCGGTTCTTCCTGACGGCATGGTGGAGCGGCGTGCAGCGATGCTGGTTGCGAGTCATCCGGGCGGCCAGCAAGGAGCGATCCCGGGCCACCATGGCGCGCAGTTCATCGGCTCGATCGAGCGCAATCGCCGTCCACAGGTCGAGCTCCGCGCCGTGCTCGAGCAGATAGGCGGCGACCTCCTGGCGCACATCGCCGAAGCAGGTTGCCCAGCCGAGCACGCCGAGCTCGTAATCGTCGCCTTTGCCGTCGATATCGGCGCCGGCCTCGACCAGCAGCCTGACCGTCTCCAGATCGCCATGCGCGGCCGCGAAATGCAGCGGCGCGGCATTGTCCGGAAAGTCGCGGCGGTTGAGATCGGCACCGCGCTCGATCAACAGGCGCGTGGCGGCATGCTGGTTGCGCAGAACCGCCAGGTGCAGCGCCGTTGCCTTCTGGAATCCGCCGCCGAGCGCGTCGATCCACTCCGGATGTGCGTCGAGGCCGGCGCGGAGCGCGTCGAGATCTCCGGACCCCGCTGCCCGCATGACGGCCTGGATCGCCCGCATTTCGTCATCCGGACGGGTCTTGCCGCCCTGGAGATCGCGCGTCAGCATCTCGATCGCCTCATGCCCCCGGTCCTTGGCAATCTGATGCACGGTGCGGCCGTCGGAGTCGGGCGTTGCGGGATCAAAGCCCGACGCAAAGGCGCGACGGACGGTCTCGACGTCGCCGGCGCGCGCAGCTTCGAAAACGCGATCGCGGTCGCGAAACCCTGGACTGATGCTGTCGACATGCGACTTCAGCGCACGCCAGCTCTTGAAGCCATAGTCATGAGCGAGCGCGAGCTGGGCCTGGTGCAGCTTCGCATCAGGCTGGCTGGCGCGCAGTCGAACGAGCCGCTGCTTGGCGGTTTTCTTGAGCCAATCGAGATTGGGATTCGCGGGCAGAGCCTGCGGCATGGCAACCTTCTTTCCCTGCGCCCGGCGACCGCGATTCTCGGGCAAGAAAGAAGGAGATGTCAGCGAAGTGATGGAGGCGGGTTCAACCCTTTACGCGGTCCGTCGGTCGCCTGCTCGACCTGCCGCAAAAGCTATTTCCGGCAAGACGCCGAGTCAAGCGCAACAGAGATCGGAGCCCGAGAGCGCTTTGATCCGCGGGCGGCCCGCAGGGATAGTTTCAGCCTCTTGCTCCCGATGGAAATCCAGGCGGACATCAACGCCGCTCCGGCCGCATGCCGTTATTGGAGCGTCGGCAGCCGGTGGCGCAGATCTTCAGTCCACGCCATCGGCGTGCGGCTCGGCCTTGATATTGGGCGCCGTGCCTATCATCGCCGGCGCGGCGATTTTCTCCTTCAGCTCGGTGCAGGTCTTGCGGACTTCCGCCGCCACCAGCGAACAGTTCTCGATCTGAAGGAAGACGCGCTTGGCCTCTTCGCGGTAGCGCCCTGCGGTTTCCTTCAACTCCTCGGTCACGGCGAGCGCATCGCGGGTGTTCGTCTCGCATTGCTTGACGAGACCAACCAGCTCGGCACCCATCGCCTCGATCTCCTTCGCGGCCGCTTCGTATTCGCGGACCACGGCTTCCGCCGACAGCTTGCCGATTTCCGTGGCTCCGTCGCGATGCTCGACATAGTCCGGTATCATCATAGCCGGCGCGCGTTCGGCCAAGGGCCTGCTTCGAACCTCCGCCTCGATTTCGCGCTCCATATCAGTCAAGAGCCGTCCCATTGTTGACCGCACCATCGCCAGTACTCCCTTGTTGAAAGGCCGGGGGAACTGTTCCTTGCTAGGTGCTTGGGAGAGCCGCGCAACAAAACTCCCCGGTTAAGCTTGCTGGTTAAGCTTGCCGGTTAAGCTTGATGTCCGCGCTGCGGGTTAATTCCGGAACCGCGATTCGGTAGTTTCTCCCCCAGGCGGACATGAAGTACCGCCGCCCGAGTTGGCTAACTGCCGGCGGCGGTACTTCATCCCGAGCTCGTCGAGCAAGCGGGCGTGCGGAGGTTCATGCAACGAGGATCTTGATTCCCCACCACACGACGACGATCGCAGAGATCAAGCTGGCAGCGGTCAAGGCAATTTCCAACAAATGATTCTTCATTGGTTTTACTCTGGCTGCCTACCCCAGCCGCAAATCTATTTGATTCTACGACGCCGGCGCAACCTGAGGCAGGGCCGCGCTTCTTCGCGCCACCTTCCCGGGCGGTCTTGCGAATCGAGGCAGACGGTCTTGAATCTCGTTCCGTTGCGAATCGTGCCAGTCGCGGGAAGTCTTGCCAGGGACCCTCGCCCCCTCTGTCCATTGGGAAGTGATTCGCCCAGGCGCCGCCGGGCGATGCGCGCCCGCAACATGTTTGTGCAGGTTCCATTGGAACAGCCGACGCCATCCGCCGTTGCTTCCATACCACTGGAAGGAGAAACACCCATGAAGAAGCTTTTGTTGATTGCAGCGGCTGTTGGCGCCCTCGCGGGACCGGCCCTGGCGGATGAGGTCGGCGTTCGCGTCGGCCCGGTCGGCGCCGGCGTCACCGTCGGCGAGAGCCACCGCGACTACGATCGGGATCGCGATCGTACCACGGTCATCAAGGAGCGCGAGCCGCGCGATCGCACCACCATCATCAAGAAAGAGCATGGTGATGGCGTCGAGAGCAAGACCATCATTCATCGCGATAATGACTAAAGCCTGTTCCGTTTCGACCGAATCGAAACGGAACACCCGCGCGCTTCCAACCGGAAGCGCGCGGTCACGACTGGAAAATCACGCCGAGATTCCGCCGCCATCTGCTGCGACATCTGCGAGCTCCCCGCTGAAGCCCGGGAGCAGTCAAATGACGAGCTTTGCGCCATCGGGCATTCTGACGGCCATCCTGCCCTGCAACGATCTCGACGTGTCGGAACAGTTCTATCATCGCCTCGGCTTTACGCGTTCCGACGGTCCCCGGCCGTCGCCCGGCGAGGCGGACGGCTACCGCCTGCTGTCGAACGGCAGCGGCGGATACCTCCATCTGACGGATGCGGTGGAAGGCTGGCTCGTTCCGGGCAGAAACCCGTTTGGTC
>JBGPSI010000096.1:0-18053 GCA_041490045.1 Bradyrhizobium sp.
CGAGCGGCCGCCGCGCCGACGAAGAGGATCGCCGGTTCGGCGGGGCGCTCTCGGAGACACCGCCGGTGCCGACCACGGCGATCTTCAGCCGCACCGACGGCATCTGCGCCTGGCAGGGCTGCATGGAAAAGCCATCCGCGCGATCTGAGAATATCGAGGTCGAGAGCAGCCATTGCGGCATGGGCCACCATCCCGCCGTGGTCTACGCGGTGGCCGATCGTCTGGCGCAGCCGGAGGGCAACTGGACGCCGTTCGACCGCAGCGGCTGGCGCAGCATCGTCTATCCGGATCCCTCGCGGTAAGCGCGGCGCGTCGTCAGGGCGTCCGGCGGCGTCATCCTTTGAGACGCATCGCTTCACGATGCTCCTCAGGATGAGGTCCGGGACCTGCGTCAGGTCTCCAATCCTCATGGTGAGGAGGCGCTCTTGCGCCGTCTCCGGACGATGCTTCGCATCGCCGGGAGAACCATGAGGCCGCGGCGTTTCGTAAATCCACAAAACGCGCTATGCGTTGATCATGCCGCATCCGCTTGCCCGTATCATCGACCAGCTCAAGCGCGAGCCCTCGCGCACCGGCTCCATCGTCATCACCGTGTTCGGCGACGCCATCGTGCCGCGCGGCGGTTCGGTCTGGCTCGGCACGCTCTTGGAATTCTTCAAGACGCTCGACATCGACAGCGGCGTGGTGCGCACGGCGATGTCGCGGCTCGCCGCCGACGGCTGGCTCGAACGCGAGAAGGTCGGCCGCAACAGCTTTTACCGGTTGGTGAAGAAGGGGCGGCAAACCTTTGATGCCGCAACCAAACACATCTATGATCCGCAGCCCTCCGATTGGACCGGACGGTTCGAGCTGTTGTTGATCGGCAACGGCGAGGATCGCGACGCCGCGCGCGAGGCATTGAAGAATGCCGGTTTTGGCTCGCCGCTGCCGGGGGTGTGGGTCGCGCCTTCGGGCGTGCCGATCCCCGAGGAAGCCGCAACCGCGATCCGGCTCGAAGTCTCCGCCGAGGATGACAGCGGCCGGCGCCTGCTCAGTGCGAGCTGGCCGCTCGATCGCATCGCCGACGCCTACCTGAAATTCATGAAGACCTTCGAGCCCTTGCGCGGCTGGATCGGCCGGCGCGAAAGGCTGTCGGAAGCCGACGCCTTCACGGCGCGGATCCTCTTGATCCATCATTACCGGCGTGTGGTGCTGCGCGATCCGCTGCTGCCGACCGCTCTGCTGCCGAAGGATTGGCCGGGCCGGGCCGCCCGAAAGCTCTGCGGCGAGATCTATCGCGGCCTGTTGCCGAGTTCCGAAAAATGGCTGGATCGCAATGGGTTGAACGAAAACGGCCCGTTGCCCGCGGCCGGCGCCGAACTGGCGCGCCGCTTTGGCGATTGATATGTTACAGAAATATATTGCAGGTTGAGTTTTATGTTATATATTTAATCCCAACAAATCCCGGAGGTCGGCGCATGTACACCCAGGCGCTCAATACGTCGGAAGCCGAAGAGCGCAATATCGAGGACGCCGGGCGGGCCGCGCAGTTCCAGGCGCGCATCGACGCCGAGGAGCGCATCGAGCCGAACGACTGGATGCCCGCGGCCTATCGCAAGACGCTGACTCGGCAGATCTCACAGCACGCGCATTCCGAAATCGTCGGCATGCTGCCGGAAGGCAACTGGATCACCCGTGCGCCGTCGCTGCGCCGAAAGGCCGCGCTGCTGGCAAAGGTGCAGGACGAGTGTGGCCACGGCCTCTATCTCTACGCCGCCGCGGAAACTCTTGGCACCTCGCGGGAAGAGCTGGTCGACCAGATGCTCGCGGGGAAAGCAAAGTATTCCTCGATCTTCAACTATCCGACGCTGACTTGGGCAGACATCGGCGTGATCGGCTGGCTGGTCGATGGCGCCGCGATCATGAATCAGATTCCGCTCTGCCGCTGCTCCTACGGCCCCTATGCGCGCGCGATGATCCGGGTGTGCAAGGAGGAATCCTTTCACCAGCGGCAGGGCTACGAGATCATGGTGACGCTGTCGCGCGGCTCCGACGAGCAGAAGGCGATGGCGCAGGAGGCGCTGAATCGCTGGTGGTGGCCGGTGCTGATGATGTTCGGGCCGCCCGACCAGGTCAGCCAGCACAGCGACACCTCGACGAAATGGAAGATAAAACGCTTCTCCAACGACGAGCTGCGCCAGAAGTTCGTCGATGCGACGGTGCCGCAGGCGCAGTATCTCGGGCTTTCGATTCCGGATCCCGGCATGAAGCAGAACGCGGCCACCGGTCATTGGGAATACAGCGCGATCGACTGGACCGAATTCAAGCAGGTGCTGGCCGGCAACGGCCCCTGCAACCGCGACCGGATGGCGGCGCGGCGCAAGGCGCATGACGAGGGCGCATGGGTGCGCGAGGCAGCCCAGGCTTACGCGGAGAAGCGCAGGCAGCGACAAGTCGCACAGGCTGCCGAATAGGCTTGAGGGAGATCATGATGGCCACGCCGAACACGCCGCTATGGGAAGTCTTCATTCGCAGCCGCAATGGTCTGGCGCACAAGCATGTCGGCTCGCTGCACGCTGCCGACGCCACGCTGGCGCTGCAGGCCGCGCGGGACATCTACACCCGCCGCGGCGAGGGCCTGTCGATCTGGGTGGTGCCGTCGAGCGCGATCACCGCCTCCGACCCTGCCGAGAAGGGCATGATGTTCGAGCCGGCGGAATCCAAGATCTACCGGCATCCGACATTTTACGACGTGCCCGAGGAAGTCGGGCATATGTGATATTGCCGCGTCATTGCAAGCGCAGCGAAGCAATCTACAGAGCCGCAAAGAAAGTTTGGATTGCTTCGTCGCTACGCTCCTCGCAATGACGACGATAGTTTCAGCGCAAGCAAGTGGTGAACATGGCCGTAGCCTCGATCTCCGTCTCCGAAACGCCGCTGGTGCTGTACACGCTGCGCCGCGCCGACGACGCCCTCATTCTCGGGCACCGGCTGTCGGAATGGTGCGGCCACGCGCCGATCCTGGAAGAGGACATGGCGCTTTCCAACATCGCGCTCGACCTGCTCGGCCAGGCCCGCGAACTCTACAGCTACGCCGGCAGGGTCGAAGGCAAGGGCAACGACGAGGACAAGCTCGCCTATTTGCGGGATGTCCGGCAGTACCGCAACCTGTTGCTGCTGGAACAGCCGAACGGCGATTTCGCGCGCACCATGGCGCGGCAGCTCTTTTACTCGGCCTTCGCCGACCTCTATTGGCGCGCGATGATGAAATCGGGCGATGCGACCTTGGCGGCGGTCGCAGCGAAATCCGAGAAGGAAAGCGCCTATCATTTGCGGCACGCGTCGGAATGGATCATACGGCTCGGCGACGGCACCGCGGAAAGCCACGCCCGGGCGCAAACCGCGATCGATGATCTCTGGGCCTTTACCGGCGAGATGTTCGAGGTTGATTCCAGCGAGCGCGCTCTGATCGATGCCGGCATCGCCGTCGATCCCGCGAGCCTGCGTCCGCAATGGCTCAAGACCGTTTCCGATATCGTGAACGAAGCGACGCTGGCGCTGCCGAGGGGCGACTGGATGCAGCAGGGCGGCCGCAGCGGCCGGCACAGCGAGCATCTCGGCCATTTGCTCAGCGAGTTGCAGTCGATGCAGCGGACCTTTCCGGGGGCGACATGGTGATCGCCGTCTTCAACGATGCCGAATTGCGGCAGCGCGCCTGGGATGTGGCGGCAACGGTGGTCGATCCCGAAATTCCGGTGCTCAGCATCGCCGATCTCGGCGTGCTCCGCGACGTCGCGGTGCACGACGGTCAGGTCGAGGTCGCGATCACGCCGACCTATTCCGGTTGTCCCGCGATGAACATGATCACCCTCGAGATCGAGGTGGCGCTGGAGCGCGAGGGCTTTCGCAATTCGAGGGTGCGTACCGTGCTGTCGCCGGCCTGGACCACCGACTGGATGAGCGAGGACGGCCGCCGCAAGCTCGCCGAATACGGCATCGCGCCGCCGCAGGCCACGGGCTCGCGCCGCGCGCTGTTCGGCATCGAGCAGGTGGCATGCCCCCAATGCGGCTCCATCGACACTGAAGTCCTTGCCGAATTCGGTTCGACCTCCTGCAAGGCGCTGTGGCGCTGCAAGAGCTGCCGCGAACCCTTCGATTACTTCAAATGTCACTGACCATGTCCGCATCCGCGCCCCGGTTCCATCGTCTCGCCGTGAATGATCTGCGCCGCGAATCCGCCGACGCGGTGTCGCTGACCTTCGCGATCCCGAAGGAGCTCACAGAGGATTACCGTTTTGCGCCCGGGCAATATCTGACCTTGCGCACCACCATGGACGGCGAGGAAGTGCGCCGCTCCTATTCGATCTGCTCAGGTCCCGATGATGGCGAGCTGCGCATCGCCGTGAAAAGGGTCGATGGCGGTGCGTTCTCGAGTTGGGCCGCCGACGAGCTGAAAGCCGGCGATGAACTCGACGTCATGACGCCCACGGGGCGCTTCGGCGTCGCGCCGGCGCCGGGCGAGGCGCGGGTCTATGTCGGCTTCGCCGCCGGCTCCGGCATCACGCCGATCCTGTCGATCGTGAAGGGGGTGCTGGCGCGCGAGCCGAACAGCCGCTTCTTCCTGTTCTACGGCAACCGTTCGACCGGTGGCATGCTGTTTCGCGAAGCGCTGGAAGAACTCAAGGATCGCTTCATCCAGCGGCTCTCGCTGTTCCATGTGATCTCGGGCGAGGAGCAGGACATTCCGATCCTGCACGGCCGGCTCGACGGCGAGAAGGTGAGGGTGCTGCTGCGCTCGCTGGTGCCGGCTGCCAGCGTCGATCATGTCTTCATCTGTGGCCCTACCGGCATGAGCGAGGATATCGAGGCGACCTGCAGGGAGATCGGCATCGCCGCCGACCGCATCCATGTCGAGCGTTTTGTCTCCGGCCTCGGCGGCAAGCCGCGCCCGAAAGCCGCAGTCCCCGTCAACGCGCCGCCGAAGGCGATGGCCGCGCTGATCATCGACGGCAAGCGTCGCGAGGTTCCCGTCGCCGAAGGCGAGGCCATTCTCGATGCCGCGCTGCGCGCCGGCGTCGACCTGCCGTTCGCCTGCAAGGGCGGCATGTGCTCGACCTGCCGCGCCAAGCTGGTCGAGGGCAAGGCCGAGATGGAAGTGAACTATTCGCTGGAGCCGTGGGAGCTTGAGAAGGGTTTTATTCTCACCTGCCAGGCGCGGCCGACGACGGAACGGGTCGTGGTGGATTACGACCACGTCTGATCGTCATTCCGGGGCGCGCGGAGCGCGAACCCGGAATCCAGAAGCTATCGGCGCGAGATTCCGGGGCAGCCCTGACGGGCTGCCCCGGAATGACGGATTAAATCTTCGGCGGCGGCGCCGTTCCCAAAATGGCCTCGATCGAAAGCCCGAGCCCGAGCAGTTTGGTGTCGCTGCCGACGGGACCGTCGATCTCGAGTCCGACCGGCAGGCCGCCCGCGGTCATGCCGGCGAACAGCGACAGGCCGGGGAGGCCGGCGTTGCTGCCGGGATCGGTGTTGCGGATCATGGTGTCGAAGGTCGGCACCGGCGCGCCGCCATTGACCGACATCTCGCTCGATCCCTTTTCCATGTCGATCACGGGTGCCGGCGCAATCGTGGTCGGGAACAGGATGGCGTCGAGCATATTGTCGCGGAAATACGCCTCGTATATCTTCTGCAGCGCCGGCCGCTGCACGTTCATGACATCCGGATAGGCGGCGCCGAACACATCCGCGGTGATGGCGCCGAACGCGCCCTGCACGTCGGGGCAGGCGATTTTTGCTGCGATGTCGGCGAGCGTAATGCCTTCGAGACCGGATGCCTTCAGATAGGCGGGGATATCGGCAACCGGCTCGTGCAGCGCGACCGGAAACGACACCTTGCCGTTCTGCTCGAACAATCCGGGCATGTCGACATCGACCAGCACCACGCCGGCGTCCGCGAGTTTTGCCCGTGCGGCGCTCGCGACCGCTTCCAGCCCGCGATCCAGCCCGCTCCAGAACGAGGCGGGGACGCCGAAGCGCTTGCCGCGTAGCGGTTCAGCCGAGACGACCGCGCTTTGGGTGATGACCGAATCCAGCAGCGCCACGTCGGCGACCGTGCGGCCCATCGGCCCCACGGTGTCGCGGGTATGGCTGATCGGCACTACCAGATTGGCATCGTCATAGCGCCGCTCCGCGCCGCCATTGCCAACCGACGGCCTCAAGCCGACGGTGCCGGTCAGCGCCGCGGGCACGCGGGTCGAGCCGCCGGTATCGGAGCCAAGGCCGCATGTCGCGATCCCTGCCGCTATTGCCGCCGCGGTTCCGCCCGACGAGCCGCCGGGAATTCGGTTCTTGTCATAGGGATTTTTTACGGGGCCGGCGAATGACGACAAATTGGTGCTGGTGATTCCGAACGCAAGTTCATGCATGTTGGCCTTGCCGATGACGATGGCGCCGGCGTCCAGCAGTTTCTGCAGCGAGGGAGCGTTGCGGTTGGGACGGGCATTCTGCAGCGCCGGTGTGCCGCCCGAGGTCGGCAGATCGGCGGTATTGATATTGTCCTTCACGACGATGGGGAGCCCGGCAAGCGCACCGGTTGACTTGCCGGCATCGACCAGGGCTGCCGCCGCCAGCGCGCCCTCCCTGTTCAGCACGATGAACGCGTTGAGATCTTTGAGCTGCTCGGCGCGCTCCAGCGCGGCGCGCACGGCGTCGACGGCTGATAGCTTCTTGTCGCGGATCGACGCGACCAACTCGGCAGCGGTGGGCGAGGGGGTATCGGCCATGGCGGGACTCGCATTTCCAGAAGGAAGGACGCACCGCATCGGCAGGCGGCGATCGACGATAGCAGGATATCGCGCCGCGGCGCCAGAGATGCCGGGCTACCGCTTGTCGAATACGCGCCTGGCCTTGCCGAGCGAGCGCTCCAGCGAATCCGGGGGCACGGCTCTGATGTTGGCGTGGATACCGGTGGTGTTCTTGATGTGGTGGGTGACCAGCGCGGTTTGCTCGACCAGCCCGTTGCCGTCCCAGCTTTCGGGGCGCGCTTCCGCCAGCACGGTCATCACGTCCATCCGTCCCTCGCGGGTCAATTCGATAATGAAGTGGCCGCCGCACCAGTCGGTGGCGAGCAGCACTTCCTCGATCTGGGTCGGGAACACGTTGACACCGCGCAGGATGATCATGTCGTCGGAACGTCCGGTGACCTTCTCCATCCGCCGCATGCCCGGCCGCGCCGTGCCCGGCAACAGCCGTGTCAGGTCGCGGGTGCGATAGCGGATGACCGGGAAGGCTTCCTTGGTCAGCGAGGTGAAGACGAGCTCGCCCTTCTCGCCGTCGGGCAGCACCGCGCCGGTCTCGGGATCGATCACCTCGGGATAGAAATGATCCTCCCAGATATGCAGGCCGTCCTTGGTTTCGATGCATTCCTGCGCGACGCCGGGGCCCATCACTTCCGACAGGCCGTAGATGTCGGTGGCGTCCATGTCGAAGGATTGTTCGATCTCGGCGCGCATCGCATTGGTCCATGGCTCGGCGCCGAAGATGCCGATCTTCAGCGACGATTTGCGGGGGTCGAGACCCTGGCGCTTGAACTCGTCCAGGATCGCCAGCATGTAGCTCGGCGTCACCGTGATGATGTCGGGCCTGAAATCGTTGATCAGCTGCACCTGCCGCTCGGTCATGCCGCCGGAGATCGGCACCACCGTGCAGCCGAGCTTTTCCGCGCCGTAATGCACGCCTAGGCCGCCGGTGAACAGGCCATAGCCATAGGCGTTGTGGATGATCATGCCGCTGCGGCCGCCGGCCGCACGGATCGATCGCGCCATCAGCTCCGACCATGTCTCGATATCGTTGCTGGTATAGCCGACCACGATCGGCTTGCCGGTGGTGCCGGAAGAGGCGTGAATGCGGACCAGTTGTTCCCGGGGCACCGCGAACATGTTGAACGGGTAGTTATCGCGCAGATCGGTCTTCACCGTGAACGGAAAGTTCCTCAGGTCCGACAGCTGCCGGAAATCCTTCGGGTGGACGCCGGCCTTGTCGAAGGCTTTCTTGTAGTGCGCGACATTGTCGTAGACGCGGGCCAGCGTCGCGGCGAGGCGCCTGGTCTGCAGCGCGGTGATCTCGTCGCGCGATGCGCGCTCGGCGTCATCCAGTTCGGGGCTGTAGCCGCTTTTCTTCGATTCAAGGTTGCTCGAAGCCATCGCACGTTTCCTCAAGTATTGTTTTCTGTTTCTTATTTGGCGCCGGGTTGCGTCGCCGGCACCCATGCGCCGCCGATGGTGCGCGAATGGCCGCGCAGCTCGGCGATAACAGCTCCATCGACGGTGACACGCACGTCGTAGATTCCGGAGCGGCCGGTCCGCGAGATCTCCCGTGCGGTTGCGACCAGCCGGTCGCCGAGCTTGCCCGGCCGGATGAAGGAGATATTGCCCTGGGCGGCGACCGCGCGCTCGTTGTGGGAGTTGCAGGCAAAGGCGAAGGCGGAATCCGCCAGCGTGAAGATGAAGCCGCCATGGGCGATGCCGTGGCCGTTGACCATGTTCGGCTGGACCGTCATCGCGAGCGTCGCTTCGCCGGCCCTGATCTCGAGGATCTCCATGCCGAGGCCCTTGCTGGCATCGTCTTCGTTCCACATGGCGTCGGCGCAGGCGCGCGCGAGGTCGTCGGGCGAGAGCGTGGCCTTGACGTTCACCGCGGCGCCTCCGCCGACATCAATGACTGCTTTTTAATCAGGTTCGGATGCAATCCGCTTCTCCCCTGGGGCCGTGCCGGGCTTGTTGGTACAAGCCTCTTTAGCTGTTGGTTCAGTCGATTAGTCATGATGGCAAGGCGTCATGCTGTCAACGATCCCGGCGGGCGCGGCCCCATCGGCGGGAACGAAATCATTCGTATTTGGGTTGAAGGCAACGGTTTCATTCCCTCAAGGAGCCGCCGCGCGGCAGCTTCGTTCTTATTTCTTGACGGAAGTGGACGGCTCTCCATGTAAGCTATTATAGCAGCACGTAAATTGCATTCTCTTTCGGCCATGGCGGACGTCGCAGCCGCGCTTATTTCGAGGAAAAGCCAGTGCAGGACGGTGGCAATATTGTCGTAGTGAGCGGGCTCCTGATCGGTCTTGCCTACGGCGCGATCGCCCTGCTGAGCGGGTTCTGTCTGCTCTCCGGCCTGCGCGGCTGGTGGGCCGACGGCGACAGCCGGCTGATCCGGACCTACGCGCTGGCGCTCGGCGTTGCGATCGCCGCGACCCAGCTTCTGGCGGCCGGCAATGTCGTCGACATCGGCAAATCGATCTATCTGCAACCTTCGTTCTCGGCACCGCTGATGTTCGCGGGAGGATTGCTGTTCGGCTACGGCATGGTGCTGTCGAATGGCTGCGGCTCGCGCGCACTGGTGCTGCTCGGCCGCGGCAATCTTCGCTCCTTCGTCGTGGTGATCGTGCTCGGCATCGCCGCGCAGATGACCCTGAAGGGACTGATCGCCCCTGGCCGGATCGCGGTGCTGCAAGCAACCCAGGCCGCGCCGAAATCGGTGTCGCTGCCGGCGCTGTTGTCGACCTTGGGCCTCAGCGAGACCTTTGCGCGCATGATCGCGGCGTCTGTGATTGCGGGCGCGCTGATCATCTTCGCGTTCGCCCATATCCCGTTCAAGCGCGCCTGGGGCCAGATCGCCGCCGGCGTCGCCGTGGGCCTGCTGGTCGCCGGCGGCTGGTTTGCGACCGGCTATCTCGGCGCCGACGATTTCAATCCCGCCGCGGTCACCTCGCTCACCTTCATCGCACCGATCGCCGACACCGTGCAATACGCCATGCTGTCGACCGGGCTCACCCTGAATTTCGGCATCGCCATGGTGGCAGGCGTCTTCGCCGGAAGCCTGGTGACGGCGCTCGTCACCCGCCGCTTCCATTGGGAAGGCTTTACCTCGCCGCGCCACATGCTGCGCTCGATCGGCGGCGCGGCGCTGATGGGAGCGGGCGGCGCGATGGCCTATGGCTGCTCGATCGGGCAGGGCCTGACGGGCCTGTCGACGCTGGCGCTGGCGTCGTTCGTCGCGGTCGGCGGCATCCTGCTCGGCACGGCCGCCGGATTGCGCGGCGTGCTTCGCGTGCAGCCGCTGGTGCCGGCACAGGACGCCCGGGTTTCCGTGCAGGACGGTCAGGCGCGCTGACGCGAAGTGGCGAGCCGCATGACCTCGAGATAGCCCGGACGCACTTCCATCCGCTTGATCAGCCCCTTCTTCAGAAGAAGCCGATGCGCTTCCGGCAGCCGGTAGCACGGCAAATACATGAACAGATGATGCTCGGCATGATAGTTCACCCAATAGGGCGCGATCAATAGCCGCTCGATCGGATTGGCGAGCGTGGTGCGCGCGTGGCTGAACGGATCTTCGCCGGTCGAGGTGCAGGCGTGTTCGGCGATGTTGCGAATGCGCGTCACCAAAGGCAGCCAGGTCGCCATCGCCAGCACCCATACCGCCCAGAACCAGACGCCTGCGCCGGCCAGCCAGAACAGAACAAACATCAACGCATTCACGCCAAGGAAGCGCGCCATCTTGTCGGCGCCGCTGGAAACGAAGCTGTCATGCGACAGCCTGTCTTCGGCGTTGCTGCGTTTGAACAGCGACAGGAACAGCGGCAGCCGCTGCCTGACAAAAGTCTGTCCGGTGAGATCGCGGATCGCCTTGCGGGTGTAGCTCTCCTTGGTGATCGGAAACGGCACCGACAGCGACAGATCGGGATCCTCCGGCTGCTGGGTGAATTTGTGATGCTGCAGGTGATAGGAGCGGTAGCTCGCCAGATCAGCGCCGACCGGCACCGCGCACAGCCATTGCCCGACCCATTCATTGATCGCCCTGTTGGCGTGAATGCCGCCATGCGCGGCTTCGTGCATCAGGATGGCAAGCCCGAGCTGGCGCGCGCCAACCACCATTACCGCGATCAGCCAGGTCACCGGATTTGGCCACAACGTGACCAGTGCGATGGCGGCAAGGATCGTGCCCCAGGCGTGAACCACCAGCCACATGCCGCGCAGCGAGCTGCGCGAGGTCAGCCGGCTCCATTCTTGCAGCGTAAAGATGGTCTTGGGATCGACGCGCGCAACGACGGGCATGGCTGTTTCCGAGTAGTTGTTTGATAGGTTTTCTTCACGCGAACCGGCGCCACTTCGCTCGAAAACGCTTTGGAGCGGATGATACGCCCGCTCGATACTTCGTCAATCCGCCGCGCGGGTCACGATGTGGATCTCGGACGTGAGGGTGCGGTGCACCGGGCACTTATCGGCGATTTCCAGCAGTCGCTTGCGCTGTTCGGCGTCGAGATTGCCCTCCATGGCGATGACGCGTTCGACCTGGTCGAGCATCCCCTGCTTGGTTTCGCAATCGGCGCAATCCTGCGCGTAGATCTTGCTGTGCTTCAGCGTCACCGTGGTCCGCTCCAGCGGCAGAGATTTGCGGTCGGCATAGAGGCGCATGGTCATGGAGGTGCAGGCGCCGAGCCCGGCCAGCACATAATCATACGGCCCGGGGCCGCTGTCCTCGCCGCCGGCGGCGACCGGCTCGTCGGCCAGCATCCGGTGCGGCCCGATCGAAACGGTCTGCTGGAATTTGCTGTTGCGGGTTTCGCGCACCACGACCACGCGCGGCGCGTCGCCGCGATCGGCGGCCGGCTCGGACATCGCCGGCTCGAGATAGCGCGTCGCCCAGGCGGCGATGACATCGGCGACATAGCCTGCGTCGCGCTTGTCATCGAGAAGGTGGCTCGCGCCCGCGAGCGAGACAAAGCTCTTGGGATGTTTGGCGGCGACGAAGATACGTGTGGCATTGTCGATGCCGACGGTGTCGTCGGTCGGCGAATGCATGATCAAGAGTGCCTTGTGCAGGTTGGTCACATGCTCCATCAGGCCGTGTTCGGCGATGTCGTCGAGGAAATCTCGCGTGATGTGGAAGGGCCGGCCGGCGAGCGAGACCTCGACCTTGCCATGCTTGCGGATGTCCTCGATGCGATCCCTGAACAGGCCGGTGACATGGGCGGGATCGGACGGTGCGGCGATGGTGGCGACGGCCCTGGCTTCCGGAATTAGTCCGGCGGCGGCGAGAATGGCGGCGCCGCCGAGGCTGTGGCCAATCAGGATCGCGGGGGCTTTTTTGGTCTCGCGCAAATGATCGGCGGCGCGCACGAGATCGGCGACGTTGGAGGAGAAGGTGGAATTGGCGAAATCGCCCTCGCTGGAGCCCAATCCAGTGAAGTCGAACCGCAGTACCGCGATGCCTTTTGCGGCAAGCGCCACCGCGATGCGTTTGGCCGCCAGCACGTCCTTGCCGCAGGTGAAGCAATGCGCGAACAGCGCATAGGCGACCGGCTCGGCCTCGGGCAGGTCGAGCGATGCCGCGAGCTGATGGCCGCCTTCACCGGTGAATTGGAAGCGTTCAGTCGGCATGTTCGGTCTCCGTGAGGGGGCTCTTTCTTCACCTCTCCCGATGGGAGAGGTGACGCGTCAGTCGCCGGAATAGCGCTCTTCTTTCCAGGGGTCGCCGCGGTTGTGGTAGCCGCGGACTTCCCAATAGCCCGGCACATCATCTTCGAGGAATTCGATGCTCTGCAGCCATTTGGCGCTTTTCCAGAAATAGAGATGCGGCACCACCAGCCGCACCGGGCCGCCGTGCTCCTGGTGCAGCGGCACACCCGACCAGCTATGCGCGAGCAGGGCGTCATCGGCGGCGAAATCTTCCAGCGCGATGTTGGTGGTGTAGCCGTCGTGCGAATGCAGCACGACGTAGCGTGCCTCCTCGCGCGGCTGACAGGCCGCCAGGAGGTCGCGGGTCGCCAGCCCCTCCCATTGGTTGTCGTAGCGCGACCATGTCGTGACGCAATGGATGTCGGAGACGAATTTTGCCTGTTGCTGCGCGGTGAATTGGGCAAAATCCCAGAAGATGGGATGCTCGACCGCGCCATAAACATCCAGCCGCCAGCGCTCGCGCGATATCTGCGGCGTCAGCCCAAGGTCGAGAACGGGCCAGTCTCGCGTGAGGTGCTGGCCCGGCGGCAGGCGCTGCTCTTCGGGACGCGAGATCTTTCCGGTGAGGAATTTTCCTTCGTGCGCCCAGCGCTGCTTGCTGCGCGTCAGCTTGCTGTCCGGGGGCGGGTTATTCTCTTCAGCCATGTTCTCGCGCCATCGCGTTGACGCCGGCATCGCCAGCGTCCCGGACGGTAGCATGAACGGCTAGCCGGCGGGAGGCGAAGGCCTCAGCCCGCTTTTCCAAAAAGCACGGGAAGCTGGCGCGGTCCGCGAACGGTGCCTTCCGACCATTTGACCTGACCGGCCGGGTCGAGCCGAAAGTCCGGAATCCGCTTCAGCCACTCCTCGAGCGCGACCGTCATTTCCATGCGCGCCAGGTTGGAACCGACGCAGCGGTGAATGCCCAGCCCAAAAGCGGCATGGCGGTTCTCCTTGCGGTCGATCACGACCTTGTCGGCGTCCGGGAAGACGGCGGGATCGCGATTGGCGGCGGGGAACGACAGCAGCACCATGTTGCCGGGCCTGACCGGGCAGCCGCTGACGGTCGTCTCCTTCATTACCTCGCGCGCCATCGTGACAGGCGAATAGGCGCGCAGCAATTCCTCCACCGCGGTCGGCATCAGTCCGGGCTCGGCGACCAGCCGCTCGCGATCGGCGGGCGTCTTCGCCAGATGCCACAGCGAGGCGCCGATTGCGCTCCAGGTGGTGTCGATGCCGGCGATCAGGAGCAGCCGCAGCGAGCCCAACACATGGATGTCGGACAGCGGCTGGCCGCTCTTGTCCTTGGCGTTCATCAGCGTCGAGATCAGATCGTCGGTCTCGTGCGTCTTGCGATACTCGATATGCCCGGCGAAATAGCCGGTCATCTCGTGGACCGCGCGCATCAGGGTGTCATCGTCCTTGATGCCGAGTTCGAGGATTTCGTGGATCCACTTGATGAAGAGGTCGGAGTCCTTTTCGGGAATACCGAGCATGTGGGCGATGGCGCGAACCGGAACGTGCTTGGTGTAGCGCGCGGCGGCGTCGCATTTGCCGTCGGCGATGAATTCGTCGATCAGCTCGTTGCAGATGGCGCGGACCCGCGGCTCCAGTTTCTTCATGGCGTCCGGCGTGAACGGCGGCAGCAACAGCTGCTTTGCCGGCTTGTGTTCCGGTGGGTCGGAGGTGATCGGCGGCGCAACGCCCGTGGTCTCCGGCCGCACGTCGCGCACGATGACGCGGCGCGAGGAGAAGTGTTCGGTGTCGTGGGCGATCTCCCTGACTGCCTCATAGGTGGTCGGCAGATAGCAGCCGAGGAAACGATCGGTGTGAACCACGGGCGATGCGGAGCGCAATTCGTCCCAGATCGGGAATGGATTTTCGGTCCAGCGCGGATCGGTATGGTCGAAATCGTGGACCCAGTCGGTGACGGGGGGATGTTCGGGCATCATGCTGCTGGCATCGGACATCGCGGCAAATCCTCTGGTTCGTTCGCTTGATCTATGCTTGCGCTGGGAATCGGTCAGCGGATTTTCAAATCGGCGGCACTGACTTGAGAGCACTCACTCTTCGGTGACTTCGATCGCTATTTCCGGGCAATTGGCCTTGGCGAGCCAGGCCTTGTCCTCGAGCCCCGCGGGCACGCTGCCGTCGCCCACTTCGTGGGCATTGCCGAATTCGTCGAGGTTGAACAGCTCGGGCGCCAGCGATTTGCAGCGGGCGTGCCCCTGGCACTTGTCCTGGTCGACGTGGATTTTCAGCTTTCCCGGCATGGCAATCGTTCCCATCGCTTGCGCGCGCTTCTTTCGGCGCGGCATGTGTTCCCGTCTTTGACCGAGACGGGGCGGGCGTCTTGGCTGCGCCCTTAAGTTATAGCATATTACATTAGCGCCGCGCTTGCGCGTCAAGCGGAAAGTGATGGATTGTTACTTCAGATGACCCAGCTCGCCCGCAAGTCGCTCAACGCCTATCACCACGGGGATCTCAGGGATGCCCTGGTTCAGGCTGCGCTCCAGGAAGCGGAGCAGGGCGGCCCGGAAGCCATCAGCATCAAGGCTTTGGCGAAGAAACTTGGTGTTTCGCAGCCGGCACCGTACCGGCACTTTGCCGATCGTGAGGCGCTGCTGGCAGCCGTGACCGCCGAGGCGTTCCGGCAGTTCAGTGCAACGCTGCGCGAGTCCATCACAAAGCCGTCCAAGCGCTCAAAGCTGTCCCGCTTCGCGCAGGCGACGCTGGCCTTCGGCCTTCGCCGCAACGGGATCTACCGCCTGATGTTCGCGTCACGGACCATGGCCTGCGCGGCGAAAGGCAGCGAGCTCCACAACGCGGCGATGGAGACCTTCGGTCTGGTGCTCGAGGCCCTGGAGGCGCCCGCGGTCGGGTTGCTGCGCGAGCGGCACGCCCTGAAGATCTGGGCCGCGCTGCATGGGGTGGTGATGCTGGCGGAGCAGGGATTGTTGACCGGACAGGTCGCCAACATGACCCGGGAGGAACTGGTCGAGGATATCGTGGCGGAGACCAAACTGGCGCTGTCGGTTGCGATCAAGGAGGCGACGGGCGCGTGAGCGCCGCGTCACGATGCGGAACTGCTACCGCATCAGCGGATGCTATTTCGGCGGGCGCGGGTCGATCGGCGTGGTGCCGCGCACGCCCAGGATATCTTCCAATAGCTTTGCGCCGGCGAGAAGCTGTGGCTCGCCGCGTGGTGCGGCCACCATCTGGAGTCCGATCGGCAGGCCCGACGCCGTAAAGCCGCACGGCAGCGACAGCGCCGGGCAGCACACCAGCGTGATGGCGTAGACGATGCCGAGCCATTCGACATAGTTGTCGAATTTCCTGCCGGCGCATTCGGCGACGTAACGGTTCTCGATCGGAAACGGCGCCACGATGGTCGCCGGCGCCAGCAGCAGGTCGTAGGTCCCAAAGAATTCGAGCGTGCGATTGGTCATCGCGACGCGCTGCGCTTCGGCGCGGGCGAGCTGCTCGACCGTCAGCTTGAGGCCTTCCTCGATATTCCAGATCACCTCGGGCTTGAGCATATCGCGCCTGGACCGCAACAGCTCCGCCTTGCTGATTGCAAAATCGAACGCGCGCAGCACGTGGAAGCATTCATGGGCCTCGCGCAGGTCCGGATGGGCTTCCTCGACGATGACGCCCAATTCCGCAAAGCGCAAAGCCGCCTTGCGGGTGATGGCGGCAACCTCGGGATCCACCGGCGTGATGCCGAGATCGGGCGAGAAGGCGATGCGTTTCGGGCGTTTGCCGGAACGTGCCGCCGACAGAAACGAGGCCGGCAGCAGGGGTAACGACAGGGGATCGGCCGGACGTTCGCCGCTCATGGCATCGAGCAGCAGCGCCAGATCCTCGACATTGCGCGCCATCGGGCCCTGCACACCGAGATTGCGGTCGATCTTGAATTTGGGAGTATGCGCGACCCGGCCGATGCTCGGCCGCAGGCCGACGATGCCGCAGAAGCTTGCGGGGTTGCGCAGGGAGCCGCCCATGTCGGAGCCGTGCGCGAGCCACGCCATGCCGGTGGCGAGCGCGACCGCCGCACCCCCCGAGGAGCCGGCGGCGGAGCGCGACGTGTCCCAGGGATTGCGCGTCGCGCCGAACACCTCATTGAAAGTGTTGGCGCCGGCGCCGAATTCCGGCGTGTTGGATTTGGCGTAGATCACCCCGCCATTGTCTTCGAGATGCTCGACCAGCAGATCGGAATGCGCGGGGATATTGTCCCGGTAGATCGGCGAGCCCTGCGTGGTGAGCACGCCCGCGACATCGGTCAGGTCCTTGATCGGAACCGGCAGGCCCGCGAGCAGGCCGCGCTCGCCTTTGGGCTTGTTCATCAGGGCTTTGGCGTGGCCGCGGGCGCGATCGAAGCAGCGCGTCGGCAATGCGTTCACCTTGCCGTCAACTTCGGCGATCCGGCGTTCCAGCACGTCGAGCAGATCGAGCGGGCTGACTTCGCCCGAATTGAGTTTTTCGACGACGGCACACGCGGTCGCCCGCACCAGTTCCTGGTCAGATGCCACTTGTGTCTCCCTCTCGTTCCGGCTTTGCGAATGCCTAGTCCTGTAGAACATTTTCCGGCAAACTGGAAACAGCCTGCAACCGGAGATCTCCCGCATGACGACGCCACTTGATACGCCGGACTGGCGCTTGATGAGCCAGCAGGAACGCGACCTCGGCCTCAACAATGGTGTCGCGGTGCCTGGGAGTGCCGAGATGGCGGCCGATTGGGAGCGGCGTTCCGCCGTCATGCGCCAACGTCATCCCGACCATATCGACCTCCGCTACGGCCCGCGCGAGCGCAACCGGATCGACTTTCTCATGGCCGGTGAGAAGTCGCCGACGGTGCTTTTCATCCACGGCGGCTATTGGCAGACGCGCGCAAAGGAAGTTTTCACGATTTTCGCCGAAGGGCCGATGGCGCATGGCATCAACGTCGCGCTGATCGGCTACACGCTGGCGCCGGACGCCACGCTCGACCAGATCGTCGCCGAAATCCACGCAGGTATCGATTTTCTCGGCCGCCAATTGCCGTCGCTCGGCGGCGACGGAAAAGAGATCGTGGTGTCCGGATGGTCCGCTGGCGGGCACCTGACGTCGATGGCGCTGTCGCACCAGCAGGTCCGGGCGGGCATGGCGATATCGGGCATCTACGACCTCGAGCCGATCCGCCACAGCTATCTCAACGTCAAGCTCGGGCTCGACGAGGCGATGTCTCGGCGCAACTCGCCGATGATGCAGGAAGGCGGGGCCATGAAACCGTTGTCGCTGGTGGTCGGCAGCGCGGAGCTACCGCTGCTTCGCAAGCAGACCGCGGATTTCGCGGGCCACCGCGCGAAGTTCGGATTGCCCGTGACCTACGAAGAAATCCCCGGCGCCAACCATTTTTCGATCATGCAGGAACTGCTTTCGCCCGCAGGCCGGATCACGACGCTGATCCGGCAGCTGTTCGAGCGGACGGCGGTCTAGCCCCTGTCATTGCGAGCGAAGCGAAGATTCCATGGGGGTGGATAGCGGCCAAGTCTGAGGCCAGACTGAGGTTGCTCAAAACCACTCACCCTGGAGATAACC
>JBGPSI010000097.1:0-17913 GCA_041490045.1 Bradyrhizobium sp.
CAGGAAGCCGCAGGCATCGTGTCCTTTGACGGAAGCCGATTTCACCGCGAGCGCCGGCTCGGCCTGGTCGGCGACACCGTCTCCCGCCGCGAGGTGATCGATCGCCTCCCCGGCAACGCCGCCGTCGGCCATGTGCGCTACTCGACCACCGGCGCGACCATCCTGCGCAATGTGCAACCGCTGTTCGCCGAACTCAACGCCGGCGGCTTTGCCGTCGGCCATAACGGCAATCTCACCAACGGGCTGACGCTCCGCCGCGAACTCGTACGTAACGGCGCCATGATGCAGTCCACCACCGACACCGAGGTGATCCTGCATCTGGTCGCGCAGTCCAAGCGCAACCGCTTCATCGACCGTTTCATCGAGGCGCTGCGCGCCATCGAGGGCGCCTATTCGCTGGTGTCGATGACCAACAAGAAGCTGATCGGCGCCCGCGACCCGCTCGGCATCCGCCCGCTGGTCCTGGGCGAACTCGACGGCTGTCCGATTCTGGCGTCGGAAACCTGCGCGCTCGACATCATCGGCGCGAAATATGTCCGGGATGTCGAGCCCGGCGAGATCATCGTGTTCGACGAGCGCGGCGCCCAGAGCCACAAGCCGTTCCCGCCGAAGCCGCCGCGGCCCTGCATCTTCGAATACATCTATTTCTCGCGGCCGGATTCCATCGTCGGCGGGCGCTCGGTCTATGACGTCCGCAAGGCCTTCGGCGCCCAGCTCGCGCGCGAAAGCCACGTTCCCGTCGATGTCGTGGTGCCGGTGCCGGATTCCGGCGTGCCCGCCGCCGTCGGCTACAGCCAGCATTCCGGCGTGCCGTTCGAGCTCGGGATCATCCGCAACCATTATGTCGGCCGCACCTTCATTCAGCCGACCCAGAGCGTGCGCGAACTCGGCGTGCGCATGAAGCATTCGGCCAACCGCGCCGCGATCGAAGGCAAGCGCATCATCCTGATCGACGATTCGCTGGTGCGCGGCACCACCTCGAAGAAAATCGTGCGCATGATGCGCGACGCCGGCGCGGCCGAGGTGCATTTCCGCCTCGCCTCGCCCCAGATTCTCTACCCCGATTATTACGGCATCGATTTGCCCGATCGCGGCGGCCTGTTGGCTGCGACCCACAGCCTCGAGGAAATGCGCGACATCATCGGCGCGGATTCGCTGGCGTTCCTGTCGATCGACGGCATGTACCGCGCCATGGGCGAGCCCGGCCGCGACCCCGCCAATCCGAAATTCTCCGACCATTGCTTCACCGGCGCCTATCCCACCCACCTCACCGACCAGACCCAGGTCGAGGCCCAGCCCCGGCAGCTTTCGCTGCTCGCCGAAGCGAGCTAATAGTCGTCCCCGCGAACGCGGGGACCCATAACCACCGGCCTTCGTGGATGCGACGCGAAGGCAATTCCCGCCTTTCGCCATCATAACCGACACGGCGTATGGGTCTCCGCGTTCGCGGGGACGACCATTGAGAAGACCACTGCCATGACATCACCCCCCGCCTCCCGCATCGCCCTCGTCACCGGCGCCTCGCGCGGCATCGGCTACGCCACCGCCCGCGCATTGGCAAAAGCCGGCGCGCATGTGGTGGCGGTGGCGCGGACACAAGCGGGCTTGGAAGAACTCGACGACGAGATCCGCAACGACGGCGGCAGCGCCACGCTGGTGCCGCTCAACCTCACCGATTTCGAGGGCATCGCCCGGCTCGGCGCGGCGCTCAACGCGCGTCACGGCAGGATCGACATTCTCGTCGGCAATGCCGGAGTTGCCGGCCCCTCCTCGCCGCTCGGTCATATCGAACTGAAACCGTGGAACGACGTGATGGCTGTCAACGTGTCGGCGAACTTCCAGCTGATCCGCTGCATGGAGCCGCTGCTGCGGCGATCCGATGCCGGCCGCGCCGTGTTCGTGACCTCGGCGGCCGCGAGCAAGGCGCCCGCCTATCTCGGCCCCTATGCAGCCTCCAAAGCCGCGCTGGAGGCACTGGTGCGGGTGTGGGCCAGCGAGACGGCCTCGACGCCGCTTCGCGTCAATCTGTTCAATCCCGGCCCGGTCCGCACCCGGATGCGCGCCACGGTGTTTCCCGGCGAAGACCCGATGACGCTGGATACCCCTGAGCAGGTCGCCGAATGCATCCTGCCGATGTGCGCGCCGGCGTGGGGCGAGACTGGCAGGCTTTATGATTACCCGACCCGCACACTCATGAGCTTTCGCGCGCCCGCCTAGTTGTTTCCCGCCCCTCCCCGTCATTGCCTGCGACAAACGCGAAGCGTTTGCGCAAGGGAGCGAAGCGACGAAGCAATCCACCTTCTTTTCTCGGAGAGATGGATTGCTTCGCTTCGCTCGCAATGACGGTTTTCAAGCAATTGACTCCCGAACGCCCGCGCTATTCACTTGCCTCCCAAGCGGGAAAAACCCGCGTAAAATAATCCCGGGAGGCTGCCATGACGCCGATGCTCCATCGCGGCTATCAGGGACGTACCGCCGCGCGTCTTTACAGAACCGCTTCCCTCTTCATCGCCTCCGCCCTCCTGATCGCCGCGCTGACACGCGCCGCTTCCGCCGGCGAGATTCCGACCTTTGCGGTCGACGCATCCTGGCCGAAGCCGCTGCCGAACAACTGGATTCTCGGCCAGGTCGGCGGCATCACCGTCGACTGGCAGGGCCATATCTGGGTGATCCATCGCCCACGCTCGCTGACCGACGACGAGAAGGGTGCGGCGCTGACGCCGCCGCGCTCGAAATGCTGCATCTCGGCGCCGCCGGTCCTGGAATTCGACACCGACGGCAATCTGCTGCGCTCCTGGGGCGGGCCCGGCGCGGGCTATCAATGGGTCGGCCGCGAACACGGCATTGAGGTCGACGAGCGCGGCTTCGTCTGGATCGGCGGCAATGCCGACAATGACAACGCGATCTTGAAATTCACCCTCGACGGCAAGTTCGTCTCGCAGATCGGCCAGATCGCGCCGAACAAGGGAAGCAACGACACCACGCAACTGGGAAAACCCGCGGAAACCGCGATCGACAAGGAGGCCAACGAAATCTATGTCGCCGACGGCTACGGCAACCACCGCGTCATCGTGTTCGACGCCACGACCGGCGCCTACAAGCGGCACTGGGGCGCCTACGGCAACAAGCCCGACGACGCCACGCAGCCGCCCTACGATCCCAAAGCGCCGGTGCCGCAGCAATTCGCCAATCCCGTACATTGCGTGAAGATCGCCAATGACGGGCTGGTCTATGTCTGCGACCGCATCAACAACCGCATCCAGGTGTTCAAGAAGGACGGCACCTTCGTGAAAGAATGGTTCTTCGAGAAGAACACGCTCGGCAACGGCGCGGTGTGGGACATCGCGATCTGGCCAGATCCGAAGCAGACCTGGCTCCTGAGCGCCGACGGCGAGAACAACGAGATCCGGGTGCTGAAGCGCGACGACGGCACCGTGGTCGGCAGCTTCGGGCGCAACGGCCGCAACGCCGGGCAATTCCACTGGATCCACGCCATGGCGGTCGACGCCAAAGGCAACGTGTATACCGCCGAAGTTGATACCGGAAAGCGAATCCAGACGTTCAAACTTACGTCTGATGCGCTGCGATAACGCATTGCAGCAGAGCCCGAGAACGTCTATCGGGGAGGCAGATCGTCCGTTCGATCGCACCCTGAAGGGACAAGGCTCCGGCAAGAGAGCAGCCCGATTTCAAATTTGGAGGATTCCTTGATGAAGACGACCCTCGCGCGGCACGCCGCCGCGCTTCTCGCCTGTGCCGCGCTTTCGTTCGCCGCACCGGCCTTTGCCCAGGACAAGACGGTCAAGATCGGCGTGCTCAACGACATGTCGAGCCTGTATGCCGACATCGGCGGGCCCAATTCGGTGGTCGCGATCAAGATGGCGGTTGAGGATTCCGGCCTTCTCAAGAAGGGCTGGAAGATCGACGTGGTCAGCGGCGATCACCAGAACAAGCCCGATGTCGGCGTCAACATCGCCCGGCAATGGATCGACAACGACAAGGTCGATGCGATCGCCGATACGCCGAATTCCGGTGTCGCGCTCGCCGTGAGCAACCTCGTCAAGGAAAAGAACGCGGTGCTGCTCAACTCCGGCGCCGCCTCCGCCGACCTCACCGGCAAGGCCTGCACGCCGAACACGGTCTCGTTCACCTACGATACCTACATGCTCGCCACCGGCACCGGCAAGGCGCTGACTAAGGCTGGCGGCGACACGTGGTTCTTCCTGACCGCGGATTATGCGTTCGGCGCGGCGCTGGAGCGCGATACCACCGCGGTGGTCACCGCCAATGGCGGCAAGGTGCTGGGCGGCGTCAAGCATCCGATCAATTCATCGGACTTCTCGTCGTTCCTGCTGCAGGCGCAGGCCTCGAAGGCAAAGGTGGTCGGCCTTGCCAATGCCGGCGGCGACACCACCAACTCGATCAAGCAGGCCGCCGAATTCGGCATCGTGGCAGGCGGCCAGAAGCTCGCCGCGCTCCTGCTCTTCATCAACGACGTGCATTCGCTTGGCCTGAAGACCGCGCAGGGCCTGACGTTCACGGAATCCTTCTACTGGGACATGAACGACGCCACCCGCGCCTGGTCGAAGCGGTTCGCCGCATTGGCGAACAAGAACTCGATGCCGTCGATGACCCAGGCCGGCAACTACGCCATGGTGCTGCATTATCTGAAGGCGATGGAAGCGCTCGGCGGCAATCCGCATGACGGCGCCAAGGTCGTCGCCAAGATGAAGGAACTGCCGACCGACGATCCCTTGTTCGGCAAGGGTCCGCTGCGGGCCGACGGCCGCCGCCTCATCCCGGCCTACCTGTTCGAAGTGAAGAAGCCGGAAGAGTCGAAATACCCGTGGGACTATTACAAGCTGGTCGCCACGATCTCGCCGGAGGACGCCGCAAAACCGCTCAGCCAGAGCGACTGTCCGCTGATCAAGAAATAGCTGGAACGGGCACCCGGCCGGATTTGCAAAGATCCGGCCGGCTTGCTCATCAGAACGGATCGTCAGGACGACGACAAGGTAACGACCAGGACAACCACTTCGACCAGAGCCATCTGAGCCAGTTTGGAGAACGACGAGGGGGACGTTTCATGTCCGCTATCCGATCGTTTCGCCTGTTCGAAATCACCGCGCTTTCTGTCGCTCTCCTTTGCGCCGGCCTCTCGTGCCGGGCCGAGCAACCCTCGGTCCCGCCGGCCGAGCCGATCGAAATTTCGCTCAGCCCGTTGCCGTTCGACCTCAGGGGTTTCCTGCGGCGGCCCGAGGGCAGCGGCCGTTTCCCTGCCGTCGTGCTGCTCCCCGCCTGCGGCGAGTATGCCAAACTGGTCGATGAAGACTGGGGAGCAAGGATTTTGTCTTGGGGCTACGTCGCGTTGACGATCGACAGTTTCGGTCCCCGCGGCATCACCCATTGCGGCCAAGGCATCGGCGAGTTCCCGGACCTCTCTCTCGACGCGTATCGAGGCTTGAATTTCCTTGCTTCGAAAAAATTCGTCGATGCAAAACGCATCGCCGTCGTGGGCTTTGCATGGGGCGCCATGCAGACGATCTCCGCAGTCGAGGATGGGGAGATCGAGCGGGCGTCCGAACACAAGTTTCGTGCGGCGGCGGCATTTTTTCCGCTTTGCGGCAGCTTCAAGGGAAACATGACCGTTCCCACCCTGATCCTGATCGGCGAGCGCGACGACCGCGCCACGGCAGACGCCTGCCGGAAGCTGGCTGCAGGCGAAGACGACATGGGAATTTCCCGCCAGAAGGGCCAGGGCGCCCCGGTCCGGCTCGTCGTCTATCCGGACGCCTATTTCGCGTTCGACCTCCAGGTCCTGAAGTCTCCGACCTGGTATCGCGGGCGTCATGTGGAATTCAACAAGTCGGCCGCCGATCGATCCGGCGAAGCGCTACGTGAATTTTTCCACGCGACCGTCGAGCGGAAGTAACGAATCGCCGGCGGCCCGGGATTGTCAAAAGGACCGCCGTCGATCAGATTGGCCCCGGCTAGCAGTGCCTCCCAGGCAAAAAGAACAATCTGCGCCCGTTTCGGTCCGCACCTCGATGGCGCCCGGAACCGGAAATGAGGAAACCCATATGAAGTCGAAAATCACCGCCCTGATACTCTCGATGGCCTGCATTCCCGGGATCGCCAGGGCGACCGACACCGGCCAGTTGCCCTGCGCGACCACGGCCGAATGCAACCAGCAGGCCGCCAAGGTCGGCGCCGCGCCCGTGGCGCTCGGCGCGTCGGCGACCAGCAAGACGGACCGGGCGGAAGACCAGTTCTATTGGCTCAACAAGATCAACCGCGCCTCGGCCGTCATGCTGGTCGAGGAAAAGATCGTGGCACCCGATCTCGGGCGAAAGCTCGCGAGCGGCGTCAATTTCACCATCGAGCAGGCGGCCAGGCCGGATGGAAAACGGCCGAGCGACGTGCTGCAGATCGAAAAGATCATCTCGGGTTCAATCGGTCCCGACGCTTCCTTCATTCATACGGGGCGAAGCCGCCAGGACATGTACGCCACCTACCGGATGGCAAAACTCCGCAACGAACTGCTCGATTTCTCCGACGCCCTGAACGGGATGCGCGCGCGCGTGCTGGCCATTGCGGCAAAGAACGTCAACACGATCGTGCCCGCCTATACCAACGGCGTGCAGGCGCAGCCCACCAGCTATGCGGATTATCTGCTGGGCTATGAAGCCTCGTTCGCGCGCGATGCAGAGCGAATTCACGAACTCTACAAGCGGCTCAATCGCTGCGCGATGGGCACCGCCGTTCTCGCCAATTCGAGCTGGCCGCTGAACCGCAAGCGCATGGCCGAGCTGCTCGGCTTCGATGGCATCATCGAGAATTCGATCGACGCCGGCCAGATCAGCCCGTCCGACATTTCGCTCGAAGCGGCGGCGATCGTCTCGTCCAACGCGATCCGCCTCGGCGCGGTGCTGAACGACATCCATACGCAGTATCACCAGACGCGGCCCTGGATGCTGCTCGACGAGGCCTCGACCTATACCAGCAGCGCGATGCCGCAGAAGCGCAATCCCGGCGTCATCATGCGCGCCCGCGAGGAAGCCTCCGATGTCGTGGGGCTGGCCGACACCGTTACGTTCCGCGCGCACAACGTGACCACGGGAATGACCGACTACAAGGCGTCGTGGGCCGAGATCGGCCTGTTCGCCCACGCCGTCAACATGCTCGGGGATTTCGATATCGTTCTGGACGCGCTCAAGGTCAATCCGCAGCGTTCGCTCGAGGAGCTCGAGGACGACTGGACGACGTCGATGGAACTGGCCGAAACCCTGCAGCGGGAACATCACATTCCCTTCCGCGTCGGTCACGGTTTCGCCTCCTCGATCGTGACGTTCGCGCGGGCCAACGGGTTCAAGCCGAAGACCTTCCCCTATGCGAAGGCCGTCGAGTTGTATGCCGATGCCATCCATTCATTCCAGCTTCCCGACGCGACGCTGCCGATGGATGAGACCGAGTTCCGGCAGGTGCTGTCGCCGGAGTTCATGGTGAAGTCGCGCGTGGGCATCGGCGGGCCGCAACCCGCGGAGGTCGAACGCCAGCTCGGTGAAGCGCTGAAGACACTGGACGCCGACAAGGCCTGGATGGAGACCGCCCGGGGGAATATCAGGAGCGCCGACGCGCGGCTCGACACGAGCTTCCGTCAGCTGCTGGCGCCGTGATCGGGCATTTGCGCCCACCGGACCTCAACGCCCGCGCGCCTTCGCCAGCGTGCGCGCCGCGAGCAGAAGTGCCAGCAGCAACAGCGCCGATGCCAGCAGGAACGGCGCGCCCGGCAATTTGACCGGCGCCCGGGCGCCGATGAAATAGGCAAAGGTCAGCGTGAAAACGAACGGTCCCACCATCTGCGACACGCTCTGCACGCTCGACGTCGCGCCCTGCAGCTTGCCCTGCTGGTCGGGCGCGACCAGTTGCGTCGTCAGCGCCTGGGTCGCCGCACCTGCCACGCCCCACAGCGACATCACGGGAATGCCGATCCAGAACAGCGGGCCGGTCGGCGCCGCACCGTAGATCAAAAACCCGGCGGCGCCGGAGCCAAGCCCCAGCAACAGCGCCCGGCGTTCGCCGAAGTGCCTGACGATCGGCCCGATCGCGAGACCCTGCACCGCCATCGAGCAGACGCCGACCAAGGCCAGCGTCAGGCCGACCGTCGCCGCGTCCCAGCCGTAGCGATAGGTCGCATAGAGCACGAAGGTCGAAGGCAGCACGACATGCGCGACCTGGGCGAGGAAGTTCACCACCGACAGCCCCGCGAGCACGCGGTCGGAGCCCAACAGGCGCAACGCTCCGAGCGGATTGGCGCTCTTCCAGTGGAACGGCGAACGGCGATCCTTCGGCAGCGACTCCGGCAGGATCAAAAGGCCATACAGCGTGTTCGCAAAGCTCAAGCCGGCGGCGACCCAGAACGGCAACCGCGGATCCATGCCACCGAGCAGCCCGCCGACCGCCGGTCCCAGGATGAATCCGGCGCCGAAGGCCACGCCAATCTTGCCGAACGTCGCCGCGCGCTGCTCCGGCGGCGTCAGGTCCGCAATGTAGGCAAACGCGGTGGAGACGCTGGCCGAGGTGATGCCCGAAATCACCCGGCCGACGAACAGCCAGGTCAGGGACGGCGCTAGCGCCATCAGCACATAATCCAGCGCCAGGCCGAAATTCGACAGCAACACCACCGGCCGCCGGCCGAACCGGTCCGACAGGCCGCCGAGCACCGGAGAGAACAAAAACTGCATCAGCGCCCATGCCGTGCCGAACAAGCCGAAGATCCGCGCCGCGCTCGCGGTATCGTTATCGACGAAACTTTCCACGAGCTTGGGCAGGATCGGCAGGATCAGGCCGAGCGCGAACATGTCGAGCAGAATGGTGACGAAGATGAAGGCCACCGCGCCGCGGCGTGGGGCGCCCGGCAATGGCGCCACGATCGTGCTCGCTGGCGGCTCGTCGGTCATGATTCTCGCGTGGGTTTGCAGGCGGACAGGCCAAGGGCCGAGAGACTAAGCCACGCGTGCGCGCCGATGGCAATCGGCGGTGCCACATCGAAAGAACCGGAAAGCCGCTCGATTGTGGCAGCTTCGCGAAAAAAAGCCCAGCGCGCAAAGCGCTGGGCTCAAGTCGGACACTTCGGAGGAAACTCGAAGTGTCCCGGCTTCCGACCCAGGAGAGTCAGAACTCAAAAAGCTTCACTCATTGTTGATTTCGGCGCCGGTCACCCCTGCCCGGCCGTCGCCGCCGGCAGCAGGGCGCCGCCGATCACGCGGGAGTGCGCGCGGAACTCCGCCACAACGGTACTTTCCAGGGTGACGCGGACATCGTAGATGCCGGATCGCACCGAACGCACGACTTCGCTGGCGGTCGCCACCAGACGGTCGCCGAGCCTCGTCGGGTGCAGGAACGCAATGCTGCAATGGGAAGCCACCGTCCGCTCGTTGTAGCTGTTGGACGCCAGCGAAAACACCGCGTCCGCCAGCGTGAAGATCGCGCCGCCATGGGTGATGCCGATGCCGTTGACCATCGATGGCAGCACGGTCATGGCGACGCTGGCGCAGCCCGCCTCAATCGACAATCGCTCGAGGCCGAGGCTGCGTAACGTGGCGTCCTGCCGCCACAGGAAATCCGCGCAGGCCTGCGCCAGGTTGCACGACGAAAGAAAGGCCACATTACTCACCGGCAAATCCCTGAACAAATACGGCGGGACCATAAGGTCGGGGCAACATGCGGCGCATCCAGCGGTTGGAGGAGACGCGGATGGGCATTCGGAAATTTATTGGCCGATGGGGATCTGATACGCCGTATCCGCCGGGCTGGCGCTGTCCGGATTAGACGAACGCAAATGCGCAGATCGCAAATCGTATTCGCGTGCCGCGGGCGTGGCGCGGTTTTCCGCCATCGCCAGCGGGTTGGAAAATCCTGCGGCAAGCTTGACCAGATCCGCCTGACGGCTGGCGCCGGTCTTGGCGAACACGCGGTGCAGATGGGTCTTGACCGTGGTCTCGGCGATGCCGAGGTTTTCCGCCGTCTCCGGCACGCCCCCGACCTCGACGATTCCGAGCAGCACCCGCAGTTCGGCCGGGGTCAATTCGAAGGTGCGCGCGATAAGTTCGCCATAGGATCCGGCGTCCAACTCCGCCCTCCTGACGAACAGCGCGGCGACGGACTTGGGAGCCGTGCCGGTGCCGTTGCGCATCAGCGATTTCAGCGGCAGCACATGCGCGACGTAACGATGGCCGTCATGTGCCGTGAGCGGCAACGCCATCGTCCCGACGGAGGATGAACGGTCGGCGCCAGCGGCGAAGGCCTCGCGCAATGTCTGATTGGCCTGCGCCTCGCGGGCGACGAGCTGTCCGCCGATGGCGCGCAGGAAATCGTCCGCGCCGAGTATCTCCCGAGCCGCGGCGTTGACGTGAACGATGCTGCAGTTGGCGTCGAGCAGGAATATTCCGGCGCTCAGCCCGTCCAAGATATCCGACAACGCCATCGCCTCGGATTTCCTGGACTCGATCGCCTTGTTGATCATCAGGGCGCGGTGCGCATGCGGCACGATCATCGCCACGCGCCGGCGCATCTCGTCATCGACCATGCGCTTGCCCGCCAGCACGGTCATGAGCACCGGGCAGTTCGACTTCGAATTCTCCAGCACGACGTTCGCGGCGTCGATACAGCCCTGCGGCCGCAGCCATTCCTGATAGAAACGTCCCCGGCGATATTCGTCGAAGCGGACCAGATCCGGGATACTCACGACGCGCCCGAAGCGCGGCAGGATCGTCAGCGGATCGAATCTGGAATAGGTGTCTGAATAGAGGTGAATGTAGTGAGGGTCGGCGCCGCAGTAATAATGCGTCACACCGGACTTGCTGATCGAATCCTTCGAGAACAGTCCGCAGGCCCGGCCCCCGACGAATTCGTTGATGCGGACGACGACGTCGTTCCACAACGCAGGCTGCAGCCCCGCGTCATAGATGGCCTCGACGAGGTCGGGAAACCGGCTGTCTCCGGGCATGGGCATGGGCCTGTCAATATCGGCAGCCGGTCAAATAGCACCGCCACGAAATGCCCTCGTCCTCCGATCGGTGGATGCCCAATGAACCCGCGGCACCCGGCCCTCGCGAACGCCGCTGAACGTCCCGTAGTACTACGGCCCCAGTCGTTAACGCTAATGAATGGCATGAGCCGCATCATTCAACAAGAGGAGCGCCAGCGGCGGTCTTCGAAGACAAATTGTGAATTCCGCCTGTCGCGACGTTTTCATATCCCGGATTCCCATCCGATTCATCAGCGAGGCTTCTCCGATGTCGTTTCTCAATCTTCGAATCAGCGGCCGGCTCTATGTCGGCTTTGGCGCGCTGCTGCTGTTCTGTATCGGTCTTGCCGGCTTCGCGGTTATGCAGTTGGGAGAACTGCGCACCCAGGTCGCAGCCATGACGCTGCAATCCGAGAACACCATCCGGGTTGGCGAAATCGCCACGAACCTCCAGGCGATCCGGCGCGCGATCCTGCGCTACGCGTTCGACCACGACGAGAAATCCTACACCGAATCCGAGACGCGTTTGAAGAAGGCAGGCGATCTGCTGGTGGAAGCTGACAGGAGGACAAAGTCCGAAGAGCGACGCGCGGCCTATAAGGAGATCGACAAGGACATCGAGCAATTGAAGGCCAAGCGCCTCGCGCTCGGCGAGGCCGTCCATCAGCTGGTCGCCGGTCGCGACGCCCTGTTCACCGACGGCGACAAGATGGCGGAGGATGTTCAAAAATTCGTCGACGCCGCAGCAAAAACCGATTCTGCCTCGGGTGCAACCGTCCTCGAGGCCAAGGTGCTTCTGGTTCGCGTCGCGAACTGGCGGATGCTGGCGACCCGTGACGCCAAGGGGATCGCGACGTTCAAGACCAACGCCGAAAAGGCCCAGGCGCAGATCGCGGTTCTCGAGAAGGCGGATCTGCCGGCAAACCTCGCGGCGCTGCTGACCAACGTCAAGGCCGGGGTCGCGAAATACGCCGCAGCTTTCAACAAGGCCGGGCCCAACCTGGTGACGGGCGATGAACTTTATTATAACGCCATCACGCCCCTGACCGTCGAGGCGATCGGAAAACTCGACGGGGTGAAGGGATCGATCGGGAAGGCTTTCGCCAAGACGACCGCAGATACCGAAAGCCTCATCAGCACCACCGTCGCCATGCAGGAAGTCGTGGCCGCCGCCGCCGTATTGCTCGGCCTGTTGATTGCGTTCCTGATCGCGCGCGGCATCATCAAGCCGTTGTCGGGCCTGACCGGCGGCATGAAAGAACTCGCCGGCGGCAATTTCGGAGTGGTGCTGCCTGGGCTCGATCGCAAGGACGAAGTCGGCGACATGGCGCAGGCGGTCGAGACCTTCAAGGTCAAGGCCGAGGAGAAGGCCCACGCGGAAGCCGAAGCCAAGAACAGGCAGGATCAAATCGCCGCGCAGCAGCGCAAGAAGGACATGATCAAGCTCGCCGACGACTTCGAAGGCGCGGTCGGCGAGATCGTCGAAACCGTGTCATCGGCCTCGACCGAACTGGAAGCTTCCGCCTCCACGCTGACCGCGACCGCGGAACGGGCGCAGCAGCTGACCACCATGGTTGCGGCCGCATCCGAGGAAACCTCCACCAATGTGCAGTCGGTGGCCTCCGCCACCGAGGAAATGGCCTCCTCCGTCAACGAGATCAGCCGGCAGGTGCAGGAATCGGCACGGATGGCAAGCGAGGCCGTCGACCAGGCGCGCAAGACCAACGATCGCGTCAGCGAATTGTCGAAGGCCGCCGCGCGCATCGGCGACGTCGTCGAGTTGATCAACACCATCGCGGGGCAGACCAACCTGCTGGCGCTCAATGCTACCATCGAAGCGGCCCGCGCCGGCGAAGCCGGTCGCGGTTTTGCCGTGGTGGCTTCCGAGGTGAAGGCACTGGCCGAGCAAACCGCGAAGGCGACCGGCGAGATCGGCCAGCAGATCACGGGCATCCAGGCGGCGACGCAGGAGTCGGTCGGGGCGATCAAGGAAATCAGCGGCACTATCGAGAGATTGTCGGAAATCTCCTCGACCATCGCCGCTGCGGTGGAAGAACAGGGCGCGGCGACGCAGGAGATTTCCCGCAACGTGCAGCAGGCGGCCCAAGGCACCCAGCAGGTCTCCTCGAACATCACCGACGTGCAGCGCGGCGCGAGTGAGACGGGCTCTGCCTCTTCGCAGGTACTCTCGGCGGCACAGTCGCTATCCGGCGACAGCAACCGGCTTAAGCTCGAAGTCGGTAAGTTCCTCAATACGGTGCGCGCCGCCTGAGCTCCCACGGGGACAAAGCCGACATCGGGGCGCAAACCCGTGAAGCTCGCTTGACGCATACGCGCCTAGATCGGGATGACTTTTCTTCCGAATCGTCATCCCGCTCTATCTTTTTGTTTGAGCATGATCTCCGAGCAAACGCTTCGCGTTTGTCGAGGGAAAACCGGTTCCCACTTTTCCGGATCATGCTCTAGGCGATCAGCGGTGAAGCGTATCCCGCGACGATCTTGACCAGATCGGCCTGGCGGGCGGCGCCGGTTTTGACGAACAGGCGGCCGAGATGGGTCTTGATGGTGGTTTCGGCAACGCCGAGCGCGGTTGCTACTTCCGGAACGCCGCCGACCTCGACGATGGCGAGCAGCACGCGCAACTCGGTCGGGGTCAATTTGTAGGTTCGGGCGATGACTTCCGGCGGCGCCGGAGATTCCAGCGCGGCCTTGCGAACGAACACGGCCGCGACCGCGGTATAGGCAACGCCGGTCAGGCGCCGGGCGCCTGAGGTGAGCGGCAGTACATGGGCTATGTAGCGCGCGCCGTCCTGTCCGGTCAGCGGCAAGGCGATGCCCTGGGTTCCGATGGCGACGTCGCCGTCGCCCGCCGCCGCAAACAGCGCCTGCAGGGTCTGGTCGACCTCCGCATCGCGCGCGACGAGCCGCCCGCCGGTCACGCAAAACAGATCGCCGGCGTCGAGGATGACATGACAGGCCGCGTTGGCATGGACGATGCGCCCGGATGCATCGACCAGGCAGATCCCCGCGCTGAGGCCATCGAGCGTGTCGGCGAAGGTCGCAGCCTCCGCGGACTTGAGATCGATCAGCCTGCCGACCAGTATCGCGCGGCGGATGTGCGGAACGATCAGATGCATGCGCCGGCGCGTTTCGTCATCGACGACGCCGTCGCGTTCGTGGCGGAATACGCCGAACAGCGCCGCCGAGGTCACCGATTTGTCCAGCACCGCCGAGACGAAATCGACCAGGCCCTGCGGCTGGGCCCACTCCTTGTAAAACTGCGTTTCCAGAAATTCGTCGTAGGGCATCAGATCCGCGGTCGCGATCGGCTGCCCGATATCGGCGAAGTAATGGCCGGTCGTGGCGGGGTCGAGCTTTACGTATCTTTCGAAATAGAGTTCCCGATAATAGGGATCGATCCCGGATTCGCAGTAGACACTGCCGGTCCCGGCGATCGGACTCTTGGAAAAGATCGCGGCAGCAGGGCCGCCGACGAAGTGCCCGGCCTTGCCGACAACCTCGCCCCACAGCGAGGGATCCAGCGCCGCATCATAGATCTCACCGATGAGTTCGAAGAGCCGCGTTTCCTGACCCATGGTCCATCCTCAAAGACCCGGGTCGGTGATCGTCGTCAACACGCGTAGCCGAATTGCCCTGAGCCGCTGGCGTCACCGGCGAGACGCCGCACTCGCCGATGACGGCATCATAGATGCGACGGCGATCGGGGACTTGGACGGAAGCGACGGCGAAGCGGACGCAAGCGTAAAGCGCAGGGCTCGGCCGGCTCAGGACGGTCGCCTGCGCTTATGGGCGAAGGGATTGGCCTTCTCGCGCAGCGAAATGCGCACCGGCGTGCCCGGCAGCTCGAAGAATTCACGCAGCGAGTTGACGAGATATCGCAGGTAGGATTGCGGCACGGCTTCCGCGCGCGAGCAGAACAGGATGAAACTCGGCGGCCGCGCCTTGGCCTGGGTAATGTAGTTGAGCTTCAGCCGCCGGCCCGAGACCGCGGGCGGCGGGTTATTGTCCACCGCCTGCTCGAACCAGCGATTGAGCGAGGCAGTCGGCACCCGCCGGTTCCACACCGCGTAGGCTCCCTCGATCGCGCTCATCAGCCGGTCGATGCCCTCGCCCATCAGGCCCGACACCGCAATAATCGGCACGCCCTTGACCTGCGGCAGCGCGTGATCGGCCTCAGCGCGCAGCGCCGAGATGAGGTTCGACTTCTGCCCCATCAGATCCCATTTGTTGACCGCGATCACCAGCGCCCGGCCCTCGCGCTCGATCAGGTCGGCGATGCGCATATCCTGCTCTTCGAACTTGTGCTGCGCATCCATCATCAGCACCACGACTTCGGCGAAGCGGATGGCGCGCAGCGAGTCCGCCACCGAGAGCTTTTCAAGCTTCTCCTCGATGCGCGAACGCCGCCTCAGGCCAGCGGTGTCGAACACGCGAAAATCGCGGCCCTGCCAGTTGACCTCGACCGAAATCGAATCGCGCGTGGTGCCGGCCTCCGCGCTGGTCAACAGCCGCTCCTCGCCGAGCAGATGATTGATCAGCGTCGACTTGCCGGCATTGGGGCGGCCGACGATGGCCACCCGGATCGGCCGTTTGGCGATCTCCTCATCGGTCTCGATGATATCGTCGTCGTCGAACTCTTCCGTCTCCTCAGTGGGCTCCGGCATCAGCACGCGCAAGGCGTCGTAGAGGTCGCTCAGGCCCTCGCCATGCTCGGCCGAAATCTGGATCGGGTCGCCGAGCCCCAGCGCGTAGGATTCCATCGCGCCGATCTCGCCGTGCTTGCCCTCGCTCTTGTTGGCGACCAGCACCACCGGCTTGTTGGCGCGGCGGGCGAAGTCGGCAAAGCTGCGGTCGGTCGGCGTCAGCCCTGCGCGCGCGTCGATCACGAACATCAGCGCATCTGCAAGCCCGATCGCGGTTTCGGTCTGCTCCTGCATACGGGCGGTCAGCGAGCCCTTCGCCCCCTCGTCGAGGCCGGCGGTATCGATGATGGTGAATTCGAGATCGCCGAGCCGCGCCTGTCCTTCGCGGCGGTCGCGGGTGACGCCGGGCATGTCGTCGACCAGGGCAAGCTTCTGCCCGACCAGCCGGTTGAACAGCGTCGATTTTCCCACATTGGGCCGGCCGATGATGGCAATCGTGAAAGACATAAGCGATCCGTGCGCCTGGTAGCGCGTATTCTGCAATGTAGCGGTTTTACGCCGCCATCAAGTTTACGCAGATTGCGTACACTCATCTGCGGCAAAATACGCGCGGATTCTTCAATCGATGCGCGTGTCGATCGATGAAGGAACGAGATCAGCGCGTGAACGTCCCGCTCGGCAGCGGCGCCGGGAATGGCGCCGCTGACGGCTGCGGCTGCTGCGCGCTCTGCGCGGACCGGGACGGCTGCACCGGTTGCGCGTCGGTTTGATCGGGCGGCGGCGCGGTGGTGCGCTTGCGGACGATCTTCTTCGGTTTGGGAGCCGGCGGCGCGGCGGCGGTGGAGCCGTCCTCCTCGGGTGCGGCGTCGGGTTCGGTGGCAGTGGTGGCCGGCGGCTTGCCCTTGCCCCTGGACTTCGCGGCGTGCTTCGACTTCGGCTCCTCCGGCGGCGGCGGCGCTGCGGCGGCCGCGGCCGCCTGTGCAGCCTGGTCGGCCTGTTGTTGCTGCTGCTGCTCTACGTTGCCCTTGTAGAGTTCCTTCGGAACGCCCTGCTCGAGGCCCGGTACGCCATCGGGGAAGACCGGCTTGCGCTCGCCCGGCAGCTTCTTCTTGGTGTCGAGCCAGTCGAAGACATCGCTCGGATCCCAGCTGTAGAGGCTGGAGCAGCCCGCCAGCGCGCTCGACAGCGCGATCAGGACGGCGGCTGCGATCAGACGTTGCGAGGGGCGCATGGTCGGTTTCTCGCTCAACTCATCTTCCCGCTGTCAGCTTTTCGCGACCGGCGGAAGCAACGCCTGCAGGGCCTCGGCGCGCGAACGCAACGAGGGCGGCGTTTCGCCGTCATTGGCAATCAGATCGAGCCATTTGCGCGCCGACGCCGTGTCATTGGCCCGCCAGGCCGATAACGCCAGCAGTTCGCGCGCGGTATGGCGAAAGGTCGCCTCCGGCCCGGTCGAGGATTCCAGCCGCTGCAGCATCTCGGAATAGCCGGCGCTATCGACCAGCAGGCCGGCCGCGCGGATCCTGGCCAGATCCTGCTGTTCCGCGCCGACGCTGCGATCGGCGGCAATGTCGTCGTAAAGTTTCGCGGCCGCCTTGGGATCGCGGCCGGCCACTTCCGCCGCCGCGCGCAGCCGCGCCAGAATGCGATAGCCCGATGGCGCCTTGGCCGCGAGCTCGTTGAAGGCCGCTTCCGCCTCGATATGCTTGTTCGCTTCGGAGAGCTCGACCGCCTTGTCGAAGGCGCCGCCGGCCTCGGCCGCCTTCTTGGCCTCGAAATACTGGTAGCCGCGCCAGCCCCCCACCCCGGCGATGATCAGGAGCGCGCCGGCGACGATGAAAATCGAATACTTGTCCCACAGCTTTTTGAGCTGCTCGCGACGTACTTCCTCGTCGACTTCATCAAATAATTCAGACACTTAAAGATATCCCATGCCCGATTGATCGAGCCCAAGCCGAAGGCGCGCCGCGCGCCCGGTCCCCATGGTGGGGCGGCGATACCCTAGCGATATGGCGGTGGCAAGGCAAAACCAGCGGGATCAAAGCGTTAACGCCGGCGGACCTCTGCCGGGGCGTCCCGTGGGTCCCTGTGTCTGAGAAGTCTGTCATGGTGGAATGGGCGGGAAGCCGTTGGGTCCCTGGCGCTTGACGCCGTATGCCGGCCCGGTCTCCCGCCCGTTTCGACCATCAACCTGAACAGTTGCACGAGGCTGCGCCAACA
>JBGPSI010000098.1:0-17899 GCA_041490045.1 Bradyrhizobium sp.
GAAGTGCCACAATAGAAATCACACGAATTCCCGATTCTGGAATCCCCTAGACGGCCCCCGAGTCAATCCGTCGCACCAGATGTGTGCATGCCCTAGTGCGAAAGCAGGGACCCATAACCACCACTGCCAATTGTTACGAAAGCCGTCGGCCCGATTGCTCAATTGACGGGCCGCGGCGTATGGGTCCCGCGTTCGCGGGGACGACTTGTGGAGAGATGGCGCGTTACAACGGAATCGTCCGATATTCCCGGTTGGCGAGGCTCGCCTCCTCCAGATCGAGATCGCGCTCGATCCGCCGTCTCGTCTCGTCGGTGATCTTGCCGTCGCGCAGCAGGACGTGGATGAACTTGCGCTCCACGGCAATCAGTTCCCGCGTCAGGTCGATGCCCGCCGCCGAGGCGTCACCGTCGGGATCGAGCGACTCCGGCAGCTGGTTGCTGCGGGTCTCATGCCGCGCGCGCAAGAGCTTGACCACCTCGTCGGACAATTCGCGGTCGTCGGTGATGGCGTCGAGCGACTTCAGCGCCACGTCGAGCGCCTCGCGCCGCGCCGCGATTTCCGATTCGTGTTCGGCCACGAGCTCGGTGCGGCCGGTTTCGGCGAGGCCGAGCCATCTCACCACCAGCGGCAGCCCGAACCCCACGCCGACCAGCGTGATGAAGATGACGCCGAAGGTGACGAACAGGATCAGGTCGCGATACGGAAAGGCTTCCCCGCCGGGAAGCGCGAACGGCAACGCCAGCGCCGCGGCCAGCGACACCGCGCCGCGGACGCCGGTGAACGAAAGCACGAAGGCGTGCTGCCACGGCGGCGATGGATCGCGCAGCCGCACGCGCTTGATCAGTCGCGGCAGGTAAACGGCGGGATAAACCCAGGCGAAGCGCGCGACCACGATCATCACGGTCACCAGCGCAGTGGCGATCAGGATGTCGTCGAGCGGAAACGCCTTCGATTTCTCGAACAGGAGCCGCATCTGGAACCCGGTCAACAGGAACAGCATGCCCTCGATCAGATAAATCACCAGGTCCCAGAAGAAGATGCCCTGCAGCCGGGTCGCCGCCGAAATCAGCAGCGGCCCGTTCCCGCTCATATAGAGGCCGCAGGCAACCGTCGCGATCACGCCGGAGCCGCCGAAATGTTCCGGGACCCAATAGGAGACATAGGGCGTGATCAGGGACAGCGTGATCTCGATCTGCGGATCCCGCGCACGATGGCGCATCCGCAAGGAGAGCCAGCCCACCGCCACGCCGAACAACACCTCGCCGGCGACGATCGCGGCGAACTCGCCCATCGCCTTCGGCAGCGAAAACATGCCGGTCGAAATCGCCACCACCGCGAACCGGTACAGGATCAGCGCGGTAGCATCGTTCGCCAGTCCCTCGCCCTCGAGCACGACCAGGATGCGGCGGGGCAAGGCGAGCCTGCGGGCGATCGCCAGCGGCGCCACCACGTCCGGCGGCGCGACGATGGCGCCGAGCAGGAAGCCGACGGTCCAGGGCAGTCCGATCAGGTAATGCGTTGCGGCTGCGACCGCGAAGGCGCTGAAGATCACGCAGCCGACCGAGAACAGGATGATCGGGCGCAGATTGAATTTGAATTCGCGCCAGCTCATGGCGACGCTGGCCGAATAGATCAGCGGCGGCAGCACCAGGAGCAGCACCAGTTCGGGCGGCAGTTCCAGCGGCGGCATGCCCGGCACGAAGGCGAGGGCGATGCCGGCCAGCAGCAACAGGATCGCGGGCGCGATGGCAGTCCGCCGCGCCAGCAGCTCGGTTCCCGCCAGCACCGCCAGCAGAATCAGGAAGATCTGAAATATGGCTTCCACGGCGTCCAATTCCTGTGCCAGTCCAATTGGCCCGGACCGGCGACGCCGTCAATGCCGCGCAACGGTTGTGGCTATTCTCTCAAATCATAACGATACGATTTCGAAACGATCTGCCAGCCATCCCTGAGTTTCATCGCCACCAGGTAGTCGGTGAAATAACGCGGCGGCAGCTGGCAGCGCACCTTGATGAACGCGGTGGATTCGTCGGAGCGGTCGATGGTGACGATGAAATCCTCGCGCGGCTTGCCTTCGGCCTTGGCCGAGGGCCGCTTCCTGACCCAGCCCATCCAGTCCGGCACGGTGAGAACCTTCAATTCGCCCTTTTCCACCCAGCGCAGATCGGCAGAGGGGTGGAAAATCGCGCCCAGCTTGTCGGCGTCGCCTTCGTAGAGAGCGTCGAAATAGTGCTGGACCACGGCTTCTACGGTGGAACGGTCATGACTCATTGGTTTCCCTCGTGCGTAGTTAAAGAGCTTAGCCCGGATGGAGCGAAGCGAAATCAGGATCCCTCTTGCTTTGAGCGGGCTTGGTTACCACTCCGGAAGCGGAAGGAAATTGATCACCAAGGCCATCCCGGCGAAGCAGGCTCCGAACATCAAAATAGAAAAGAACAGCCGTACGCGAGCCTTATTGCCTCCCTCGTCCCACAATTGCGGGAGGAAAAGCGCAAAAGGCCCAAGCAAAGGCAAGTACTGCTTTTTCTCGGGCTTGACGCTGCCCATCATGAAGATAAAAAAAATACAGCATGAGGGCAGTGGCAACGATACCACCGACCAAACACAGAATTCCAAGTGCCACCCTCAGCATTTTCGATCTTCCGGCCTATGACGTGCTGGCTCACATCAGAAACACGCCCTTGCCGTCGACCTGCCTGTCGAACAGCTTATAGGCTTCCTCCGCCTGGTCGATGGTCCAGCGATGGGTGAACAGCCGGTCGACGTCGATGCCGCGCTCGACCGAGAACCGCGCGCATTCGGTCTGCAGGATGTTGGAGAACGTCCAGGACGCCACCAGCGTCAATTGCCGGCGCAACAGATGCGGCGAGACATCGATGTGAACGTCGCCGCCTTCGCCGACGAAGCACATCGTGCCCCATACCTTGGTGGAGCGGATCGCGTTCAGCCGCGCATCCGGGTTGCTCGATGTGTCGAGCGTCAGGTCCGCGTAGCGGCCCTGGGTGAGGTCCTTGATGGCGGCCACCGGATCGTTCGAGCCGGGGTTGACCACGGCATCGGCGCCGAACGCCTTGGCGCGCTCCAGCCGCTGCGGGCTGATGTCGAGCGCGATCACGCGCGCGCCCATCGCCTTGGCGTATTGCGTGGCAGCCAGCCCCACCGGGCCCTGGCCGAAGATCGCGATGGTGTCGTTGCCGGAGAGGTTCATGCGCCGCAGCGCGCCATAGGCGGTGCCGGAACCGCAGGCGATCGCAGCGCCCGCCGAGAACGACAACTCGTCCGGCAGCGGCACCAGCGTATTGGCCGGCACCTTCAGATATTGCGCGTGGCCGCCATGGGCGTTATTGCCGTAGACCTTGACCGGCACCTCCTGGCAGAGCTGCTGCCATCCGGAGCGGCAATGGTTGCACTGGGTGCAGCCCTGATAGTGGTGCACCATCACACGCTGGCCGACGCGCGCCTCCCGCGCATCGACGGAGGAGCCGATCGCCACGACGACGCCGCAGGGCTCGTGCCCGGCGATCACGGGGCCCTCCCGCATCGGGATGCCGCTCGCCTGCACCCCGCTTTTGGGTCGGCGGTATTGATGCAGGTCGCTGCCGCACATGCCGGATGCCTTCATTTCGATCACCACGTCGTGCGGATCCGGCGTCGGATCGGGGAACTGCATCAATTCCAGTTCGCGCTCGCCGTTGAACACCACGCCGCGCATCGCTTCCTCCGTTTGTTCTTGTTTATGGATATTGGACGGGAAAACGTGATCGGCCAAGAACGAACAAGGGCGAACCAAATGTGGACTGGCGCGACACGGAACAAGACGGTCCGTCGTTTGCGGTAGGGCCGCGGGTCTGGTCGCGCCGGACCGGTGCGTGATCTTGCTCACAAGCAGGCCGCGCAAGCTTCTGATAGGCATGGTGCGATGCTATAAGGGCCAGGGTTCGAGAGCCTCATGATGAAATCGCTGGGATCGCTCAAACTGCACCGGATTTTCCTTGCTGCCGCCCTGCTGCTGGTATGCCAGCCGGCCTTTGCCGGAAAGCGCGTGGCGCTGGTGCTCGGCAATTCCGTCTACCAGAACGCGCCTCCGCTCCCGAACCCGGTCAATGACGCCGCGGTGATCGCGGCAAAGCTCAAGGAAGCCGGCTTCGACGTGGTCGATTCCCGCCGCGATTTGCCGGCCGCCGAGACACGGCGCGCGCTGCGCGACTTCGCCGACGCCGCGCGCGACGCCGATATCGCCGTGGTCTACTACGCCGGCCACGGCCTGGAGGTGGACGGCACCAATTATCTGGTTCCGGTGGACGCGAAACTCGAACGCGACACCGACGTGTACGACGAGGCGCTGCTTTCGCTCGACCGCGTGCTCGTGGCGGTGGAACCCGCCAAGCAGCTCCGTCTGGTGATCCTCGACGCCTGCCGCGACAATCCGTTCGCCAAGACCATGAAGCGGAGCGTGGCATCGCGTTCGATCGAACGCGGTCTCGCCAAGATCGAGCCGAGCAGCCCGAATACGCTGATTGCCTATTCCGCCAAGGCCGGTTCCACCGCGCTGGACGGCGATGCCAAGAACAGCCCGTTCACGCTGGCTCTGGCAAACCACCTCACCACGCCGGGGCTGGATGTGCGCAAGGCGTTCGGCTTCGTGCGCGACGATGTGCTCAAGACCACCGGCAACCGGCAGGAGCCGTTTGTCTATGGCTCGCTCGGCGGCAACGACGTGCCGCTGGTGCCCGCCAAGCTTGCGCCGGCCGCGCCCGCGCCCAATCCGCAAGCGGAGGCGCGGGCGGACTATGAACTGGCGCTGCAGATCGGCAACAAGGACGCGTTTGGCGCCTTCCTCGCCCAGCACCCGGACGGCTTTTATGCCAGCCTGGCCAAGATCCAGCTCGCCAAGATCGCCGCGGAAGAAGCGCGCGTGGCGGCGACCGAAAAGGCGCGACAGGCCGAACAGGAGCGGGCGCGGCTTGCCGCCGAGGGCGCGCAAAAGGCGCAGCAGGCGAAGGCGGATTCTGACGCCAAGGCGGCCGAGCAGGCCCGGCTTGCAGCCGAAAAAGCCAAGGAAGCCGCGCAGGCGCAGGCCACCGAAGCCGAGCGCAAACGTGTTGCCACCGACACCCTTTCGACGCGCGGCACGCCCGACAATAATGTTCCCGACAATAAGGCGCCCGAAAACAAAACTCCCGCCAGCAATGCGGCTGGGGGCGGGACAAACCTTGCCTCCCTGAACGCCGGGCCGCCGCAGGCCGAGCTGATCAAATCGGTGCAGGGCGAGTTGCGCCGCGTCGGCTGTCTCACCGGCGCCGCCGATGGCGAATGGAACGCGGCGTCGCAACGTTCGCTGGCACTGTTCAACAAGAGCGCCGGAACCAAATTCGACGTCAAGCTGGCGAGTCTCGACGTGCTCGATGCCATCAAGCTGAAGCCTTCGCGGGTCTGCCCGCTGATCTGCGAGCACGGCTTCAAGGCCGACGGCGACCAGTGCAGCAGGATCGTCTGCGCAGAAGGCTCGGTTCTCAACGACGACAACGAGTGCGTGAAGCGGCGGGCGAAAACGCCGACGGCAAAGCGCGAGCCCGACCAGCGTCCCGATCGCGCGGCCCAGGTCCGGCCCAGACAGGCCCGGCCGCAAGCCTCAGGCCAGATCGTTTGCGACGACCATTTGTGCCATCCGGTCGAGCGCGGATGTCACCTCGAGTTCAGATCGAGCCTGGAAGGCGGCGGCCGTCTCGGCGGCGGCAGCAACGTCCAGGTTTGTAACAGAGCCTGGCGAAGTACGGCTCCGCCGTCATTGCGAGCGAAAGCGATGCAATCCATGGATCGGCACAGTAAGGCTGGATTGCTTCGTCGCTAGCTAGCGCTCCTCGCATGACGAGCTGGTCGTGAGTGCCCGCCTAAATCGCGCTTGCCGCGATATTGACCATCAGCGCCACCAGCGCGGTATTGTAGATGAACGAGACGATACCGTGGGCGGTCGCGGTGCGGCGGATGGTCTTGTCGGTGATGCCGACGTCGGAGACCTGCGCGGTCATGCCGATCACGAACGAGAAATAAACGAAATCCCAGTAGTCGGCGTGGTCGTGCTGGTCGCCGCTCGGAAACTGCAAACCGCCGGGCGTGGCGCGGCGGTAATAATCGTGGGCGTAATGCAGCGCGAAAATCGTGTGCACCGCCGCCCAGGACAGCGCGATCGTCAGCGTGGCCAGCGTCAGTTGCAGCCCGCTGCGGTGCGAGGCGCCGAGTTCGAACACGATCGCGGCGATCGAGGCAAAGGCGCCGAGCGCTGTCACCAGCAGGATCACAAAGCGGCCATCGTCCTGCAGCACCGCGTTGCGCTTGATATGCGATAGCTCGCTGCGCAGCACCATGGTGTAGACCAGCAACAGATACATCGTGATCAGGATGTCCCAGCTGAGCAGCAGCCGCGTCACCAGCCGCAGCGAGCCCGGCAGCAGAAAGAACGCCACGACCCCGATCGCTACCGAAATGAAAGTGCGCGGCCGCGCATAGACCACGCGGGCCGGTCTCGACATTTGCCGGAAACGGATGAGGACGGGATCGTCGGCTTCCTTGTCCGCCATCGGCACCTTCAATTCTTGCGTTCGGCCACAAATCGCGCGGCGGCGCGCAGCACCTCGCCGCTGGCGCCGAAGATCGAGAGCGCGGCATCTGCGCGCGCCAAAAGGTCGCGGACGCGCTTCTTGGCGCCCTCGATTCCGAGCTGGGTGACGAAGGTAGTCTTGCCCAGCGCTGCGTCCTGTCCGGTCTGCTTGCCGAGCGCTGCGGCGTCGCCCTCGACGTCGAGCAGATCGTCGGCAATCTGGAAGGCCTCGCCGAGCGCGCGGCCGTAATCGTCGAGCGCCTGATATTCCTTTGCCGAGGACTGGCCGAGGATCGCGCCGGCAATGCAGCCGAAGCGCAGCAGCGCGCCGGTTTTCATCTGCTGCAGGCGGGCGACGTCGACCGGCTCGCGGTCGCCGAATCGTCCCTCGCCGGCGAGGTCGAGTATCTGGCCGCCGACCATGCCGCCGATACCCGAGGCGCGCGCCAGCGCGCGCGTCAAGAGCAGGCGTACGGTCGGATCCCGGTGGATCTCGTCGCGGGTGATGATGTCGAACGCGAGCGTAAATAGCCCGTCACCGGCGAGGATCGCGGTGGCGTCGTCGGTTTCCTTGTGCAGTGTCGGCCGGCCGCGGCGCAAATCGCTGTTGTCCATCGCCGGCAGGTCGTCATGGATCAGCGAATAGCAGTGGACGCATTCCAGCGCGGCGCCGGCCAGCAATGCGGCCTCGCGCGGGACGCCGAACACGGCCGAGCTCTCGACCACCAGGAACGGCCGCAAGCGTTTTCCGCCGCCGAGGCTCGAATAGCGCATGGCGTCCATCAGCCGCTTCGGCCGCGCGATCTCGTCGGGCAGAAGCGCATCCGACAGGAGCCTGCCCAGCAGCGCTTCGGTGTCCTCCGCGGTCTGGTCCAGTCGTTTCGAAAAGTCGGTCAGTGCAGTAGCGGTCGTCATCAAAAACGGCTCCTAATCGATTTGGCCGGGACAATCGTTGATGGCACGGGCTTCGTCAATTCCGGGCGCCATGCGGGAGACGCCTTGAAACCGCTGGAAAAACCCGGAAGTATCAGGGAGATATCAGCCGTGCCGGCTATTTTCCGCCCGCCCATCGCCGTTAACCAGAAGCGCCACATTTGCGCATTGCCCGAAATCTGCTGCTGATCGTGCTGGGCGCGCTGCTGCTGCCCTATCTGCTTGCGCCGCTCTATCGGACCGGCCGTCCGGTCTCCACCCTGATGGCCTGGCGTTATCTGACCGGTGCGCCGGTGTCACGGCAATGGGTCGATTTCAGCGCGATCTCGCCCTATCTGCCGCGCTCGGTGGTATCGGCCGAGGACGCCAAATTCTGCAGCCATCACGGCATCGACTGGGGCGCGTTACGCGAGGTGATCGACGACGCGGAGGAGGGCGAAGTCACCCGCGGCGGCTCGACCATCACCCAGCAGGTGGCAAAAAACCTGTTCCTGTGGCCGGGCCGCAGCGTGGTTCGCAAGGCGCTGGAGTTTCCGCTGGCGCTGTGGATCGACCTTGTGCTGCCGAAACAGCGGATCCTGGAAATCTATCTCAATATTGCTGAGCTTGGTCCAAACGGCCAGTTCGGCGCACAAGCCGGTTCCCTTTATGCCTTCGGCCGCCCGGCATCGGCGCTATCCTCGCGCGACGCGGCCCTGCTGGCGGCGATCCTGCCCAATCCGGTGAGGCGCAGCGCCCGCAATCCCGCCCCCGGGGTACGCCGTCTGGCCGGGACCTATATGGTCCGGGCACAGGCTTCCAGCCTGCAGCGGTGCTGGAGCGAAAATCGCGCTTATTGAGCCAATTTTGGGCCATTTTGGCAGCAAACCACCCTAGCTTTGCGCGGGCCCATCCTCTATAAGCGCGGCCTTATCGGCATTCTCGGCTCGCGCCAAAAACGCTTCAGCCGTCCGTTTGCGGACGATGCCTAGACCACAACACCCCTAGAGGACACCGAAATGGCCGTTCCCAGAAGAAAAACATCGCCCTCGCGGCGTGGCATGCGCCGCTCGGCGGATGCACTGAAGAAGCCGACCTATGCCGAGGACAAGGATTCCGGCGAACTGCGCCGGCCGCACCACCTCGATCTGAAGACCGGCATGTACAAGGGCCGCCAGGTTCTGAAGGCCAAGAAGGAATCCTGACGCAAGCAGAGCAGGCACGCCGTTGACCGCAACGGCTGCCTGAATTCGGCCAACGAGTGAGGTAAGACGGTTGCCGGTGCCGAACGGGTTCGCCTGAGAACATCCGGTGCTTGAAAAGAAGGCCTCGCCGATGTCCATGGTCGGTTTTCCGCTTCTTCTGATTCCCCTCGCGATCTACAACATCATCGTCTTCCTGATGCCCGGCGTCACCCTCGCCGAGCCGCTTGTGACGTTGACGCTGATGTCCGGTGCCGGTTGGCCGGTGACGCTGAGCGATATACTTCTGGCGCTCGGCATCCTGTCGCTGCTGCTCGAGGTCATGAAGGGCGCGCGTCCCGGCGCGAAATATCTCACCGACCATCTGTTGTCGCTGATCGTGTTCGGGGCTGCCGCGGCGGAATTCCTGCTGTGGCCGAAATTCGGCACCTCGACCTTTTTCCTGTTGTCGCTGCTGGCGCTGGTCGATTTCCTGTCGGGTCTGGCGCTACGTAGCGGACGCCGCGGAATGGTGGCGGCTACTGCACCCTCCCGTAAGCGAGCGGCTGCTGCGCCCGAACCTGAATTCGAGCCCGCGCCGGTGACCGCCAACGCAACGCCCGAGCGCGCGGATCCGAAAATAGCACCTGCCGAGGTCGCGCCGGCGGGACCGTCGCCGGAGGTTGCATCCCCGGAATTGCAGCCCGGCGAAGGCTCGCCGCCGTCGCCAGAAGCGCCGTCGCGTTAACTTTTCGATCGATAGCGTTTTCGAGCGAATGCCTGCCCCGGACGTGATCCGGGGCGGATGCCGGTTCGCGCAATGAACACGCGGCAGAAAGGATCTAGGCGATCTGCCGGGTCCGGACGCCGGCGGCCTGGGCCGGGACCTTGTGCCACCGCGCCCCATAGGCGGCCTTGGCATCCGCCGGGCTTGCTCGCCGCAGGCTGCGCGTCTGCGGAACGTGCTCGGCGGTCGCGATCAGCTGGGTGACAAAATCGGCGCGCGACCGTCCCTGGTCCGGTATCCGCGACCATTGGACGGTCGGCACCACCGGGACCAGCGCGACGCAGGCGGGCTTTTCGTCCGCGAAAACGCCGTCCTCTACCGTCCGTTCTGGTCGACCGCTGTCTGCCATCGCAACTCGAAATCCGGCTGAACTGTCACGTTTTGGGACGTCACGTCCCTTCACAATCTCCTCATCGCAAGGGGCATGCCGGTCTTCCCCATTTTGTTCCCGGCGACCATCCAACGTGGTTTGCGGAATATTTATGAACTTCGCCTAGGGTCTGTGCCGGGACAGGCAGTATCCTTGAGACCGGGAATCACCCGGCAGTGTCCTGAAACGAGGCGACCGTGACATCCGCTCTTCCGAAAGCTTCGACCATCCTGGCCTCGCTCGGCCAGGCGGCCTTCGTTTGGGACATCGCAACCGACACCATCACCTGGAGCGACCACGCCAGCGCGGTGTTTTCCGATATCCCGCCGGCTTTGCTCGCCAAGGGCGCGGAGTTCTCCAAGCTGATCGAGCCGGAGCGTAACATCCGTTCCGATGCGCTGGCCAACTCGGCACCCGCGCATGGCGCCGAGGGCACGCCCTACCGGATCGAATATGGCGTGCGGACCGCGACCTCCGAACCGGTGCTCTGGATCGAGGAAACCGGCTGCTGGTTCGCCGGTCCCGGCGGCCGGCCGGTGCGCGCCCAGGGCATCGTCCGCATTAACAATGAACGCCACGCCCGCGACGAACAGTTGCTGAAGCTCTCGCGGCACGATCCGCTGACCGGCGAACTCAACCGGACCCATCTGGTCGCCTCGCTGGCCGAAGCCATCGAGGAGTCCGCACGCTTTCGCACCTCCTGCGCCTTCATGCTGATCGGCATCGATCATCTGGCGCGCATCAATGACGCGTTCGGCTTCGATGTCGCGGACGCGGTGATTTCCGAGGTGGCCCAACGCATCCGTTCGCGGCTGCGGGGCGGCGACGTGCTCGGCAGGTTCTCCGGCAACAAATTCGGGTTGATCCTGAAGAACTGCACGGTCGACGACATGAACGTCGCAGCCGAACGGTTTCTCGCCGGCATTCGCGACGAGGTGGTGCCGACCAAATCCGGGCCGGTCTCCGTTACCGTCTCGATCGGCGCGGTCAGCGTGCCGCGCTACGCGCGCAACGCCAACGAGGCGATCAACCGCGCCCATGAAACCCTCGATATGGCCAAGCGCCGCCGCGCCGGGTCGTTTTCCGTGTGGCGGCCGAATGTCGAGCGCGATGCCCAGCGCCGCGTCAATATCCGCGTCACCGACGAAATCGTCACCGCGCTCAACGAGCGGCGGATCGTGATGGCTTTCGAGCCGGTGGTGGAGGCGAATTCACGCGATACGGCGTTCTACGAGTGCCTGATCCGCATGGAGCAGGATGACGGGCAGGTGCTGCTGGCCCCCGACATCGTTCCGGTGGCGGAGAGGCTCGGCCTGATCCGCCTGGTTGATCATCGCGTGCTCGAACTCGTGGTGGCGGAATTGGCCGCATCGCCGAACGTCCAGCTCAGCCTCAATATATCGCCCGATACCACGATGGACCCCGACTGGTGGGCCTCGATCGAATCGCTGATGCGTGCGCATCCCGGCGTCGCCGAACGGCTGATCGTCGAAATCACCGAAACCGTCGCGATCCAGGATATCGACGATTTGCGCGGCTTCGTCACGCGACTGAAGAACTTCGGCAGCCGGATCGCGATCGACGATTTCGGCGCCGGCTACACCTCGTTCCGCAATTTGCGCAAGCTCGGCGTCGATATCGTGAAGATCGATGGCGCGTTCGTGCAGAACATCGCGCGCTCGGCGGACGATCGCGCCTTCGTGCATACGCTGATCGATCTGGCGCGCCGGCTGCAAATCAAGACCGTGGCCGAATGGGTTCAGGACGAGGAAGCAGCCAGCATGCTGCGCGACTGGGGCTGCGATTACATTCAGGGCCGGCTGATCGGGCTCGCTTCGTCGGAACGGCCGTGGGGCGCGGCGGCCGCCGACCTGCTGCCGGCGGCGAGCTAAAAATTCATCGCAGTTGAATACCTCTCTGTCGTCCCTGCTTTCGCAGCGACGACACAGAACTACTCTTCCTTCTTCGGCTCTTTCGACATGCGCTCGAGGCGTTCCTGCATGTCCTTCATCTGACGGCGCAGATCGTCGATGTTGTCCGCTTCGGGTACAGGCTCAGGGGCTTTTTCCGGTTCAGCGGCGGCTCCGCCGCGCGGCGGCACGAACGGCTTGAACATCGAGAAGGTCTGCTGAAACAATTCCATGTTGCGGCGGACATGTTCTTCCAGCGGAGCAAACGGCGTTCCGGAGAAAGTATTGGTCAGCTGCTTGCGGAATTTTTCCTGCTCGCGCGTCAGCGTGTCGATCGACTGTTCCAGATATTTCGGCACTACCATCTGCATGCTGTCGCCGTAGAAGCGGATCAACTGGCGCAGGAAAGTGGTTGGCAGCAGATTCTGGCCGGCCTTGTTTTCCTGTTCGAAGATGATCTGGGCCAGCACCGAACGGGTGATGTCGTCCCCGGTCTTGGCGTCGTAGACGAGGAAATCCTCGCCCTCCTTGACCATCGCGGCGAGGTCTTCGAGCGTCACATAGGTGCTGGTGCCGGTATTATAGAGCCGCCGGTTCGCATATTTCTTGATCGTGGTGGGTTGGTCAGATTTCGCCATGGGCTCACACATGCACACCGAGGAGAAGGAACCCGACAGCTTCGCCGAAGGGTTGACGAACAACGCAACGCAACAAAGTAAGCATTTTCAATGCGCTTCGGCTACCGTTTTGTGCGGCACGGTTAATTCCAAAGCATAGACGCTGCTTAAGGATACGCCAAGAACGTCATTTTGAATGCGCCGCGGCGAGATTTCGCCCCCCGGCAGGTTGACATGCCTCAACGACGTTAACAGGATGAGAAGAGAGACTGGCCTGCCAATCCGGCGCCCGCTTATCCACGATCCTCAAGCCCCAGGAGATGTCCATGTCAGACGATGTCGTCATCGTCAGCGCCGCCCGCACCCCGGTCGGAAGTTTCAACGGTGCCTTTGCCACCACGCCGGCCCACGATCTCGGCGCCGTCGCCATCAAGGCCGCGCTGGAGCGGGCCGGCATCGAACCGGGCCGGGTCTCCGAGGTCATCATGGGCCAGATCCTGACCGCCGCGCAGGGCCAGAACCCGGCCCGCCAGGCCTCGATCGCCGCGGGCATTCCGGTGGAAAGCCCGGCTTGGGGCGTCAATCAGCTCTGCGGCTCGGGCCTGCGCACGGTGGCGCTGGGCTACCAGGCGCTGCTCAACGGCGATTCAGACATCGTCGTCGCCGGCGGCCAGGAATCCATGAGCATGGCCCCGCATGCGCAATATCTGCGCGGCGGCGTCAAGATGGGCAATTTTGAGCTCGTCGACACCATGATCAAGGATGGGCTGTGGGATGCCTTCAACGGCTACCACATGGGCAACACCGCCGAGAACGTCGCCCGGCAGTACCAGATCACCCGTTCGCAGCAGGACGAGTTCGCGGTCGCCTCGCAGCAGAAGGCCGAGGCCGCGCAGAAGGCCGGCAAGTTCAAGGACGAAATCGCGCCGGTCACCATCAAGACCCGCAAGGGCGACGTCGTCGTCGATACCGACGAATATCCGCGCCACGGCGCCACGCTGGAGGCAATGGCCAAGCTCAAGCCGGCCTTCGAGAAGGACGGGACCGTCACCGCCGGCAGCGCCTCGGGCATCAATGACGGCGCCGGCGTGGTGGTGCTGATGACCGCCAAGCAGGCGGCCAAGGAAGGCAAGAAGGTTCTCGGCCGCATCGTCTCCTGGGGCCAGGCCGGCGTGGACCCCAAGATCATGGGCACCGGGCCGATCCCGGCCTCGCGCGCCGCGCTGAAGAAGGCCGGCTGGAACATCGGCGACCTCGATCTGATCGAGGCCAACGAAGCCTTCGCGGCCCAGGCCTGCGCGGTCAACAAGGACCTCGGCTGGGATACGTCCAAGGTCAACGTCAATGGCGGCGCGATCGCGATCGGTCATCCCATCGGCGCTTCCGGCGCGCGCGTGCTGGTGACGCTGCTGCACGAGATGCAGAAGCGCGACGCCAAGAAGGGCCTCGCCACGCTGTGCATCGGCGGCGGCATGGGCATCGCCATGTGCATCGCACGCGACTGAGATGTGCACTGCACGCGATTAAACGTTCGGCGTCGCGTGATGAAAAGATCATCTCTGCGACCGCAGAAGTTCCCGTTAAAAGAAACGCCCGGCTTTGCCGGGCGTTTTGTTCTTGATGTTCGTCAAACGGCCCGCTTAATTCGCAGCTAGATAATAATTCGCAGCTACAAAATAAGAGCTGGTTCAAGGGACGCCAAGGGAAGGATACGACATGGCAAGGGTTGCGTTGGTATCGGGAGGAACGCGGGGCATCGGCGCTGCAATCAGCAAGGCGCTCAAGGCTGCCGGCTACAAGGTCGCCGCCAATTATGCGGGCAACGACGCGGCGGCGGAGAAGTTCAAGGCCGAGACAGGCATCCCCGTCTATAAATGGGACGTCAGTTCGTTCGATGCCTGTGCCGCCGGCATCAAGCAGGTCGAGGCCGATCTCGGCCCAGTCGAGGTGCTGATCAACAATGCCGGCATCACGCGGGACGGTGCGTTTCACAAGATGACGCTCGAGCATTGGAACGCGGTCATCAACACCAATCTCGGTTCGCTGTTCAACATGACGCGTCAGGTCATCGAGGGCATGCGTGGACGCAAATTCGGCCGGATCATCAACATCTCCTCCATCAACGGCCAGAAGGGCCAGTTCGGCCAGGTCAACTATTCGGCGGCCAAGGCCGGCGACATCGGTTTCACCAAGGCGCTGGCGCTGGAGAATGCCAAGGGCGGCATCACGGTGAACGCGATCTGCCCGGGCTACATCAACACCGAAATGGTGCAGGCGGTGCCGAAGGAAGTGCTGGAGAAAAGCATCCTGCCGCTGATCCCGATCGGCCGCCTCGGCGAGCCCGACGAAATCGCCCGCGCCGTGGTGTTCCTCGCCGCCGACGAGGCCGGCGCCATCACCGGCTCGACGCTGACCATCAATGGCGGGCAGTACATGGTGTGATCGTTCTTTTTCGTCATTGCGAGGAGCAACGCGACGAAGCAATCCATTTTCGCTATATCCGATAGATGGATTGCTTCGCTTCGCTCGCAATGACGTATCAATGACCTCCCGCGCCGCCACGCTGATCGGACTGACCGCGATCCTGATGTGGTCGCTCTTGGCCGCGCTGACGGTGGCGACCGGAAAAATTCCCGCCTTTCAGCTTGCGGCGATGACATTCGCGATCGGCGCGCTGGTCGGGTGCCTGACCTGGATCGGGCGCCCCGAGGCGTTTCGCACCTTGCGGCAGCAGCCGCTGGCGTGGATCGTCGGGGTCGGCGGCCTGTTCGGCTATCACGCGCTGTATTTCCTCGCGCTGCGCTTCGCGCCGCCGGCCGAGGCGGGATTGCTCAATTATCTCTGGCCGCTGCTGATCGTGCTGTTCTCGTCGCTGTTGCCGGGCGAGCGGCTGGCGCCGCACCACATCATCGGCGCCCTGCTTGGCCTCGCCGGCACGGTGCTGCTGTTTGCCGGCAACCGTCTCGGCGATTTCGCGCCCGGCCAGGTGCCCGGACTTGTCGCGGCATTCGTCGCGGCCTTCGTATGGGCGGCCTATTCGGTGATGTCGCGCAAGCTCAAGGCGGTGCCGACCGACGCGGTGGCGGGCTTTTGCGCGGCGACCGCGTTGCTGGCAGCCTTGGTGCACGGGCTGGTCGAGGAAACGGTATGGCCCGACACGGTGACGCAATGGCTGTCGATCACGGCGCTCGGCGTCGGCCCGGTCGGCGCCGCATTTTATGCCTGGGACGTCGGCATGAAGCGCGGCGACATCCGCGTGCTCGGCGCCGCGTCCTACGCGACGCCGCTGCTCTCGACGTCGTTCCTGATTCTGGCCGGCTTTGCGAGACCGAGCGCGAACATCGCGATCGCCGCCGTGCTGATCGCCGGCGGCGGCCTGATCGCGGCGAGGGATATGTTCCGGAAGCGCTAGCCGGCAGGCACCCATCCCTTCGGCGCCAGTTCGAATTTCGCAAAATCGAAACCAGGCGCAACCGTGCATCCCACCAGCGTCCAGTCGCCGGTGGACTCGGCCGCCTGCCAGGCCTGCGCAGGCACGACCGCCTGCGGCGCTTCGCCGCCCGCGAGATCGGGACCAAGCCTGACGCTGCGTTGGCCGGCGTCATCGGCAATTTGCAGGGTCAGCGCGCTTCCGGCGTAATAGTGCCAGATCTCCACCGCATCGATGCGGTGCCAGTGCGAGCGCTCGCCGCGTGCCAGCAGGAAATGGATTGCGGTGGAATGCGCGCGTCCGTCGGCCTCCGTGCGGGAATCGCGAAAGGTCTCGCGATAGTGCCCGCCTTCCGGGTGCGGCCGTAAATCAAGTCGTGCGATGATTTCCGCAGGTGTCGGCAGCTCGGCCATCAGGATTGGCCCGTCAGGATTTGTTCTTGCGTTCGCGCAATTCGCCGAACACTTCGGCGGCGCCCCGGCCTTTCATTCGCACGCTGGCCGCCACCGACGGCTCGTCGGCGCGCAGGAACACGTTTGCCTTCTTCTCTTCGCCAAGCAGGGTCGGGATCGTCGGCTTGTTAGCCGCGCGCAGCCGCGTCACTTCCTCGGCGCGCGCTTTCAGCGCGGCATTGTCCGGTTCGATCGTCAGCGCGAATTTGATATTGGCGGCGGTGTATTCATGGCCGCAATAGAGCTTGAAGTCGTCGGGCAGCGCCCGCAGCTTCAGCAGCGAGTCCCACATCATCGGGTAGTCGCCCTCGAACACCCGCCCGCAGCCGATCGAGAACAGCGTGTCGGCCGCGAACAGCACCTTTTCGTTGTCGAAGACATAACTGACGTGGTCGAGGGTGTGACCAGGGGTTTCCAGCACGCGCCCCAAAAGTCCGCCGACCTTGACGACGTCGCCCTGAGCGACCCGCAGATCGGCGTTGGCGATCCCAGTGGACTTGTCGTGGGGCGCGACCACGCGGCAGCCGTATTTCTGCTTCAGCTCCGCGACGCCGCCGACATGGTCGTGATGATGATGGGTGATCAGGATATCGGTCAGGGTCCAGCCCTCGCGCTCCAGCGCCTTGAGGATGGGGGCTGCTTCCGGCGCATCGATCGAGGCGGTCGCCTTAGTCTCGGGGTCGTGAATCAAATAGCCGAAATTGTCGGTGAGGCAGGGGAACAGGCGGATTTCGGCAGCCATGATATCTCCGTCGATTGGGCGAGGCGGTGACGCCGGTCAGGCCCCTTATAGCCATGAAATATGGCGTTAACGCTCCAACGGCAATGCAATATTCCGCGCCCCCGGCGGCGCGGCCCCGTGTTACATTGGCGTCATGACCATCGATGTCATCGACCTCCGCGATTTCTATTCGCAGCGCCTTGGAATCGTGGCGCGGCGGCTCATCAATCGCGGCATTCATGCGCGCTGGCCGGATGCGCAGGGCCAGCGGGTACTCGGCATCGGTTATCCCACGCCCTATCTCGGCCTGTTTCGCGAGGACTCGGAGCGCTGCATCGCCTTCATGCCGGCGGCGCAGGGCGTGCTGAAATGGCCGACCGCGCGGCCGACGCTCGCGGCCCTGGTCGATGAATTTTCGCTGCCGCTGCCGGACGCGTCCGTCGACCGCATCCTTCTGGTTCATGCCCTGGAAATGTCCGACGATCCGGAGGGGCTGTTGCGCGAGGTATGGCGGGTGCTGGCGCCGTCCGGCCGCATGATGGCGATTATTCCGAACCGGCGCGGGGTGTGGACGCGCACGGACAATACGCCATTCGGCCACGGCCGGCCCTATTCGCGCTCGCAGATTACGCAATTGCTGCGGCAGACCTGGTTCACGCCGACGGGGTGGGGCGAGGCCTTGTTCCTGCCGCCGGTGGCCGGCGGCTGGTTCCTGCGTTCGGCGATGGCGTGGGAGCGGGTTGGCGCTGCGCTGTCACTGCCGTTCGCCGGCGTTCATATCGTGGAAGCGACCAAGCAGGTCTACCGTGCGATCCCGGCGCACCGCGAACGCACGCGGCTGATTCCGGCGCTTGAACCGGTGCTGGTGCCATCGCCGCTGCAGCGGCGGGATGACAGGTAGATGTCGTCCCTGCGAAAGCA
>JBGPSI010000099.1:0-17875 GCA_041490045.1 Bradyrhizobium sp.
CCGCAAGGCGCTCGCGATCAATCCGCATATGGACAAGGTGCCGGAGCTGGTCAAAACCCTCAGCGAGAAGGTCGAAGGCCGGGATATCTGATCGGGGGCGGTCCTTGTGGATCGAGCTCCGAGGCCTAGCTTGTGCGTTCGGCCATCATCGTCTGTCCAAAGGAAGAAGCTCCGCCCGCCGAGTGCAAGTGTGGCCGCGGGAAAACGATCGCCGCGGGGGGCCGGACTGCGGGGGGGGGGTGCTGGACTAATGCAGCACCTCGCTGCCGTGCTCGAAGGGCCCGCCAAGGGCCACGGCTGCGTAAAGCTGTTGAAGCTCTGCCTCCAACTGCTCGTTGACCAGCAGCAGCGCCCGCAACGCACTATGCAGGTCGCCATTGCAGCTGGCCACGATCCGGTCGATGGCCGCCTCACTCGGTCTGGAACTCATCGAAACACCCTCTGGTTGTCCCCTGAACAAGTCGTCGGCGCCTGCCCGCGTTCCTGTGGATTGCGTGGAAAGATCCAACAACGTCAGCCTGCCGGCGAGCGCCCATCACTTCGCAACGCTGCGGCTGACGATAAATATAAAGTTACTGATGACGGCGATATGAAGGCACGTTGCAAGCCGGCGGGAAAACGCGCGTAGATTTTGTGGGTAACCGCAAAAACGGTATCGATATGGCAAACTGCGCGTTGTCACGAAACCGGCCCGCCTGATGACCGTAATTCAAGTGTGCCCAAGCTGATCCGGACTTTGCAAATGATATCAATCGTCTTCGTGGCGGCGCTGGCGATCCTGGCGCTGATCACGCAGGCCGGCGTCCTCCTCCTTCAGCGCCTCTATCCCGCCCAGGGCAGGTCGATCGAGGTCGCCGGCGGCAGGCTCAACGTCCTCGACATCGGGCCGCGGGATGCCGCCGGTCCGCCCGTGCTGTTGATCCATGGCGCGAGTTCGAATCTCGAGGCGATGCGCCAGCCGCTCGGCGACCGGCTCGCCAGCCGCCATCGGGTGATCCTGATCGATCGTCCCGGTCATGGCTGGAGCTCGCGCGCGCGTCTGGCGGATTCGACGCCGGCCATCCAGGGCAGGATGATCGACGAGGCGCTGGAAAAACTCGGCGTCGAATCCGCGATCGTCGTGGTGCATTCGTGGAGCGGCGCGCTCGGCGCGCGCATGGCGCTCGATTATCCCGAGCGCGTCGCAGGGCTCGTCATGCTGGCGCCGGTCGCCTATCCGTGGCGGGGCGGCGTCGGTTGGTACAACAGGGCCGTCGCCACGCCGGTGATCGGCCCGCTGCTCGCCTATACGATCACGCTGCCGATCGGTATTTTTCTGGCCGGGCCCGGTGCGCGCGGCGTATTCCTGCCGCAGATCATGCCGCAAAATTTCATCGCCGATACCGCGACGCCGTTGTTGCTGCGTCCGCTCGAATTCCTCGCCAACGCCCGCGATCTGGTGACGCTGAGGGCGGCGGTGGCCGAGCAGGCGCCGTGCTACGGCGATATCAAGGCGCCGGTCGTGGTGATTTCGGGCGACGTCGACAAGACCGTGACGACCAACATCCATTCGCGGCCGTTCGCAAAGGCGGTGAACGATGCAAGACTGATCGTGTTGCCGCAGGTCGGCCACATGATTCAAAACGCCGCGCCGGACCTCGTGATATCGGAGATCGAGACCATGATCGGCAAGCTCGCGCAGCGCACGGCGGCTGCCGCCGACCAGGCGGGCCGGACAGGGCTCAATTGCCGGTGAAGCCGGGCTGCCGTGTTGGAGCGGCGGCCGCGGGGTGGTAGTCTGCCGCCCATGAAGAAGTCCGATATAGCCTGCCCCGAATGCAACGCCGGTTATCGCCGGATTGAACTGGTTTCCATAGGGGGACCCAAGGGCGAGTATCGTTGCTTGCTTTGCAACCATCTGCTCGAGGTGTTCGACGGCTCGACCGAAGTAGCCATTCGCCTCACGGTTCAGCCCGAGAAGACGTTCGAGTGAACGTTGCGAGTGAGGGCCGCCTCGGTTGGCGGCTACTGACGGATGGCCGCCGTTGTCGGATTGGGACCGTCTTCCAGGCATTGATTGATTGCCGCGGTCCGATCTCGCGGCAGTACCTTCGCGCCGTCGATCTTGTGACGGCATTCCATTTGCCTGATTTGCTCGGCCCGGCGCTTTTCGGCGGCCTCGCGATACTGGGGCGCAACTGCATTCGGGTCGACCAGCTTCTGCGCGAAAGCCGGTTCGGCGAGTACGCACACGGCAACCAGGCTCAACTGCCAAAATGATTTCATGGAAATGTCCTCAAAGCGTTTTCAAGCGAAGTGGACACCGGTTCGCCCAACGAAAACGCGTCAAAACGAAAGGCCGAGGCCTCAGAAAAAGCCCGGACTGAGATCCAGCCCATAGGATGCAAGCAGCAGGGACACGGTCAGGCCGACACCGCAAAACATGGCGATGGTCTTGAGCATTTCGACGTCGATTTGTGTTCCGGACACGCGCGAGAGAACTCTTGCGATAGCGGCCATTGCGATCTCCAGGCTTGGCCCGGTCAGGAGGACCCGGCTTCCCACCCATAGCCCAGGGGACGTCCGGCACATGTGAACGAGCTCACATGTGACCGGCAGACCTGACGCAATCGCATCAAATTGATCGCCGCAGCGCGAAGGGGCGACGACAGGCAGAGAATGATCATCGGTGGCGCGATTTGAGCCTCAACGGGTTGGGCCATCCGCTGGCGTGAATCGCTGCGCCAGTGCAAGCTGACGGAAAGAACGGCGCGGCGCGCCCGCTATTGGAGCGCGAGCCCAGGCACAACGACAACCAACACGGAGGGCTCATGCGACGCTTCGTCGTCTTGATCGCCGCAGCGCTGCTGATGATGTCCTGCTCTCAGGAAAATGACGTGACGGGATCGATCCATAATAAGTGCGCAGCCGATCTGTACGGCGCCTTCAATCCCAAGGCGATGGATCAGTGCATGGCGGTCTGCCTCAAGTGCGACCGCGGCACGACGACCACGTGCTCGACGTCATGCACGCTGAAGGGCGCGCGCTGATTTTGCGGCCTTCGCATTCGTTCGAGTATCAATTGCCCATTGCCGGCTATTGGCGTCCCGCGGAGGCGGTCTTGCCGGCGAAAGGGCAGCGCAGGACGTTGAGATGACCGCGCCGCCGCATGATGCCTTCGGCATCGACATCAATGATGCCGAAGCAGGCGCGTTTCGCGTGCCGGCAAATCGATGATCTCCGGCTAGCCGCGATCGCGCTACTGCCCCTTTATCTTGCCGTCCTTGTCGAATTGCGAGACGAAGGCCCAGAGATTGTTGATCTCGTTTTCGTTCTTGATGCCGGCGAAGGTCATCTTGGTTCCCGGAACTTTCGCCTTCGGATCCTTGATATATTCCTTGAACTGGGCCTCGTTCCAGGTGATGCCGGAGTTCTTGTTGGCGTCCGAATAGTTGTAGCCCTCGACCGTGCCGGACTTGCGGCCGTCGAGCCCGTTGAGCTCGGGGCCGACCTTGTTCTTGGCGCCGTCGCCGATCGAGTGGCAGGCCATGCACTTGTTGAAGGACGTCTTGCCGGCGGCGACGTCCTGCGCCATCGCGTTCGATGCGGCTGCGGACGATGCGATGACGAGAAGCGCGCTCAGGGTCGATTTTTTCATGGTATGCTCTTCGTGGTTTGGGGGGAGTAGGCGACGGTGCCGCGCCCTTGTCGCACAGGGCGCTCGCGGTGGACAAGCGGTGAAACCACCTGACAGTTTCATCTCTCCTGCCTACGTCTTTCGGATAGAGGCCATACCGCTTCCAGGCTGCGAGCGAGCTACCCAAAGCCTTCCAGACGTGCTTGATTTGCCACGGGAAATCGGCGAGCAGGAATGCGAACGGCCCGAGGCGCCGGGGGAGACGTGGACATGTCCATCATGATGCCAGCACCGGATCAGGCGGTTTTGAACCGCCGGGAGACCATTGTGGCGGCGTTGCGCGCCATCGTCCCGGGCGAGGGCGTCATCGACAGTCCCGCCGAAATGCTCCCTTACGAATCCGATGGGCTGATGGCCTATCGCCAGCCGCCGATGGTGGTGGTGCTGCCGGACACCACCGAACAGGTCTCGCAGGTTCTGAAATATTGCTTCGAACAGGGCATCAAGGTGGTGCCGCGCGGGTCGGGCACCTCGCTGTCGGGCGGCGCGCTGCCGCTTGCCGACGGCGTGCTGCTGGGCTTAAGCAAATTCAAGCGCATCCGCGAGATCGATTTCGACAACCGCGTGGTGGTGACCGAACCGGGCGTGACCAATCTCGCCATCAGCCAGGCGGTCGCCCATGCCGGATATTATTATGCGCCCGATCCCTCGTCGCAGATCGCCTGCTCGATCGGCGGCAATGTCGCGGAGAATTCCGGCGGCGTGCATTGCCTGAAATACGGCATGACGACCAACAACGTGCTGGGCTGCGAAATCGTCCTGATCACGGGCGAAGTCATCCGGATCGGCGGCAAGTCCGCCGAGACCTCGGGCTACGACCTGATGGGGATCATCACGGGATCGGAAGGCCTGCTCGGCGTCATCACCGAAATCACCGTGCGGATCCTGCAAAAGCCGGAGACGGCGCGCGCCCTGATGGTTGGTTTTGCCGAGGTCGAGGCGGCCGGCCAATGCGTGGCTGAAATCATCGGCGCAGGAATCATTCCCGGGGGCATGGAAATGATGGACAAGCCGGCGATCCACGCTGCCGAAGCCTTCGTCCACGCCGGCTATCCGCTGGACGTCGAGGCGCTTCTGATCATCGAACTCGACGGCCCCGGCGTCGAGGTCGATGAATTGATCAAGCGGGTCGAGGCTATCGCGCTGACGTGCGGCTCGACCAGTTGCCAGATTTCAACCTCCGAGACCGAGCGCAATCTGTTCTGGGCGGGCCGCAAGGCGGCCTTTCCGGCGGTCGGGCGGATTTCGCCCGACTATCTCTGCATGGACGGCACCATCCCGCGCGGCAAATTGCCGGAGGCGCTGGCGCGGATCCGCGACCTCTCGGTGAAATACGATCTGCGCGTTGCCAACGTGTTTCATGCCGGCGACGGCAATCTGCATCCGCTGATCCTGTACGATGCCAACAAGCCGGGTGAAATGGAAAGGGCCGAAGCGTTCGGCGCCGATATCCTGAGGGCCTGCGTCGAACTCGGCGGCGTGCTGACCGGAGAGCATGGCGTCGGCATCGAGAAGCGCGACCTGATGCCGGAAATGTTCAGCGAGATCGACCTCAATCAGCAGCAGCGCCTGAAATGCGCGTTCGACGCCCAGGGCCTGCTCAATCCGGGCAAGGTGTTTCCGACCCTGCATCGCTGCGCCGAACTCGGCCGCATGCATGTCCATGGCGGCAAGCTGGCTTTCCCCGATATTCCGCGGTTTTGAGAGGTTCGGCGAGCCCTGGTGGCTCGCGATGTTGGTGGCGCGACATGGCTGACATCCCGATGGGTGCGACGACCGGGGCGGCGGCGGAGGTGCGAAGCGCGCCCCGGCTGCTGTTTATCGACAACATCCGCTGGAGCATGATCATTCTGGTGCTGAGCATGCACGCCTGTGACACCTACAGCCCGTTCGGGAATTGGTACTACACCGACCGGCAAGCGACGGGTCGCGGCACCAAGCTTTTTTTCGGCGTCTACCAGAGCTTCCTCCAGGCGTTCTTCATGGCGGTGCTGTTTTTCATCGCGGGCTATTTTTCCGCGGCCGCCTATGACCGAAAGGGCTTTTCGCAATTCATTCGTGACCGGTTTGTCCGGCTTGGATTGCCGACCTTGCTCTACATGCTCGTGATCGGCCCGCTCACCCAGTATTTCCTGTCCCGGACCTGGGGAAGCGGCGGCTTTGGCCATCAATGGCTGCTTCACCTGAAGGACGGGCAGTGGCTGTCGGAGACAGGACCCATGTGGTTTTGCGCGGTGCTGCTGATCTTCTCGATCATCTACGGCCTGATCCGCCTGACGGGATGGAGGGAGAGCTACATCGAGCCACGCGGCGATCGTGGGGCTGGGCTTTGGGTAGCCGGTTTCATCGCGGCCATGGCGGCGTCGACCTTTCTGGTCCGGACCGCCGTGACGGAGGATGCCGCTTTGCTCAACGTGCATCCCGGCGACTTTCCCCAATATGCCCTGATGTTCGTGGCTGGTGCGTTCGGCTATCGCGGTGGCTGGATGATGGGGCTACCCGAACGTTTCTGCGCCCGCTGGGCGTCGGCCGCACTGGTGCCTGCGGTACCATTGTTCGCCGCCCTGCTTCTGTACGGCGGCGCGCTGCAGGGCGAGACCGCGCCCTATGTGGGTGGCTTCAACCTGGTCAGTGCCGGAAAGTGCCTGTGGGAAGCGCTCGTCTGCGTGGGAATGGGACTTCTGATCCTTGGCGTCTATCGGCGCCATTTCGACCAGCAAGGTGAGGTGGCGCGGTGGCTGTCGGACAATGCCTTCGGCGTTTATTTGATCCACCCGCCGGTCCTGATCGGCTTTGCCATCCTTCTGCATGGGCTCGGGCTCCATCCGGTGATGAAAGCCGCGATCCTGACCTTGCTCGCGGCCATCGGCAGTTTCGCCGCGTCGGCGTTCGTTTTGCGGAATTCGCCGCTGCGGCGGATCATCTAGGATTCGGCATGCGCCGATGTTTGCAGTAATGGTCTCACATCCGTCATGCCGCGCCGGCAGCAATCTTGAGCTTGATCCAAACTCGTGGACACATTGAAAGTACGAGACGCCAAAGACGTCGAAGAGGTGGTGCGCGCGGCGATTGCCGGCGAGCAGCCGCTGGAAATTATCGGCCATGGCTCAAAGCGCCTCATCGGCCAGCCGATGGCGACCAATGCGCTGCTCGATTTGTCGGCGCTCAATGCCGTGACATCCTATGAGCCGAATGAGCTGATCATCACGGTGCAGGCCGGCGCGCCGCTCGCCGACGTCAAGTCGCTGATCGATTCCAAGAATCAGCAGTTCGCGTTCGAGCCGATCGACACCGCGCCGCTGCTGGGCACGCCGAGCCTCGGCACCATCGGCGGCATGATCGGCGCCGGCCTCGCCGGTCCGCGCCGCATCAAGGCCGGCGGCGCCCGCGACCATCTTCTGGGGGCGCATGGCGTGTCCGGCTTCGGCGAGAGTTTCAAGGCCGGCGGCCGGGTGGTGAAGAACGTCACCGGCTATGATCTCTGCAAATTGCTGGCGGGATCCTGGGGCACGCTCGCGGTGATGACGGAAGTGACCTTGAAGGTGATGCCGCGGCCCGAGAGCGAGCGCACGCTGGCCTTGCGGGGGCTCGACGATGTCACCGCGAACCGGGTGATGACCGCGGCGCTGGGCTCGCCATTCGATGTAACCGGCGCGGCGCATCTGCCGAACTCGGCGCTTTGCGCCGATATCACCGAGTTCGGCGGGCTTGGAGCGACGCGCGAGGCCGTGACCTTGCTGCGGCTGGAGGGCATCGCGGCCTCGGCCGCCCACCGCGCCGCCGCGCTGAGCAAGCTCCTGGCGCCGTTCGGCGCGGCGCAGCTGATCGAAGACGCCGCCTCCGCCGTGATCTGGAATTCGATTCGCGACGTATTGCCGTTCGCGGCCGGCGGCGCGCTGGGGGCGTGGCCGGTGTGGCGGATCGTTTGTCCGCCGGCCGTGGGCGGGGCGCTCGGCGAGCAACTCGCGCGGGACACCGGCGGCGAGGCGATCTACGACTGGGGCGGCGGCCTGATCTGGGCGGCGCTGCCGCCGAAGCCGGATGCCGAGGCCAGCCTGGTGCGTCGGCGCGTCGACGCCGTCGGCGGTCACGCCATGCTGGTGCGCGCCTCCGACGAGGTCCGCCGCAATGTCGACGTGTTTCATCCACAGCCGGCCGGGGTCGCCGCATTAAGCGAACGGGTCCGCCAGAGCTTCGATCCCAGAGGCGTCCTCAATCGCGGCCGGATGCTGCGAGGTTCTGCGACATGAAAACCGAATTCAGCCTCGCGCAACTCGCCGATCCCGATATCGCGGAAGCCGACAAGATCCTGCGCGCCTGCGTGCATTGCGGGTTCTGTACCGCGACCTGCCCGACCTATGTGCTGCTCGGCGACGAACTCGACAGCCCGCGCGGGCGGATCTACCTCATCAAGGAGATGCTGGAAAAGAACCGGCCGCCCACCGCCGAAGTGGTCAAGCATATCGACCGCTGTCTCTCCTGCCTGTCCTGCATGACCACCTGTCCGTCCGGGGTGAACTACATGCATCTGGTGGATCAGGCGCGGGCAAGGATCGAAAAGGACTATCGAAGACCGCTTGCCGAGCGCCTGTTCCGCGCCGCGCTGGCCTGGATTCTTCCGCGGCCCGGCCTGCTTCGCGCCGGCATGATTCTGGGAGGGATCGGCCGGCCACTGGCCGCGCTTCTGCCGACCCCCAAAGCGGGATCGGGGACACCGACTTTATTGCGGCGAATCAAGGCGTTGCTGGCCCTTTCTCCGGCCGGCCTGCCGGCGCCGGGACCGGCCGGTGGAAGCGTTTTTGCAGCGAGGGGCAAGAAGCGCGGACGGGTCGCGCTGCTGCAGGGTTGCGCCCAGCAGGTTCTGGCGCCGCGCATCAACCAGGCCGCCATCAATCTGCTGACCCGTCACGGCATCGAGGTGGTGCTGGTCAAGGACGAGCAGTGCTGCGGTGCGCTGACCCATCACCTCGGACGCGACGACGACGCGCTGGCGCGGGCGCGCGCCAACATCGGCGTCTGGCTCAGGGAGGCCGAGCAGAACGGTCTTGACGCCATCCTGGTGACGACGTCGGGGTGCGGCACCGTGATCAAGGACTACGGCTATATGCTGCGCGAAGACCGCGACTTCGCGGGCCCCGCGGCGAGGATATCGGCGCTGGCCAAGGACATCACCGAGTATCTCGGCGGCATGTCGCTGCAGCCGACGCAGCAGCACAGCGACATCGTGATCGCCTATCACTCGGCTTGTTCGCTGCAGCACGGACAGAAAATCACGCTGCTTCCGAAAGAATTGCTTTCCAAGAACGGATTCGTGGTGAAAGATGTCCCCGAGAGCCATTTGTGTTGCGGTTCGGCGGGGACCTACAACATTCTCCAGCCTGACATTGCGAACAGATTGCGCGACCGGAAGGTCGCCAATATCGCGATGGTCAAGCCGGATATGATTGCTGCAGGCAATATTGGATGCATGGTGCAGATTGCCGGCGGCACGTCAGTTCCTGTGGTGCACACGGTTGAGCTTCTCGACTGGGCGACAGGTGGTCCCCGGCCAGGATTGAACTGATCGTTGGGCCTTGAGCTTGAGGCGGACGACTTGAAACGCCCGACAGACATTGGTGGGCGGCAACAGGAGGATCACGATGGCTAAAGGCAAAAAGAAGAAGGGTGGCAAGAAGGCCAAAAAGGCCAAAAAGGCCAAGAAGAGTCTTGTGACGGCGAAGAAGAAATCCGCGAAGAAGTCTTCGAAGAAAGCTGCCAAGAAGTCGGCGAAGAAGGGCAAGAAGTCGGCGAAGAAATCCGCCAAGAAGTCAGCCAAAAAGTCCAAGGCGGCCGCGCCGAAGAAAGCCGCCAAGAAGGCCGGCGCCAGGAAGAGCCCTGCAAAGAAGGCGGCCAAGCCCGCTGCACCGAAGCCAGCCGCGCCTGTGTTTGAGCCGGCGCCTGCTCCGGCACCCGCCCCGGCGCCGAGCTGGGCTACGCCCAGCCCTGCTCCGTCATGGGGCGAGAGTTCGTCGAGCCCGTCATCCAACGGCGGAGACGACGGCAACTAGGCGAACTCCCCGGGGACGCCCCGCGGGAGGCTTCCAGAAGAGACGCAATTCCAGGCCGCAGCGCTCGCCGCTGCGGCCTGTTTCATTCCGGAAACTCCCTCACTTTTTGATTCGGGAATCTCGGTAATCCGGTCCTGTTTGCCTGGATATTTCGTGGCCGAAATGTCGCGCGGACGACGCTGAAATCAGTCAAATTTGTTGTCGGAATGCAACACATGCGGACAACCTTCGCGAGAACGGCCGTAACGCCTAAAAAGGCGGCAGATGCTTGTCTTTTTTGCTTCACTGTATGGGTGCCGCGCTCCAAATTGTGATCACGTTATGGATTTCGCTGCAGTCGGTTATCGCTTGTCCCTGGGGGGCGCCGGAAATCGGACTGATCTTTACAATGTGATGGGGATCGTCATGAAGAAATTGGTTTTGTTAGCAACGGCGCTGGCAATGGTATCGGGTTCCGCTCTTGCTGCGGATATGCCCATGAAGGCGCTTAAGGCGCCGCCGCCAGCGGCATTCGACCCCTGGGATGTGGCCTTCGGCAGCGCGATCATGAACGATTACGTGTTCCGCGGCATCACCCAGTCCAACCATAAGCCCTCTGTCGCCGCCTATTTCGAACCGCGCTACAACGTGACCAAGGATCTCCAGCTTTACGTTGGTTCCTCGTTCGAGAGCATCTCGTTCGCGAACCGCGCCGCTGCTGAAGTCGACATCTACGGCGGTATCCGCCCGACCTTCGGCGCATTTGCCTTCGACATCGGTGTCTGGGGCTACCTGTATCCGGGTGGAACCTGCTACAACGGCGGCAACGGCGGTTTGGCTGTTGATGCTGCGGGCAAGCCGATTAGCGCGGAATGCTTTGCGAACTTCCTGCCCAACGCCAACGTCATGAAGAAGGACGTCAGCTTCTTCGAAGTCTACGGCAAGGTGAACTACACCATAAACGACAGCTGGCAGTTTGGATTGAACGAGTACTATTCGCCGAACTTCCTGAACTCGGGCGCTTGGGGCGACTACGCCTCGATTACCGGTAAGTATACCGCACCGAGCACGATTTTCGGCAGCAGCGGCGTCGGCATGTACGTCTCCGGCGAGTTCGGTCGTCAATTCCTCGGAACGTCCGATTCGTTCTACGGTACCACCTTCACCAATCCTGGTTTTGCGGGACCATTCCCGAACGGCATCAAGTACGCCGACTACAACACTTGGAACATTGGTATCGGCTTCACTTACAAGGTGTTCACGCTCGATCTGCGCTACTCCGACACCGACTTGAACAAGGGTAACTGCAACGCCTTCACCAGCGCTTTCAACGCTTCCGGAACGACCAACATCACTTCGATCAATCCGACCGGTGCGGGTTCGAACTGGTGCGGCGCGACCGGCATCGTCAAGCTCTCGGCTGACCTGACCGCGATGACCAGCCTGAAGTAAGTCATTCTCTCGAGACCAAAGGGGCGGCAGAGCGATCTGCCGCCCCTTTTTGTTTGTGGGGGGTGAGGCCTGCATGAGACGGGATTGGCGGCAACTGGCGGCCGCCGCGGTGGGGTTGGCCGTTCTGGCCATGTATGCCACCGGCACGTTTCACCCGCCGGCGGGGATCAATCCCCTGCTGGTGGTCTCCAACAACCTGCATGGTCGTTTCCGTTGGCGCCGGTGCTGGCGGGCGCGCTGCTGCTGACGGCCTTCGCCTTCGTCTGGCACCGATGGATCCGCCGGCGGCCGTGGCCGCAGCGCTGGTTGTAAGGCGACCAGCCGGGCGGGCATCGCCGGAGTATTTGCAAGCGAAGGCCTAACCCCGGACTTGGTCCGGGGTGGCGCGGGCTCGATTCTCTCGAAACGGAAATTAGGGGACCTTGACGTCTTCCTTGCGGTTCTGCAGCGCGAACCGGTCGCCGTCGCGGCTCAGCACCACATTGCGCTGGTGGAAGGCCTCCAGCGTCGAGCGATGGCCGATCGAGACGATGGTGGTGGCCGGCAATTTCTTCTCGATCAGTTTGTAGAGTGCCGCCTCCGAGGCTTCATCGAGCGAGGCGGTCGCTTCATCGAGGAACAGATATTGCGGCTCGTGCAGCAAAGCGCGGGCAAGGCCAAGACGCTGCTGTTCGCCCAGCGATAGCATGCGATTCCAGTGCGCCTCCTCGTCCAGCCTTGCTGCGAACTGGGGCAGGCCCACCGCGATCACGGCATCCCTGACCCGATCCGAACTGAACGCGCCGGCCTCGGCGGGATAAACGATCGCAGCCCTCAGCGAGCCGATCGGAAAATACGGCCGCTGCGGCAACATCATCAGGGTCGCTTTTGAGGGAATAGCGATCGAACCGCTGCCGAACGGCCAGACACCCGCGATGGCGCGGAACAGGGTCGATTTGCCGGCGCCGGACGGACCGGTGACCAGGGTACGTTCATTGGCGTTGATGCTGAAGCTGTCGGCCGCGACAAGCGGCGTTCCGTTGGGCAGGCTGACCAGAAGCTGTTCCAGATCGATGTTATCGCTGCCGGTCGAGGACACCACGTCGATCGAACCGGACCTGGCCACCTGCGCCGCGGCGCTTTCGATCGCCGTCTCGAACCCGTCGAGGCGGGCGACCACCGCACGCCATTCGGCCAGCGACCGGTAAATGGACACGAAAAACGACAGCGCCTTTTGCACGCTGCCGAATGCCGAGGCGGTCTGCATCAGGCCGCCGAGCTGAATCTTGCCGGCGAAGTAGGCCGGCGTCACCAGGACGAAGGGGAAAATCACCGCGGCTTGCGAATAACTCGCGGTGAACGCCGTCAGCCGCTTGGTCCGGCTCATGATGGCGTACCAGTTGTCGACGACGCGGCCGAAGCGCTGCGAGAGCCGCCCGCGCTCGGCGGTTTCGCCCTGCAACAATGCGATCTGCTCGGAGTTCTCGCGCACGCGGACGAGGTTGAAGCGGAAGTCGGCTTCGAGGCGCTGCTGCGAAAAATCGAGATGCACCAGCGGCGAGCCGATCCAGTGCGTCAGCGCCGTTCCGAACACCGCATAGATCAGCGCGCCCCAGACGAGGTAGCCGGGGATTTCGAATTGGTTGCCGAAAATATGCAGGGGAGCCGTAGCCGAAAGACCCCAGAGGATGACGACGAAGGAGGCCAGCGACACGATCGAGCTGAGCAGGCCGACGGTGATACCCAGCGTCTGCTCGACGAACATTTTCACGTCATCGGTGATGCGCTGGTCCGGATTGTCGGCGGCATCACCCTTGAGCTGCATCCGGTAATGATTGGCATCGTGCAGCCATTCGCCGAGGTAATGGGTGGTCATCCAGCGCCGCCAGCGGATCTGGAGCCATTGATTGAGATAGAGGTCGTAGACGCTGAGCGCGACGCTGGCCGTTGCCAGGATGGTGAAGATGCCGAGTTCCCAGACGAAGGTGTCCCAGTTCTTCTCCTGCAGCGCGTTGTAGAAGCGGTTGTACCACTGGTTCACGAGGACATCGATCGCGACCAGCGCGAGCTCGACCACAATCAACGCCGCGAGCAGCGTACGGCCGGCCAGTCTGTCCTCGGAGCGAAAATAAGGCGCGGCGATTCGCCATACGGTGGCGAGCGTCGAACGGGTGTTGTTCACAGATTGCCGTCTCCAGGGGAATGGCTTCAACAGCCTGAAAAAATGGGAGAATTTGGGATATTAGACTAAAGTTGTAGATTCCATGATCTGCGTTCCCTTGTCCCAGCCTCCGAGTCAACCCTAGCATGGTATAATGGCGAGGGACCGGGGGGGCTTCCACACTTCGCGAGGTTGTGAGCGGATTTAGGCACTGTCCAAATTCGGGGCCCGATCTCGCGCATTGCCAAGATACTCCGATCACCACGCCAAGCATGCCTGACCGTCCACGCTGGTCGGGCTGCCGGGACATGCGTGGGGAGGAAGTGCCATGTGGAACCAGATTTATAATCCGCTGAACAATGCGGCGCTGTCGACGATCGCCGCCGCCATTCCGGTGGTCACGCTTCTGGTGTTGATCGCCAGCGGCAAGGTCAAGGCTCACATCGCGGCCATCGTTGCCGTGGTCCTGACCAACCTGATCGCGATCTTCGTCTTCACCATGCCCGCCGGCATGTCGATTCGCGCGACGCTGCTCGGTGTCGTTGCGGGATTCTTCCCGATCGGCTGGATCGTGCTGAACGTCATCTTTCTCTACCAGATCACGGTTGCGACCGGTCAATTCGAACTGTTGAAGCGCGCCGTCGGCGGCGTCACCGAGGACCGGCGGCTGCAATTGCTGCTGATCGCCTTTTCATTCGGCGCGTTTTTCGAAGGAGCCTCGGGCTTCGGTACGCCGGTCGCCGTCACCGGCTCCGTCCTGATCGGCCTCGGCTTCTCGCCGCTCGCCGCCTCCGGCCTGTCGCTGATCGCCAATACGGCACCGGTTGCCTACGGCGCACTGGGCACGCCGATCCAGGGGCTGGCCTCCGTAACCGGTCTCGATCCCTATATTCTCGGCGCGATGGTCGGACGGCAGTTGCCGGTGTTCTCGCTGATCGTGCCGTTCTGGGTGGTATGGGCGTTCGCCGGCTGGAAGGGCATGAAGGACATCTGGCCCGCCATTCTGGTCACCGGTCTGTCGTTCGCGATCCCGCAATTCGTGATCTCGAATTACATCAATCCCTGGATCGTCGATATCGGCGCTTCGCTGATCTCGATGGGCTGCCTCATCCTGTTCCTGAGAGTCTGGCAGCCGAAGCAGCTCTGGCTGTCGCCGGCGCTGCGCGGCAGAGATGAATCGGCATCCACGATGGCCGCGACGAAGACGATGGACAAGACGCCGCTGAAGCAAGGCGAGCTCTGGAGCGCGCTGCTGCCATGGATCATCGTCTGCATCGTGATGCTGGTCTGGGGCAACGGGTCCTTCAAGACCTGGGCGAACGCGAACTTCGTCTGGAACTACCCGGTTCCCGAGCTGCACAACATGATCAACAAGGTGCCGCCGGTCGCGGCTAAGCCGACGCCGGAAGGTGCGATCTTCGGCTTCACCTATCTGTCGTTCACCGGAACCGGCATGCTGATTGCCGCGATCATCTCCGGCTTCCTGGCGGGCTTCTCGCCAGTGCGGATGGTTGCGGAATACGGCCGCACCATCAGGCTGTGCGCGATCTCGCTGATCACGATTTCGGCGATGCTGGCGATCGGCACGTTGACGCGGCTGTCGGGTGTCGATGCGACGCTGGGTCTGGCGTTCGCCGCGACCGGCGTGCTGTATCCCTTCTTCGGCACGCTGCTCGGCTGGCTGGGTGTGGCCCTGACAGGATCGGATACGGCGTCGAACATCCTGTTCGGCAATTTGCAGAAGATCACCTCGCAGCAGCTTGGCCTCTCGCCGATCCTGATGGCAGCCGCCAACTCGTCCGGCGGCGTGATGGGCAAGATGATCGACGCGCAGTCGATCGTCGTCGCCTCCACCGCCACCAACTGGTATGGCCATGAAGGCACGATCTTGCGCTTCGTGTTCAAGCATTCGATCGCGCTGGCGTGTCTCGTCGGCCTGTTCGTGATGCTGCAGGCCTATGTTTATCCGTTCACGGCGATGGTCCTGAAGTAGCAGGCCGTCGGGACGGAACGAAAAAATCCCCGCGGTCGATCGACCGCGGGGATTTGCTTTTGGGCCGACAATTTTTTGCAGTCGCCAATCTAGTCAATGTCACGCTTAGCCCCTAGAACAGCGCGCCGAAACAGTTCGAGGGTTGCATGTTTTCAATGACAGATCTTGTTGGGCGCGCCGCAATCGTGCTGGCGCTCGCGGCTGGTGCCTTCCATTCCATCCCGGCTTACGCCCAGGACGAGTTTCCGTTCGGGATGGCAATGACGCTGGATGTGGCGCGCCCGCCCGGATCCAAGCGCATGCCCAACCTGGACATCGGCGACAATGGTGAGGCCACGCTGGAGCTGTGGTGCAAGGGCGGCAAGGGCCAGTTCTCGGTGGCCGGCAATACGGTGATCTTTGTCGCCGGCCAGATCGAAGATCGCGCCTGTCCGCCGGCCAAGGCACAGGCCGACGACGAACTGGTGGCGGCGTTGAGCGAAGCGGGCACCTGGAAGCGGCAGGGCGATTTTGTCAGCTTCATCGGGTCGAAGACACTGCGCTTCCTTCTCGACACCAACTGAGGTTTTTCAGCCTCGTCTGGCCGAAGTGGAGCGCTGACTATTTCCAGGCCGATTTGTCCGCGTCCCAGCGCTGGCCCTTGAATTCCTTCGCCAGTGCCTCGACCGAGCCGTTGTCGTCCTTCTGGTCGCCTTCCTCGTCGCTGCTGGAGTCCTCGGCGAGCGCGAGCTTGGCGCCCGCGGATTCGTCCGCCGTCGTAATCACGGGATTGCTGATCCACAGCATCAGCTTGTCGGAGCCGCCGGGCTTGTCCGGGAACACCAGCGCCGTGATTTCGACCGTCTCGGTGAGGTCGAGCGCGGAGTATAGCTGGCTCGGCCGCTTGAACGTCAATATCAGCGTGCCGGTGTTGGCGCTCCAGGCCGCCGCCGCCGATTTCGCGGCCAGCGTCCTGGTCAGCACGCCGGTGATCGCGGCGGCGAGCTTGTCCTTGTTGATTTTGTCGCCGTCGCGCCAGTCGGCGGCGGAAAAGCGGATCGTGCGATCCATGTCGACGATGCCGGTGGACCAGCCGGCGGCGACCACGCCCGGCTGTGACTTGAACTTCGCGATCAGCGCTGCGGCGCGATCCGGATCCGTGGACATGCCGATGGTCTGCTCGCCGGCGCGCAGCGCATCGCAGGTGACGGGGAGGCTGCTGAGAGCGACTTCCACCGGCTGCCCCTTCAGCGCTTTGAGGAAATCCACCGCCGCATCCAGCTTCACCCTGACGCCGATCGATTCCGGAGACACTTCGCTGAAGTCCTTTGGCGCCGGCGTGATGCCGTCATCGACGGTCTGGTTTTCCTTGAATTCCCTTTCGCTGAGATCGGAATTGTCCGACGAGGCGACTTCGGTCACGGTCGTGCCGATGCTGATCTGCCCCTTGAATTCGAAAGTGTCGCCGGTCGGCTTGCGCACGAGTTTCACCGTGACCGGCAGCTTGCCGCCGAGGGTCCGCGCGGTGCCGGTCAAGGTCTGACCGTTGACCGCGAGATCGGCGACGAAGCGGTCCTTGCGGTCCGAGCCCTTCTCGGCCGGATAGCAGACGTCGAGCACCGCCGAAGTGACATTCTTGCCTTGCCGGTTCTCCTTGAGGATGACGTCGGCGTTGCCGTCCATCAGGCCGTCGATGGCGGTGAAATATCTTGTTTCGTTCGGGTTGGCGGGCTTGGTCGAGAGCTTGATCTGAGCGAAGGAAAGATCCGGCGATGCCGAGATCAAACCGAGCAGGCAGAGCAGAAGCGCGCGCATATCAAGTTCCTCGACAGCCAGAATCGGCCGCTACCGTAGAGCTTTTTGGCCAAAAAAGAAGGCCGCCCGGAGGCGGCCTTCGTCGGTCGATGATGTCGGTGCGGGGGTGGTATTAGAAGCCCATTCCACCCATGCCACCCATGCCGCCACCGCCGCCGGGCATCGGTGGCGCCGGTTCCTTCGGCAGTTCGGCGACCATGGCTTCGGTCGTCACCAGAAGCGCTGCCACGGAGGAGGCGTCCTGCAGCGCGGTGCGTACGACCTTGGCCGGGTCGATGATGCCCTTGTCCACCATGTCGACATACTCTTCGGTCTGGGCATCGAAGCCGAACGTCTCCGACTTTTCCTCGAGGATCTTGCCGACCACGATCGAGCCCTCGACCCCGGCATTCTCCGCGATCTGGCGAAGCGGTGCTTCCAGCGCCTTCAGCACGATATTGATGCCGGCCTGCACGTCGGGGTTTTCGTTGTGGATGCGGCCGACCGCCTTCTTGGCGCGCAGCAGCGCCACGCCGCCGCCCGGCACGATGCCTTCCTGCACCGCGGCGCGGGTGGCGTTGAGCGCGTCCTCGACGCGATCCTTCTTCTCCTTGACCTCGATCTCGGTCGCGCCGCCGACGCGGATGACCGCGACGCCGCCGGCGAGCTTGGCAAGCCGCTCCTGCAGCTTCTCGCGGTCGTAGTCCGAGGTGGTCTCCTCGATCTGCGCCTTGATCTGGCCGACCCGGGATTCGATGTCCTTCTTCTTGCCGGCGCCCTTGACGATGGTGGTGTTTTCCTTGTCGATCACGACC
>JBGPSI010000100.1:0-17822 GCA_041490045.1 Bradyrhizobium sp.
GTGCCGAAGGTGATGCTGGTGGCGGTGCCGCCGCCGGTGGCGCCGATCGTCAGCGTCTGGCCGCTGAGCGCGGGAGGCGTAAGTTGCGTCGTGCCGGCGGTCAGACCGAGGGCCGTCAGCGTGCCGGCATTGCCGCCGATCACCAGGGGCGTCGTGGTGCCGGTGCTCAGGGTGAGCTTGGTGGCACCAAGCGTCGAGGCGACGGTTGCGCCGGTGATGGTGTCGACGGCCGCAAGCAGGTCCCCCACCGTCGCGTTGGTCAGGTCGAGCGATCCGCCGTTCGCGGTGACGGTGTTGCCGCCGGAGTTCGTGAACGAGATCGTCTTGCCGTCGATCGTCAGGCTGTCCGAGGTGGTAATCGCCGTGGTCAACGCGCTCAGCTTGGTGGTCGTCGCCGCCGCGCCCGCAATGGCCGTGCCGGTCACGGTATTGTTGCTCCCCGGACCGAGCAGGTTGGTCGCGGTGGCGCCCGCTATGGCGGTCGATGTCACATTGGACTTCGTCGAGTAACCAACAGGACTCTGCAGCACCTGGTTGGCGATCGACTGGGCGCTGGCGACCAGGCTTTGCAGCGAGGTGATGCCAGTATTGGCCGCCTGCAGAATCTGCACGCCGTTGCCGATGCCATCGAGCAGATTGTTGATATCACTGGCGCGGTTCGTGAGACCCTGCGCCGTGAAGAATTCGGTCGGATTGTCGAGAGCCGAGTTGACCTTGTTGCCAGTGGCGAGGTCGTTCTGGGTTTTCGCGAGAAGCGAGGCGGTGGACTGCAGCGAGAGCAGGTTCTGGCGAACAGCCGCCGAGAGCACAATACCGGTCATCTTTCATACCTTTCTGGTGTGAAATTGGAGTACGCATCGTCCCAATCATTTTTGATCGGGCGACCGGGTCGACGGTGGAACCAAGCGTCTAACAAAACATGAATCGGTCTGGCGCTGTCGGCATTCCTTTCACTTCGGAGCCGCCTCGGTCCGTATTTCTACGATCCCACCGTTTTCGGAAGGCGCTGATAATACTGACTTTTTTGATAGTCACCGGTTTCGTTTACCAGGCGTTAACCGCAATAGGAAAGGATTGTGGCCGCATCGGAAAAAGAAGCATCGACGCGTATCCGGAGCGACCAGGTCGACACTCATTCGCATCCGCTGGATGAACGGCTCGCGCGAGAAGCGGCAACGGAGAAACGGACATGGCGTTAAAAGTCGAGCTCAAACCGCACGAGCGGATCATCATTGGCGCCTGCGTGATCACCAATACCGATCAGCGCGCGCGGCTGCTGATCGACGGCGACAATATTCCGATCCTGCGCGAGAAAGACATCCTGACGCCGGAGACCGCCGACACGCCGGCCAAGCTCATCTATCTGGCGGTGCAGCTGATGTATATTTCTCCGGACCCGCAGGTCAATCACGGCACCTACTTCAACCTGGTGCGCGATATCGTCACCGCCGCGCCCAGCACGTGGCCGATCATCGAGGAAGTCAACAATCACATCCTCAACGGCGATATGTATCAGGCGCTGAAGGAAGCCAAGAAACTCGTCGCCTACGAGAAAACGCTGCTGGAATCGGTGCGGCCCAACGCCAACACCGATACGGAACGGCGCTCGGCCTGAGGGCCGCTCACATCGCCAGCGGCGGCGACTGCTCTACCTGCAGCACGAGGTCGTCACCTGACGGCGATCGCTGCGCGCCGAACTCCAGCACCGCCGAGATCAGCGCGTCGATATCGCTGACGCCGGTACGGTGATTGACGATCGCCGCGCGGATCGCAAGTTCGCCGTCAAGCAGTGTGGTCGACGGCGCCGCGATGCCGGACTCCTGAATGTCCATGACGATATCGCCGTTCACCCTGTTGGCGTCCGCGGCGCGATAGCGAAAGCAGACGATATTGAGCTGCACCGGCGCCATCAGCTCCAGCCGCGGCTCGGCCAGGATCCGTGCTTCCAGATATCTGGCAAGCGCGCAGGTTCGCGCGATGACGGCCCCGAGTTTCTCGGTGCCGTAGGTTTTCAGGGTGAACCAGGTTTTCAGTGCCCTGAACCCCCGCGACAGATCGGGGCCGAGGTCGCAAGGCCAGGGCGAGTTCGCGGCGAGCCCGCGGGTTTCCCGGCGCAGATACGCCGCCGGCGCGGCAAAGGTGCCGCGATGGAGGTCACCGTCGCGGACCATCAGGAAGCCGGCGTCATAGGGCACCTGCCCCCATTTGTGGAAGTCGAGCGCGATCGAGTCGGCGTTTTCGATTCCCGCCAGCCGCGGCGCCAGTTCCGGCGACAGAATTCCAAGCGCCCCGAAGGCGCCGTCGACATGAAACCAGAGTCCCTCCTCGCGGCACAACGCGCCCAACGACGCGAGATCGTCAATGGCGCCTATATCGACCGTGCCGGCCGAGCCCACGACGAGGAAGGGTTTGAGGCCGGCGCCGCGGTCGAGCGCGATCCGCGCGCGCAACGCCTCAACGTCGATACGATGGGATCGATCGATGCCGATGCAGCGCAACGCGTCGCTGCCGAAGCCGGAGATATCCATCGCCTTGGTGATGCAGCCATGCGCGGCTTTCGACGTGTAGGCGGTCAACAGCGCACCGTCGTCGCCGAGGCCGTGCCGCCGCACCGATCGTCCAAGCACCGTTGTCCGCGCTACCAGCACGGCCATCAGATTGGCCATCGACGTGCCCGTGACGAAAATTCCGCTCGCGCCCTCGGGGAAGCCGAACATCCGCCGCGTCCACTCGACGATCTGACGTTCGACCTCGATCGGCATGTGATCGCGCCCGCCGAGATTGGCATTGAGTCCGGCCGCCAGCATTTCCGCCAGCATGCCGACCGCGGTGCCGCCGCCATGCACCCAGCCCATGAAGCCCGGATGAACGTTGCCGGTTGCGTAGGGAACGATGAAATCGGTGAATTCCCGGTAGACGTCGCCGAGATCGGAAGAGTGATGCGGAAGTGCGGCGTGAAACCGCGCACGGACTTCATCCGGTATCGGTTGCCAGACCGGGCGTTCCCTGATGTCGGCGGCATAATCGATCATGTCGTCGAGCATGCGATGACCGAGCGCGCGGATGTCGTCCCAGTTCTTCGGATCGAGCGTCTCGCTCGCCGCGGATACCGGCGGCGCTTCGCGCAATAGCCCGGTCACGCCGCGCGCTCCCGTCCCTGGCGGGCGTAGTCAAAAAGCATCGCCGCGAACGCATCGAAGATCTTGCGCATCTGCGGCGGCTTGTAGGGAAACAGCTCGGGCGAATCCATGTTGTGCACGACCGCGGTATTGTCCGCCTCGAAGATCAGCAGATCTCCGCGCTTGTTCTCGGCGCAGTCGGCCGTGAAATAGTCGAGCCCGATCCGTTCGACCATGCCGGCGAGCGCGGGGGCATGCCGCCGCGCGAAGCCGAAGTCGAAGGTCTGCATGAAGGTCTGTTCCTCGAGACGCTTGGCCGCGCTGTCGGACATTCCGGCGTTGAGATACCAGATGTCCCAGCGGTCGGCGATCGCCATGTGGCAGGCGTAAGGCTTCCCGGCGACGAACACGACGCGAAATTTGCGAAACAGCCCGTCTTCATTGGCGTAATCGACGAAGCGCGAAACGAAGAATTCCTGCTCGGCCCGCTCCGCGAGATAGCCGTCGATCGCGGCGCGATCGTCGATTTTGACGAGCCCCACGCCGGCATGCGAGCCGCGCGGGCGGACGATGAGGGGAAACTCCAGTTCGGCCGCGATGTCCGCGGGCGAAAGACGCCCCCGCGCCACCTCCGCCAGTTGCGCCGACGTCACGCATATCGTTGCCGGAATATCCAGCCCTTCGACGCCCTGCAGCAGGCGATGCAATTTGTCGCGGTCCAGGTTGCCGACACGACGCGGCGGATTCAGCATCGCCCGCGGCCAGCGCGGCGCCATCTCGTCGATGATACGCAGCGCCTCACGACATTCATCGCTGTCGGAAGCGATCACGATCGCGACGTCGTGCTCGGGCAGCGGCGACGGCAGATCGATTCCCGGAACGACGTAAAGTGTCTTCAGTTCGATGCCGGATTCCTCCAGCAGGAACTCGATCGGCGTATTGCCGCCCATATCGATCGCGGCCGCGAGCGCCAGCACACGGAGCCTTGGCGGCTGCGCCGAACATGGCGAGCGAAACAATTGATGGATGGCGAGCACTTCCGCCTGAATCGACAGGCCCGTCTGCTTGTCGCCCAGCAGCTGCGTGATCAGCGAGAGATCGAGCCCCTCGCCTGCGCCGGCCGTGCCGCCGACTACTTTCGAGATCAATTCGTCGCAAAACGGCCGCAGGTCCACCCCGTTGAACGCCATCGCCGTAATCTCGGCGAATCCGATCCGGTCCGCGCAGACTGGTTCGGAGGCTCCGGCCCGTTGATCAGAATCGAGCGGCATTCAAAAACTCCAGACGTGGCGTGCAAAAGAGGATGATCGCCCGCCGTGGCGGACGCGGCACGGCGCTCAGCGCCGGCCCGGATTCATGCGGCATTCGCCGCTCTCGCCGGCGCATCGCTTGCAGCCTGGGCAAACTGCGATGCGACATCGCCCTGAAACACCGATGGACCGACGTGGTCGAGGCGGCTTTCGAGATCGGCCCAGATTTCGCCGCCGATATCGGTCCAGCGCTTGCAGAAAGCGAAATCCTCGCTCAGATAGGTCCCGTTGCTGTGGTCGATCATGCAATCGAACAGCGCAAAACGGTTGGGGCTTCCCGCGAGCGCATCGATGGAATGTTCGCGGAAGAATTGCAGCGGCGCGTAGTCGGGATGCTCGCACATCTTTTCCAGCACCTGACGCCTGATCATCAGAAAGCCGGTTCCGGCATAACGCACGCGGGTGAATCCGTTGACGGCGACAACGTGATCCGGATCGTCGATTTCCAGCACATAGTCGAGCGCGGCCGACGGCGCGGCCGGCCGGTCGGCTCCCAGCATCCGCTTCGCCTTTTCCCAGTTGACCCGCTTGATCGGATAGACGCCGGCCACGACGTCCGCCCCCGATTCGATCAGTCGGAAAACCTGATCGGGCGTGAAACCGATATCCGCGTCGGCGAACAAGAGGTGCGTCGCGGTGGGGTCGTCGAGAAAGAGCGTCACCAGGTTGGCTCTTGCCCTTGTTATCAGGGCGTCGCCGTCGCGCATCAGAACCGACAGGTCGATATTGGACTTGGACCGAACCGCCCGCTGCAAATGGAAGATGGAGCCGGCATAGATAGTGGAGACCTGGCCGCCGAAGCACGGCGTGGCTACCACAAGGTGAATTTGGTCGGTCATGATCGGCTCCAAAGCAAGGCGCGGCCCTAGTCGTCACCAAACTGTAAATAGACGTGGTTAATGAAAGGCTAACGGGGCATGCCGTAATTCGCGCCAAGGTGGTGTCCGGCCGCCCAAGAAATCTTCGGCTGAAGGCCTCCCGCCCATCCATACGGTCGGCCACTGGACTCCCGAGACGGCGGCGCCAACGTGGCCGATGGCGAGGCCACCGCAGCGCCGGAATTCAAGCCCCCGCCTTGGCCGCGGACTAACCGACAGGAAGATACCTGGTCAACGTCAGCTGAGAGAGCATCGAGGTGGTCTGGTAGGAGGCCTGCAGGCTGGTCTGAAGCGCCAGAATCTCGCTGGCCACCTGATCCGTAGAAACGCTCTCCGCCTGATCGACGAGATTCTGCAGCATCGCCTTGCTCTGGGTCTGCCGGGCGCCGGCGTCTTTCATGGTCGCCTGCGCCGTCGCGAGATCGGCCTGGATATCCTCAATGGTCTGCTGCCCTGACTGCGGCTGAAGATTTTGCGTCACCCGCTGACTGAGCGCCTGGACCGCCAAGGCGGCGTTCGGATTGGTCGGCGACGTGGTGACCGAGGCGAAAACCGCCAGCGTTTGAAGCTGCGAACGGATGGCCTGCTCGTTGGCGCGTATTCCGTACTGCACGGTTACCGACTGATCGACGCGCGAAGTCGCCGAGGCACGGGCCGATCCGGGGCCGGTTTGGCCGGTATACCAGGTGACCGTATTTGCCGGCGTGCCGCTGACCAGCTACGTCGCCGTGCCCAATGGGGAACCGCTGACCCGCAGCGGCGGGACCGTCGCCGGCGCGGCGGCGCCAAGGCCCAGCGCCGCGAACGCGGCCGCGTTCGTGCTCGTGACGCTCAGCTTCGCGCCACTGCTGCTGTTCAGCGTGATCACGCCGTTGCTGATGGTCGACGGCACCGATGTGCCGGTGAGCGCGTCGATTTTCGAGAGCAGCGTCTGGATGTTGTCGGTGACGTTGACTTGCTGGTTGCCGGCCGCGCCGGACGCCATAAAGGTGATGGGCGTGCCGTTGACGTTGATGATGTCGCCGGGCGCGAAATTGGTGGACAGCGAGTTCGTGCTCGGGAGGCCTGACAACAGCGTCGCACTGCTGATCTGCCCGGGAACGGCAGCCTTGTTGGAGGCGACGCTCCCCACGACCTGCAGGGGCGGCAGGGTCGCCGTCGAGGGTGTATTGAGGCCGAGCGCAGTAAACGCGGCCGAATTCGTGGTCGTGACCGTCAGGCTCGACCCGGCATTGCTGCGCAGCGTGATCACGCCGTTGCTGACGGTGGACGGGATCGTGGTGCCGGTGATCGAATCGATTTTCGCCAGCATCGTCTGGACGCTGTCGGTGAGGTTGAGCTGGTTGCCCGTCGCGCCGGAGGCGACAAAGGAAATCGGCACGCCGTTGACGGTGATGGTATCGGCGAGCCCGAAGCTGGCGGCCAGCGAATCCGTGCCCGCGGCACCGGACAACAGCGTCGCGCCGGTGACCGGCGCGGGGGGCGTAGCCTGGTTGTTGACCGCGCTTCCCGCGATCCCCAGCGGCGGTTGGGTCGCGACCGCGCCGAAGCCGAGCGTCGCGAACGCGGCGGAGTCCGAACTCGAGACGGTCAGGCCCGAGCCGGTGTCGTTGTGCAGGGTGATGACGCCGTCGGTGACGGTCGACGGGGTCGAGGTGCCGGTAATCGAATCGATTTTCGAGAGCAGCGTCTGGACGCTGTCGGTGACATTGATCTGGTTGCCGGTGGCGCCGGAGGCGACAAAGGTGATCGGCGTGCCGTTGACGGTGATGGTGTCGCCGGGCGCGAAACTGGTACCCAGCGAGTTCGTGCCCGCGCCACCGGACAACTGTGTCGCGCCGCTGATCGACGAGGGAGGCGCAGCCTTGTTGGTGACCCCGCTTCCCGTGACAGTTGCGGCCGAGTTGAAGAAATCGTTGCCGGCCTGGATCGCCGACGCGGCCACGAGCGAGGTATTGGCAAGCGTGCCGATCGCCGTGGTCAGCGCGGCGTTCAGGTTGGCGGCGGTCGCCGCCGGGGTCGCGCCGATGGCGAAACTGCCGGTCGGCGGCGGCGTTGCGCTCGAGGCCGTGAGCTGAATCGATTCCGTCGTGCCGTCCGGAAGGTTGAACGAAAAGCTCACCTTGTCGCCGTCGTTGGGATTGGCACCGAGGTTGATCGAAACGCCCGACGGCGATCCAGCGGGACCGGTGACGGTCGCGCCAGTCAGCGAGGATGAGACCGTGCTCAACTTCAGGCCGAACGGCGAGCCGGCGGCGTCCTCGACCACCTGCACCGACGTCGCCGTCGGAGAATTGATAATCAGCCGCCCGAGACCGTTGGTGCCGAGATCGGCCTGCCGGCGCTCGGAAATCACCTGCTTCAAGCCGGCCTGGGTGGTGGTCCCGTTGAGGATGGTGTCGATCGGCGCCACCGCCGGCGTATTGATGGCGCTGCCTGAGAACAGATAGCGGTCGCCGGCCTGCAGGTTGAGAACCCCCAGCATCGAGGAGAGCTGGGCGTACGCCGTAGTCTGGGCGATGGTCTGTCCGCCACTGTTCAAGGTCTGCATCGTGCTGTTGGCCGCGTTGACCATCGTGTTTCCGATGTCGACCATCGACTGCAGCCCCGTATTGGCGATGCCAATATCGGTGTTGATGTTGGTCATGGTATCGGTGAACGCGGAAATGTTCGAAAGTTGCGACCGCGCGGCGATCGCGAATCCCTCGTTGACGCCCATCCCGGCATAGGTGGTCGATTTTACGCCGCTCGTCAGCTGGGACTGCAGAACCGTCATCTGGTTCTTCAGATTCAGCACTGACTGGTTCAGGACGGAAGAGGTGCCGTAAGTGATGCCATTGATTGCCATGTCGACCGCCTTACGCTCGCGTTACACCTGGACCTGCATCAAACTGGTCATCATGGTCTGCACCACAGACATCACGTGAGCGTTCGCGGCATAGGTATTCTGGATAGAAATCAGGTTGGACATCTCGGTATCGATATTGACGCCGGACGTGGAATTCATTTTCTGCTGCAGCGCGCTGACGACGACGTCCTGTCCCTGCTGGAGTTGCGTCGCCGAGGTCGACGCATTGGCCTGCTGACTGAGAAACTGCTGCATGTAACCGCTCAGCGTTCCCTTGAAGGGCGAGGCGGCCGTCCCGAGCCCGGTCTGCGGCGAGTAGGTGAATGTGCCGGAGGTCAACTGCGAATAGAGATAGTCGGGACGCGAGGTGTCGCCGGCATTCGTCGCCGGCGAGGTATTGTAAATCGTGAACTTCGAGGGATCGGTGAGCAGCGCGGAATTGACGGTGATGCGCCCCGCCAGACCGGTCTGCTGCGAGCCCGCGTACGTGATCGCGCCCGTGTACAGCGAATTCCCGTCGGTAAAAAGCGGAAGCTGCACGTTGCCATTGGCAAGCGACGAGGCGGTTGTCGTGACCGAAGCCGCGTTGACCGTCGCGGTACTGGCCCCGTTGTCAGTCACGTTCAGGATTGAACCGGACGGGTTGGAGAATTGCAGATTGCTGGCACCGAGCGCCGTATTCAATTGCGAAACGATCGAGGCCATGCCGCCGGAGAAATTGATCCCGATCTGCTTCGGATTGGCTCCGGCCGCGTTCTGCAGCGGAAGCGCGGTCGGATCGGTCACGTTGACGATCGTCACCTGGTGCTGGGTGTTGGTCGCGGCATCGGTGTAGGTCAGGCTGATCGTGTTGCCCGGCTGGACGTTCGACACGTCGAGGCTGAAACCCGCCGGCGGACCGCTCACCGCGGTGCCGGCGGTGGTTTTGTCCGACAACGCGCTCGACATCGACGCCGCCAGCTGATCGACCTGCGCCTGCGCCTCGACCAGCGTCTTGTCGCGCAGCGTAACATCGGCGGCGATCTGGCCTGAGGTGATCGAGTTGGTGGCGATCATATCGACCGTGGCGCCGTTGCCGAGTGTGCAGGTGATGGTGCCGACGGACGACAGGGTGGGATTGCTGTTCCATTGCGAATTGGCGTTCAGCGTTCCCTTCGAATTGAACGCGAGCTGGGACGCCTGGGCTCCGACCAGCTCGACGCCGTTTGTCGTATAGACGGTGGTCTGGTTGTTGCCGGTGGTGGAGACGCGGATGTCCATTAGCTGCGACAGCTGGTTGATGGCCGCGTCCCGCTGGTCCATCAGCGTCGCGGCTGTCGGATCGGTCGGATTCATTCCCTGAAGCTGGGTGTTGAGCGTCGCGATCTGGCTCATCGCGGCGTTGGCCTGGCCCACCGAGATGCTGAGATCCTGCTCGGCATTGGTCCGCAGTGTTTGAATGCCCTGCGTCGTCGAGTTGAGCTGTTGCGCCATCGCCTGGGCTGCGTTCAGGGCGGAGATTTGCGACGACGAGCTTCCCGACGTCGTCGACAGCGACTGCAGGGCGGTCGTGAGGTTCGTGAAAGCGGTTTCGAGCGATCCGGCCGCTCCGGGGGAGCCGTAGACCGACTGCAACTGGGTCAGGACGTTCGCCATCTGGTCGGCATACGCGCCGCCGGCGGTTTCGGTTCGCAATTGGGACTGGATGTACTGATTGAGCTGGCGGTTAACGCCGGTGACAAGGACACTTGCCCCGATGTCGCCGGTCGTCACTTCGACCTGATTGGTGCTCCGGCTGATGTAACCGGGCGTCTGCGCGTTCGCGATGTTCGACGACACGACCGAAAGCGACGCCTGGTTGGCACGCAAACCGGCCATCGCCGTGGCTAGAGCTGAACCCAAACTCATGTCAACCGCCTCAGGTCAAACTGCGCCGACCTCTTGCGCACATATCAACGCAGCACGTTCAGGAGATCCTGAACCATGCTGTTGGCCGTGGTGATCACCTTGGTATTCGCCGAATAGGCTTGCTGGGTCACGATCAGCTTGGTGAATTCGGAAGCGATATCGGTGTTCGACCCTTCCAGCGACGAGCCGCTGATGGAACCCGAGGCGCCGAGAATCGCCGGCCCAGACTGCTCGGTGACGGCGTAGGCGCCGCCGTCGAGACTCTTGAGATAGTTGGTGCCGTTGAAGTGCGACAGTGTGACGGAAGCGAGATCGAGATTCTGCCCGTTGGAGAAGGTCCCGACGACGATGCCGTTATTGTTGATCGCCACCGATTGAAGCTGGCCGGCGGCGTAACCGTTCTGCGTCACCGCGTTGATGGTGGCGGTGCCGCCGGCGGAGGCATATTGCGTCAGGCTGCCCGAGCCGATGCTGAAGGACAGATTTCCGAGCGTCTGGTTGCCAACGGCGACGCCGGGAATGGTGACGGCAGGAACGCTTGGACTGACTAGCGCTCCCGAGGGGCCGAACGTGAAATTGGTTCCGGCATTCGTCCAGGCGACCTGGGTGCCCGTCGCACCGGGATTGGACTGATAGAACAGGTTCCAGGTGTTGGTGTGTGAGCCGCCGAGCGCGGCACTGTCGGTCTTCGCCCATCGCAATTGCAGGTTGACGGCAGTTCCCGTCGAATCATAGACCGTGACGGCGCCGCCGCTGATCGACTCGTTCAGGAAGGTCTGTTGGTCGTTCGCGATCACGGCGCCCGTTGGTGGACTGGTGACGACGGTGCGCAACTTCGTGATGGGCATCGTCGAAAATCCGAGCGCGGTCATGGTGGCCGCACTGGTGGCGGGCGTACCCGAAGCCGAAATATTGAGATCGTTCACCGTGCCGGTGTGCAGCGTGATGACGCCACCGCTGATCGTCGATGGCGTGGTGGCGCCGGTCAAGGCGTCGATCTTGGACAACAACGTGCTGATGTTGTCGGTGACATTGATCTGATTGGGGCCCGTCGCACCGCTGGCCACGAATGTGAGGGTCTGCCCATCTATCGTGAGGGCGTTGCCTGCCGTAAAGCCCGTCGTCATGTTGTTGGCGACACCCGTCGACAACGTCGTATTGCCGTCGATGTTGCCGCCTCCCCCGGCTAACGCGGCGGTGCCACTCGTGGTGGTATCGTTATAACCGGTGGCCGTCGTGAGCGTCGGGTTCTGGATGAAATCGAGTGGGTTGAGGCCGCCCAGCCCGGTGATCGTGCCGGTCGCCGCAGAGCTGCTGATGGCCGTCGTCGGGGTGGACGGCAGGTTGGCGGCATAGTTGATCGAGGTAGTGGTCTGGGACGGAATGAAATTGTTCTGGAACTGGAGCACCTTCGGAACGTTTCCGAGCGGGTTGCCGGTCTTCGGATCGACATCGACCCCCATCAGATAATATCCGGCACCGTTCACCAGGTTGCCGTTGGCATTGACCTGGAAATCGCCGCGGCGGGTATAGTCCGTGATGCCATTGAATATGGGCACGTTATCGACGGTGCCGGTGGACTTCTGCACCGAGAAGAAGCCGTCGCCGTTGATCGCCATGTTGGTGCCGACGGTGGTCGTCGTCACGGTGCCTTGGGTGGTGATCGTGGCTTGCGAGAAGGCGGTCACGCCGCCGGCCACCTGCCGGCTCGGCGACGTCGAGTCCGGGATTAGATCCTCGAAGCTGGTGTCGATACCCTTGTAGCCCGTGGTCGAGGCGTTCGCGATATTTCCGGAGATGTTCTGTAGGGCGAAGGACTGCGCCTGAAGGCCACCCACTGAAGTATTGAGAGCGTCGAAAATACCCATAACATCGTCTCCAGCTCGATCCGGGCGGCCCACCGGTCCTGCATACCCATGGCCGCTATCGATGGAGACTGTCGCAAGCGCTATGCCAGTATGTAAAAATTCATTATTTCAATGACTTAAATGAAAATGCCCCGGTCCGAAGACCGGGGCAGATTTGCCGGGCGGGCAACAATTGCCGGGGCGGAAGCTTCAGGTTGCCGAGGCTGAAGCCGGATGAAACACCAGCGCAAAACCGTCCATGCAGTAGCGCAGGCCGGTCGGCTTCGGCCCATCGTCGAAGACGTGGCCGAGATGGCCGCCGCAGCGGCGGCAGTGGATTTCAGTCCGCAGCATTCCGAAGGTGCGGTCTTCGGTCTTGCCGACGGCGTTTTCCAGCGGCTGATAGAAACTCGGCCAGCCGGTGCCGCTCTCGAATTTCGTCTCCGAGGAGAACAACGGCAAGTCGCACCCGGCGCAGGCAAAGGTGCCCTTGCGATGCTCCTTGAGCAGCGGGCTCGAGCCCGGCCGCTCGGTGCCCTGCTGGCGCAGGATCTCGTATTGCTGCGGCGTCAGCTGCGCGCGCCATTCCGCATCGGTCTTTTCGACCTCGAATTTCTCCGCGGCCTGGGCCGGGGAAGCGCGCAGCCAGCGGAAGGCGGCAAGGCCCAGCAGACTGGCGACGGACGCGAGCAGGATACGGCGGTCGATCATGATGGTCTCCGGTTGAAGCGAATGCCGAGTGGTTCGCTGTCAAATACGGGGGCTTAGCCGCCAAAGTTACACCGATTGGGAAGGAAATTTCTCACTTTCTTGCGAGTAGCGCGGGAAAGCCCATCCGCTCCCTCATCCCTCCGTTGCGGGGAAGGTCAAGAAACCCCCTCGCCTTCGCGGCTTGCCGGCTCCGGCGGCTGCGGACGCGGCCGGCCCGGCGACGGGCGGCGCTGCTGCGGACGGGTTCCGGCCTTGCGATTGGCTTCCGCCAGCCGCGCCTCGCGAACGCGCTCCCGGCCCCGCGCCCGCTCCCGATAGCGGGCGAGCGCCCCGGCGGCGGCGGAACTGCCCCGCTCCCACATGCCGATGGCGTACCCGGCAACCCGGCCGGTGGCGCCGCCAGCCCAGACCAGTTCGAACGGCGAAAACAACCGCCAGCGCTCGTCGCCCCAAAGGATACTGCGGGCGATCAACTGGCCGGCCATCGCCGTCGTGTTCAGGCCCCGGCGGCCGAAGCCGCTGGCGACCCACAATCCCTTCCGCAATTGGCCGATCTGCGGCATGCCATGCACGGTCTGCCCGATCGCGCCGCTCCAGACCTCCGATATCTCGACCGGCCCGAGCTGGGGGAAAATCGTCCGGATCCTGCGCGCAATCGCCGGCGCATAACGCGCAGGGTTTGCCGCCCAGGTGGTTTCCGGACTGGACCACATCAGCCGGTCGCCTTCGACCACGCGGAAATGATCGATGCCGTCGCTGTCGATCACCGATCCCTGAAACGCGATGGTCTTGGCGAGGCGCTCGCCGAGCGGCGCGGTCACCGCCGCATGACGCCAGACCGGCAGCAGGGTTTCCGACAGTCGGCGCAGCGGCGCGCCGAGATGGATATTGCCGGCCAATACGATGTGGGAAGCGCGCAACCGCGCCGACGGCGTGACGATGCGCTTGCGAATGCCGGACGGATCGATGCTCACGACCGGGGTGTCCTCGAAAATCCGCGCGCCCGCCCGCCGCGCGAGCGCCGCAAGGCCGTGGACATATTTGCGGCCGTCGATCTGAAACGCCTTCGGATAATACACGCCGTGGAAATAATGATCGGTCCTGAGTTCGGCTCGCACGCGATCGACCTGCCAGCCCTCCACTTCCGTCCCGAAATCCTCGCCGAGCATTTGCAGGCGGGCGATCAGCTCATCGCCAATCTCGACGTTGGACACCTCCAGCGCGCCCTCGCTGAGCGCAATGCCCGGCATCAGTTCTTCGGTCGCATTGGCCCGGACATATTCGGCGCCTTCCCGCGACAGCGCCCAGAGTTCGCGGCTGTCCTCGAAGCCGATACGCGCGATCAGATCGCCGATCGGCAGACCGTAGCCCGGCATCACCGTGCCGAGCTGATGGCCGGAAGCGTTCCAGCCGACATGCCGGCCTTCGAGCACCGCGACGCTGGCGCCGAGCCTTGCCGCTTCCAGCGCCACCGTCAGCCCGGCAAGGCCGGCGCCGACCACGGCGATGTCGACATCCAGGTCGAACGACAGCCGCGAGCGCTCCGGTAGGGTTGCGGCATCGGGTCCGATGATCTTGCTTGCAGAACTGTCGCTCATATCGTTTTCTTACGGACCGATCGGGCGCTTGTCACCTTGTCTGGCGGAGCAGCTTGTACATTAATCCCCCGGACTTGAAACGAATCGAGATTGCGCCATGCGCCGTTTGATGCTGCTGCGTCACGCCAAGACCGAACACGAAGCTTCGTCGGGCCGCGATCAGGACCGCCAGCTGGACAATCGTGGCCGCCATGATGCTGCCGAAATCGGAGGCTGGATCGGCCACCATCCGCCGTTTCCAGATTGCGTGCTGGTTTCGCACGCGATCCGGGGGCATCAGACCTGGGAAGTCGCCTGGCAGGCGATGAAGGATCTGGCTCCGGAGCCGCAGATCGAGCTGATGCCGGAACTCTACGGCGCCGACGCCGCCGAGCTGCTGCAAATCGTCCGGTCTGCATCGGAAACCGATCCCCGGCGGCTGTTGCTGGTCGGTCACAATCCCGGCATGCATGAGCTGGCGCTGGCGCTGGCCGGCAGCGGCGATCCCGCCGGACGCGCGGCGCTCGCCGACAACCTGCCGACATCGGGACTCGCGATCTTCGACTTCGACATCGACGACTGGGCCGACGTGGCATTCCGCCGCGGCAGACTGGTGCTGTTCGTCAGCCCCAAGCTGCTCAAACACGCTTCGGACAAATAGCAACGCGGGCTGCCCCGCGTCGCAAGCCCGTCAAACTATGCTAGGCTGATGGCGGACAGGGAGGCGTGAGATGTTCAAATCCATTCTGGTCCCAATCGATCTCGCCGACACCGAACTGGCGAAGCCCGCCATTGCGACGGCGGCGACGCTTTCGCAGACCTGGAACAGCACGGTGCGCCTTCTCAACGTATTGCCGATGACGCCGGTCATGCTGGCCGAATATGTGCCCGCCGATTTCGACGCCCAGCAGCGCCAGACTTCCGAAGAAGCGCTCGCCATTGTGGCGCGCGAATCCGGCATCGAGCCGCAGCGGATTTCGAGCGTGGTGCGCCAGGGCGGCATCTACCACGAGATTCTCGAGGAGGCCGCTTCGATGCACGCCGACCTGATCGTGATGACCTCGCACCGGCCGGCGATGCGCACCTATTTCCTCGGCTCCAATGCCGGCCATGTCGTGCGTTACGCCAAATGCTCGGTGCTGGTGGTGCGGCACTAGGACATGGTCGGGACCCGGGCCGCGTCGGCGCGAAGCGAAGCCGGTTTTCGGAAAAGATCCTGTCCAAACAAAAACATGGACCACGGTTCGGATTCATCGAATCCAGTTCAGAATCCGGTTTAGGACGATCGAACCGCGGAGAGCGCGCGTGAAGAACTGGCGGCGGAAGCGGAGCTGCGAAATCCCGCTGGCGTTCGGGAACGCGCTTTGGGAAGCGCTGGTCGTGCAGTTCGGCTTTACCTCCCCATGGGGCTTCCTGGCTGCGGCGTGACGCGAGCGCTCGTGCCGCTAGGCAGGCCATTCCGCGATAAAGCCTTTGGCCTTGTACGGCTCGATCTTGTCCCACTCGGCGAGAACCAGGGCGCGGAAAACCGGATCAGTGTGCCAGCGCTTGCGCGGCGCATCGAAACTGTCGACCGTGACCAGCATTTTCTCGACCTCCGGCCAGTGCCGGTGCAGCGTCATCGGATAGCGCCGCGCCGTCCAGCTATTGCCGAGGCAGATTATGCTGCGGATATTCTTGAGCCCAAGGGCGGCTTCAATGACGGGCAGCGAGAAGATCACGTTCTCGCCGGTGTTGGTCGCGCGATGTTCTTCGAGGATGCGTTCGGCCGGGACACCGCGCGCCACCATCGCGCTCTTGATGATCTCGCATTCGGAAAGCGTTGCGCCCGGCGTCACGCCGCCGCTGACGATCGACCAGCGAAAGAAGCCCTCGCGCCAGAGCCGGCAGGCTTCATCGACGCGTCGTCCGACATTCTCGCGGGTGCCGAACACGAACAGGAGATCGGCGGGTTTGAGGGGCGTTTCGATCAGGTGCCTGGCGTTGATCTCCGCGATCTCGGCTTCATCAGGCAATCGGCCGCTTCGGTCTCCCACGCTCGGCCTCCGTATTCATCCGGAACGGGCGTGGCGACGATGCCGCGCCGCGGCCTTGTCGCGAAGTCACATTTCATTGCCGATCGTTGCGGCACACGCTTTACGGCACTAGCTCCTCAGGCAAATGATCGAACGTATAGGCGTGCGGCCGGTTGCGCCTCATGAAGCCCCCGATCTGCCAGCCGAACATCGCGGCGAAGCCAATGAGAAACAGTCCGCCCGGCCATTCGCCGGTCGCGATCGCGCGAAGGAGAAGCCCCGCAATCGCGATCGCAACCAGCGCCAAAAACAGGATGCCGGCCGCATAGGTCTTCGGCCCGATGCCGCCGATCAGCATAGCCCTGCTCCCGGCCTGCCGCATCCGCGCGTGCAACTGCGTGATGAAGGCGCGGTAATCGCGGTCCTGCGGCGTCATCAAGGCGACGGTCTGCCAGCTCGTCGAGAGGACCACGATACGCTGACCGCTCGCGGATTCGATATCGGCGCGAAAGCGCCGCGACTGCATCGACACCGGTCGGTACGACAGACGGATCGCCGCGATATCCAGATAGGGCCAGACCCCGGACTTGCTTCCGGCCTGCCACGACAACCCCTCGTCCGTCAGCTCGAATTGATGCGCCGAACCGATCAGCGACGCCTTGTAGGCGTAGCTTGTGGCCGGCGCGTGCGGAGCCGATGGCGTTGCGTCGTGCGGCTGCAGCTGTGACAATCCGATAAATCCCCGTTCATCGCCAGCGCATGATCCGCCGAAGCGTGAGTCTTTGGCGATGAGATCACGCGCTCCTTGGATAAATTCGAGCGTCGGCTTGCGCGCGATGCCGACTTTACCTTACAAGCGGAGCATGGCCGAGACGACCTATTTTCCGCGCCGCTTGATCCTTGGTGGCGCCATGATTTCCGGTGTGCTGCTGGCGCTCGCCGTGCACATGCTGGGGGCGCGTTACGGCCTCGACCTCGGCGGCCTGTGGCGATCCGATACGACCGACTTCATGCCGGCGGGCGCCGCCATCGCGTGGTGGCTGATTGCGACCGTCGGCTTCTCCGGCGGCTATTTCACGGCAACGCTGATGGACAGCGCCGTGTCGGGAGAGATTCCGATGCGGATGCGGCAGTTCCTGATCGCGGTCGGCGTGTTGGTGCTGGCGGGCGCCGGCCAGGCGGCCGCAGCACCCAGCCCGATCCCGACCCTCTCGGGCGTGCTGACGGGCCTCGCCGCACTCGGTCTTGGCGCCGTGATGGCATTTTGCGGCGCGCATTTTGCTTTGCGCAAGGCGTAACCGGCAGGGCCGAGGGAACATGGATCGCCGCGAATTCATGGCCGCGATCGGCGGCGTTGCCCTGTCGCCCCTCGCGGCGCGCGCCCAGGAGGCCGGCCGCATCTATCGCCTCGGCGTACTCATCCCCGCCACGCGCGCTTCCGTCGAGCCCTTCTTCGACGAGTTGCGCAACAACGGCTTCGTCGAAGGCCAGAACCTAGTCGTGAACGGCGACTACAGCGTCCGTGCCGAACAGATCGCCGGGAGCACGTCAGCGTTGATGAAGACCGAGCCCGAGGTCATCCTCTGCGGTCCCGAAGCCTATCTGCGCGTACTTCAGACCGCAACTCGTA
>JBGPSI010000101.1:0-17423 GCA_041490045.1 Bradyrhizobium sp.
TGCTGCGCGGTCCTGATCGCCTCACTGATGCGGCGAAAGGCGGGCAGGCCGTCGACCAGCGGCCGTACGGCATTTCCCGCGCGCGGCGGATAGGAACACGCGGCCACGGAAGGAATCTGGTTATTCCCGGTCATGGCCCCTATTGTAGCGTCAAAGGGTGGCGCGAGGAATTAGGCCGCGAAATCCGAGGTCCGCGCGCGGGGCCGGGCCCGGCGCTCGGGAATATATTCGACGCGCATGAAATGCTCCGACACGGTGATGTGCTCGACCAGCACCGGCTGTCCGGCGACGGGCGTCACTTCTTGAACCGGAACCGGCGTCTCTTCGTCAATCTCTTCAGGAACAAGCGGCGGCGACTGGATCGCTTCTGGAAACGGTCCGAATTCGCCCGCTACCTCCCGGAGCGGCTTCTGCTTGTCGGCCCAGTGCAGGGCCGTGTAGTCGAAGCCTTGCACGATGGTGGGTTTGACGATTTCGAAATAGGGCGAGATGTCGAAATCGCGCGGCATGTAGAGCGAGGAATCGCGGATATGCAGGATTTCGCGCCGGGCCGCTCTGGAGCCGGCGCGGGTGATCTTGGGCAGGATCGGATAGCGCACGGCGTCGAATGCCTGCGCGATCAGCGCCGAGCAGATGATCTTGGTGGGATCGCCGGAGCCGAATGCGATCATCCGCCGCCGCCAGCGCTGCGGGATCGGCAGCGGGAACAGATAGCGCATCAGATCGAGAATGTTCTTGGTGTCGTAGCCGAAGCCGATCCGGTTGATGGCGTAGCGGCACACCATGTTGCGGTCTTCGAACGACAGGCCGACCGGGCGGCACAGCCGGGTGTGATAGGGAAAATATTTCGAAAGCGGCGCCGAGGTCACGCCCTCGCCGATATTGGCCTCGATCAGGACATGCGGTTCGCCATCGGGCTCTGCGGCACCGTCGATCGGGCCGACATAGAGCGCGGCATGCGACCAGGTGGACTGCGTCAGATATTTGATGATGCCGGAAACCCGGCTGTTGCCCTCGACCAGCAGCACGTCGCCCTGGTCGATGACGCCCCGTAAATGTTCGGGGTCGCTGGGCGTGAACGGCTCATAACCTGGCACCTCCTTCTGGAGGTAGCTCGCGATCAGCTTGCCGACGGTATCGAGCACGAGTCCCATGAATTCCCCCCAACGGCCTTTTCCGGCCGCCTTTTTATCCTTCCTTATCATGGTCGAAAGCCGTTGCAATTTGGTTCATGCATGGGATGGATCAATCATGATTGATTCACCATGACGGTTGCCGCGCCCGCCGGGATGCGGCAAGTTCGCCGAAAGTTCCGCTGATTTTCAAAGTTCCGGAAACCATGACATGACAATGACGCGCCGCGACTTTCTTTCGGCGGCCGCGGGCTTTGCGGCGGCGCCGGCCCTCGGCGGGCGCGCCTTTGCCGCCCCCTTGCCGCGCGAGGCCGATATTGTCGTGATCGGCGCGGGTGCCGCCGGCATTGCCGCGGCGCGGCGCATCCAGGCCGCGAACCGCAAGGTGATCGTGGTGGAGGCGGCCAGCCAGATCGGCGGCCGCTGCCTCACCGACACCACGACCTTCGACGTGCCGTTCGACCGCGGCGCGCGCTGGCTGCATAATCCCGACAGCAACCCGATGATCAGGCTCGCCCGCGGCGCCGGGCTCGACGTTTCTGCAGGCCCATTCGGCCAGAAAATCCGGGTCGGCCGCCGCAACGCGCGCGCCGGCGAAACCGAGGAATTCCTGGCGGCGCTGGTGCGCGCCAACCGCGCCATCGACGAGGCCTCGCGCGGCAAGGCCGATGTCTCCTGCGCTTCGGCGCTGCCGAAGGATCTCGGCGACTGGGCCGGCACGGCGGAATTCGTGCTCGGCGCCAATGCCACCGGCAAGGACCTGAAAGATGTCTCCGCGATGGACAGGGCCCGCGCCGGTGACCGCAATGCCGTGGTCGCCTGTCGCCAGGGACTGGGCACCCTGATCGCGAAACTCGGCGAGCAGGTCCCGCTGGCGCTGTCGACGCCGGCAAGCCGCATCGCCTGGAGCAAGCGCGATGTCACGGTGGAGACGCCGGCCGGCAAGATCGCCGCCCGCGCCGCCGTGATCACCGTGTCGAGCGATGTGCTGACGGCGGGCAACATCAAATTCACCCCCGATCTCCCCAAGCGCCATCTCGATGCGGCGGCGAAACTGGGCCTCGGCAGCTACGATCGCATCGCCCTTCAATTGCCGGGCAATCCGCTGGGCCTGGAGCGCAACGATGTGCTCATCGAGCAGAGCAATTCGACGCGAACGGCGCTGTTGCTCGCCAATATCGGGGGATCATCGCTGTGCTCGATCGATGTCGCGGGTTCCTTCGGCCGCGATCTGTCGGCGCAGGGCGAAAAGGCGATGGTCGCCTTTGCCGTGGAATGGCTGACCAAATTGTTCGGCAGCGACGCCACGTCAGCCATCAGGAAATCGAGCGCGACCCGCTGGAATGCGGCGCCGTTCGCGCTCGGCGCGATGTCGGTGGCGGCACCCGGCGGCCAGCCTTCGCGAAAAATCCTCACCGAGCCGGTCGGCTGCCTGTTCCTCGCCGGCGAAGCGACCCACGAAACGATGTGGGGAACGGTCGACGGCGCCTGGGAAAGCGGCGAGCGCGCGGCGGAAGCCGCACTGCGCAAGATCGGCGCGCTCCGGGAGGAACCGGTCGCGGCGCCGGCGCCGGCGGCAAAGCATCGGCGGCACGCCGCGCCGATCAATTGAGCTTTCAGCAATCATCGTTCGCGCTCCCGGGAGGGCCTATCAGTTGAAACAGGGGCGGCCCAGAGCGCTGATCTCGTGGTCGAGCGGCAAGGACAGCGCGTTCTCGCTGCATGAAGTGCGGCGCAGCGGCGCGTTCGAGGTGGTCGGCGCGCTGACGACGGTGACCGAGACGTTCGACCGGGTGTCGATCCACGGCGTGCGGCAGGAAATCTTGCAGGCGCAACTTGCGGTCGCGGGCCTGCCGCCGCGCATCGTGCCGATTCCCTATCCCTGTCCGAACGAGATCTACGAGGCACGTATGGGGGCGGAAGTCGCGCGCGCCGTGCGGGAAGGCATCACCCACATCATCTTTGGCGATCTGTTTCTCGCCGATATCCGCGCCTATCGCGAACAGAAACTCGCCGGCACCGGCATCACGCCGGTGTTTCCGCTGTGGGACCGGCCGACCTTGCCGCTGGCGCATGCCATGATCGACAGCGGCCTGCAGGCCTTTCTCGCCACCGTCGATCTGAAAAAGCTGCCGGCGGAGTTCGCCGGTCGCAAATTCGATTTGCAATTGCTCGCCGATCTGCCCGACGGCGTCGACCCCTGCGGCGAGAACGGCGAGTTTCATACCTGCGTGGTCGCGGGGCCGATCTTTTCGCAGCCGCTTCCCGTTGCGACCGGCGAGCGCGTCCAGCGTGACGGTTACGGTTATTGCGATCTGGTGATGGCGGAAAACGCCGCCTGATTGTCATTCCGGGGCGCGAGTGAAACGAGCGAACCCGGAATCCAGACGTTATCGGCACCAGCTTCCGGGTTCGCGCTAACGCGCGCCCCGGAATGACGATTTATCAGCGCAGCACGCCGTCCAGCGCCGGCAGGCCGACGACCACCGCGGCTGCGATCAGGGCGTAGCAGATGGCGCGAAACAGCTTTTCGCTGGCGCGGCCGAACAGCCGGGCGCCGAACCAGACGCCGATGCCGTAGACCGGGCCGACCAGCAGCGAAAACCGAATGGCGTCGGCGGTGATCAGCCCGGTCAATGCATAGCTGACCAGCGAAAAGAAATCCGAGGCGCCGAAGAACAGCAGGATGTTGGCGCGCGCGATCGCGGAAGGAAGCGGCCGGCCGAGCCAATAGCCGACGATCGGCGGGCCGCCGGTCTGTGCCAGCCCGCTGCAAAAACCTGATAATCCGCCGATGCCGACCGACAGTGCCGGGTGATCCTTGCCGCGATAGCGCCAGCCCGACAGCAGCAGCAGGAGCAGCGCGAACACGAAGCCGGAGATGATCCAGCGCGTCGTCACCGGCTCCAGCCGGCTGAGAAAATACGTTCCGATGGGTACGCCGACCAGAGCGCCCGACACCATCACCGCGGTCGCCTTGCGGTCGGCCTGTCGCCAGGCATTGGGAAGCAGCGGCGCGGCCCCGACGAAATCGATGACGAGCAAAAGGGCTGCGACCAGGCGCGGCGCGGCAAAACTGCTCGCCAGCGGCATGAAGATCAGCGCGGAGCCGAAGCCTGAAAATCCGCGCGCCGTGCCCGACACGAAGGCGATCACGCAGATGGCGATCGCGATGCTGATGTCCGAGGGGATGAGACCGCCAAGGCTCATCCGCGCAGCACGCCGCCGGTCTTCTTCGCCACTTCCGCCACGATCCTTGCGCCGACTGCGTCGATCTCCTGGTCGGTCATGGTTTTTTCGCGCGGCTGGATGGTCACGGCGATCGCGATCGATTTCTTGCCGTCCTCGATGCCCTTGCCCTCATAGACGTCGAACACGGTGACATCGGTGATCAGTTTCTTGTCGACGCCTTGCGCCGCGCGCACGATGTCGCCCGCCCTGACGCCGCGGTCGACGATGAACGCAAAGTCGCGCGACACCGGCTGGAACGCAGAGAGTTCGAGCACCGGCTTGGCGCGGGTCGGCCGCTGCTTGGCGGCGGGAATGCGGTCGAGGATCACCTCGAACGCGATCAGCGGGCCGTCGGCGCGAAGCGCTTCCAGCGCGCGCGGATGCAGCTCGCCGAAATAGCCGAGCACGTTTTGCGGGCCGATCTGGATGGTGCCGGAACGTCCGGGGTGCAGCCAGCCGGGACCACCTGGCACGATTTGCAGCGCCTGCATCGGCGCGCCGGCGGCCGACAGCACCGCGAACGCATCCGCCTTGCCGTCCAGCGCGTCGGCCGTGGCCAAACCGGACCAATGCCGTCCGATCCCCTTCGCCGACGCGAAGCCATGGCGAACGCCCGATGCCGCAGCGAACTGGTCCTCTGGCCGCTCGCCCCTGAACACCTGGCCGACCTCGAACAGCGCCACATCGGCAAAACCGCGGTCGGAATTCGCCTGGGCTGCGGCGACCAGACCCGGCAACAGGCTCGGCCGCATGTCGGAGAGGTCAGACGCAATGGGATTGGCGAGCGCAAGCTGGGGCTGCCCGCCGCCGAACAGCTCGGCCGCCGGCTTGGCGATGAACGACCACGTCACGGCCTCGACCATGCCGCGCGCGGCGAGCGCGCGCTTGGCGCGGCGGGTGCGCAGCTGGATCGCGGTCAGGACCGGCTCGCGCGCGTTGTCGCCGCGCTCGAACGGCGTCATCGGCACCTTGTCGACGCCGACAATGCGTACGATCTCCTCGACGATATCGGCCTTGCCGTGCACATCGGTGCGCCAGGAGGGGACCGCGACCTTCATCACGGGGCCGGAGCCGGCCATCATGAAACCAAGACGGCCGAGGATGAGTTTCATCTCCGGCAGCGGCACCTCGATGCCGGCGAGGCGCTTCACCTCGGTCAGCGGGAAATCGATCACGCGATCGTCGCCGAAGGCCTTGCCGACCACGATGCTTTCCGACGGCGTGCCGCCGCACAACTCCATCACCAGACGCGTCGCCATCTCGAGCCCCGGCACCATGAAGGCGGGATCGACGCCGCGCTCGAAGCGGTAGCGGGCGTCGGAATTGATGCCGAGCTTGCGGCCGGTCAGCGCGATGTTGATTTCGTTCCACAGCGCCGATTCGATCAGGACGTCGGTGGTTGCTTCCGAGCAGCCTGAGGCCTCGCCGCCCATGATGCCGGCGAGCGATTCGACGCCGTGCTCGTCCGCGATCACGCATACGCCGCTGTCGAGCGTGTAGGTGCGGCCGTCGAGCGCCAACAGGCTCTCGCCATCGCGCGCGCGGCGTACGGTCAGGTTGCCCTTCACCTTCGCCGCGTCGAACACATGCAGCGGCCGGGCGCGGTCGAAGGTCATGAAGTTGGTGATATCGACCAGCGCGTTGATCGGCCGCAAGCCGATCGAGGTCAGCCGCTTCTGCAGCCACTCCGGCGACGGGCCGTTCCTGACGCCGCGCACGAGACGCAAGGCAAAACCCGGACATAATTTGGCGTCCTCGACCGTCACCTTCACGGGACAGGGGAATTCGCCCTTGATGGGCTTGATGGCGTGATCCTTGAACTTGCCCATGTCGGCAGCCGCAAGATCGCGGGCGATGCCATGCACGCCGGTGCAATCCTGCCGGTTCGGTGTCAGGTTGATCTCGAGCATGGGATCGCCGAGCGCGGCCCATTGTGCGTAAGGCGCACCGATCGGCGCGTCCGCCGGCAGCTCCATGATGCCGTCGTGATCTTCCGAGATCTGCAATTCCGCCGCCGAACACAGCATGCCGCGGCTCTCGACGCCGCGGATGGTGCCGACGCCGAGCGTGATGTTCTTGCCGGGAATGAAGGTGCCGGGCGGCGAGAACACGCTGAGCAGGCCCGCGCGCGCATTCGGCGCGCCGCACACGACCTGCACCGGCGCTGACCCGTCGCCGGTATCGACCATGCAGACGCGCAGGCGGTCCGCATTGGGATGCTGCTCGGCGGAGATCACCCGCGCGATGGTGAACGGCGCGAGCGCCTTTGCCCTGTCCTCGATGTGCTCGACCTCGAGCCCGATCATGGTGAGCTTGTCGGCGAGCTTTTCCAGCGGCTCGTCGGTGTCGAGATGTTCCTTCAGCCAGGAGAGGGTGAATTTCATGATGTCACTCTGTGGTCTACAAGGATCTCAACCAGACGAAAACGCTCGCACATCAGCATCATGTCTTCGCTGAATTTTCCCTGCCGTCCGAAATATTGGCGATGCGCCTTGCGCCAGTAGGCGAGGCTGCGGTCGCCTTCTCCCTCGTCATGGGCGAAGGCCGCATCGACTTGGCTGTAACGGCGATAGCTCACCTCGGTGGTTTCGATCACGCAACGTGGCGTGCCGCGCCCGTCGAGCACGATCCAGCGTTCGCCCGGTGTCGAGGTGTTCGGTTCGTCCTCGGTCGAGCAGGTTGCGGTTTTTATGCTCGCGAGAACGAGGTCGAGCAGCTCGTCGGCCAGCGCAGGGCTGTCGCCGAACGCGAAGGAGCGCAGGCTCCGGTATTTTTCGGGGACGGCGCTCAAATTCACGAGCTCAGACCTCCCGCCAGCGTCGGGACCTCGAGCGGCTTGAAGCCGTAATGGCTGAGCCAGCGGACGTCGCCCTCGAACAATTGCCTGAGGTCAGACATGCCGTATTTCAGCATCGCGATGCGGTCGATGCCCATGCCCCAGGCAAAGCCCTGATAGATGTCGGGATCGATGTTGCAGGCGCGCAGCACGTTCGGATGCACCATGCCGCAGCCGAGAATCTCCAGCCAGTCCTCGCCCTCGCCGAAGCGGATCTCGCCCTTGTCGCGGCGGCACTGGATGTCGACCTCGAGCGACGGCTCGGTGAACGGAAAGAACGACGGCCGGAACCGCATATTGATATGGTCGACCTCGAAGAACGCCTTGCAGAACTCGTGCAGGATCCATTTGAGGTGGCCGAGATGCGAACCCTTGTCGATGACAAGGCCCTCGACCTGATGGAACTGCGGCGTATGCGTCGCGTCGGAATCGATGCGATAGGTGCGGCCCGGGCAGATCACGCGGATCGGCGGCGCCTGTGTCAGCATGGTGCGCACCTGCACCGGCGAGGTGTGGGTGCGCAACAATTTACGCGAGCCATCTTCTCCGGGGTTGAAGAAGAAGGTATCGTGCATTTCCCGCGCCGGGTGGCCCTCCGGGAAATTCAGTTTGGTGAAATTGTAGTCATCGGTTTCGATGTCAGGACCTTCGGCGATGGCGAATCCCATGTCGGCGAAGATCGCGGTGAGCTCGTCCATCACCTGGCTCAGCGGATGAATCCGGCCCGTTTCCGTCGGCGATTCGCGCAGCGGCAGCGTGACGTCGATGGTCTCGGATTTCAGCCGCGCGTCGAGCGCCGCCGATTTCAGGATATCGCGGCGCGCGGTCAGCGCCTCGGTCACGGCCTCCTTGGCGAGGTTGATCGCCGCGCCCTGCGTCTTGCGCTCCTCCGGCGACATCTTGCCAAGCGTCGCGAGCAGCGCCGAGATCGAGCCTTTCTTGCCGAGCGCCGCGACGCGCACGGCCTCCAGCGCGGGTTCATCGCCTGCGGCGGCGATCTGCTCCAGGATGGACTTTTCGAGCGTTGCGAGGTCGGACACGGTTTTGATCTCTGACTGCTGTGAGGCGCCGGTTGTGGCCGCGTTGGGGCCGAAACGTCAAGGCCGAAAGGCCGGGCCAAAGCCTGCTATTTCGTTCCTGGCGAGGTCGAACGCCTGAACCCCCTTGCGCGCCGCCGGCACCAATGTCCGGCCCAACGTGAGAAGCCCATGATCGCCCGATCCATCCTGGCCATCCTGGCCGTCATTTTGTTCCTCGGCGCTGCTCCCGCGGGCGCCGCGGTCTGTCTCGGCAAATCGATGACCCTCGAGGAGATCATCGGCGCAATCGACGCCACGCCCGGCTGCGAGCGCGCGATGAAAGTGTTCAAGGACTGCGAGTTCGGCACCAGCGGCGACATCCACCTTGGCGCCGCCGTCGAAAAGAAATGCGAGGCCGGCTTTCTCAACCGCCTCAAGGCGTCGCAAAAGCGGGCCTATCAGGATGAGATGGGTGTCTGCGACCGAAAATACGAAAACGAGTCCGGTACCATGTATCGGTCGTTCACGGCCTTCTGCCGGGCGGAGATCGCCCAGCGCTACGCGCGGAAAGCCCGCAAAGCCGCACCCGCTCCGGTGCGCTAACGCCTGGCGGCTTAGGCCGCCAGCGCGGCCTTGGCCTTTTCGGCGATCGCCTGGAACGCCGCCGGCTCATGGATGGCGAGGTCCGACAGCACCTTGCGGTCCACCGTGATGCCCGACTTGGACAGGCCGTTGATGAATACGCTGTAGGTCATGCCGAACGGGCGCACCGCGGCATTGAGACGCTGGATCCAGAGCGCGCGGAAGGTGCGCTTCTTGCGCTTGCGGTCGCGGAAGGCGTATTGCCCGGCCTTTTCGACCGCGGCCTTGGCGGCGCGGATGGTGTTCTTGCGGCGGCCATAAAAGCCCTTGGCGGCCTTGTAGACTTTCTTGTGCTTGGCGTGAGAGGTCACACCGCGTTTGACGCGAGACATGACGGGTCTCCTTCAGATGAAATGGGTGACGGATCGCCGCGCGGACGCGGCTCGGCTGAAATAGACGGGCGAACGCGATCAGGCGTTCGGCAAGAAATATTTCTTGATGTTGTCGCCGTCGGTCTTGAACAGCACGCGGGTGCCGCGGAGCTGACGAATCTGCTTCTTCGTCCGCTTGATCATGCCGTGGCGCTTGCCGCGCTGGGCATGCATCACTTTGCCGGTGGCAGTCACCTTGAAGCGCTTTTTAGCGCCGGACTTGGTCTTCAGCTTGGGCATTTGGCTCTCCTAAAGGCCGCATGAAAAATGCGCCCGGAAGGCGCTTTCGCGGCTAAAATGCTCGTTAGAGCGTTGAAAATGCTCGGTTATTTCCGAAGTGAGACAACCAGCATGGGCATCGCCACGGCAGCCCTTGATCAGCCGGGCGATGAAGGCTGGGCTTATGGCAGAACTGCACCGAATTGGCAACGATGAACCGTAAAACCGTATTGTTTGACAGATAGGCTGACACCACCCATGGCGCGGCCAAAAAGCAGGGAAACATGACGATATCAGCCCGACCGACCAACTTTTCTGCCGATTTGCGGCCCTCGCGTGTCTGGCGCGGGATATTTGCCGTCTCCGTTCTCGCCGCCTCTCTAGCAACCTTTGCCGCGCCCGGCGCCGCCGACGCGAGGACTGCCCGCATGGGCGGCTATGACGGAATCTGGAACGTCCTGATCATCACCCAGGCCGGCACCTGCGACCCCGCCTACAGCTATCCGTTCCGGGTCTCGGGCGGCCGGATCTCGTCGGCCGGCGCGGCTGATGTGTCCGGCAGCGTCAGCGGCGGCGGCAGTGTCGTGGTGAGAATTTCCGCCGCGGGAGCGGTCGCGACCGGCAGCGGCAGGCTGGGCGGCAGCACCGGCGTGGGCCGCTGGAGCGCGAGATTTTCCAGCGGCAATTGCAGCGGCCGCTGGCAGGCCACGCGGGGCTGACTACCCCAGAAAATGGCCCGCCAGATCGCCTGGCGGGCCGTATTCAAAATTCACAAACGTGAACGGATGAAACGCGAAGGGCTGACGCGTATCAGCGCGGCGCCAGCACCATCACCACCTGACGGCCTTCGAAACGCGCGTCCTGCTCGACCTTGGCGTATTCGGCCACGTCGGCCTTGACCTTGTCCAAAAGCTTGGTGCCGATTTCCTGATGCGCCATTTCGCGGCCGCGATAGCGCAGGGTGATCTTGACCTTGTCGCCTTCCTCGAAGAAGCGCTGCATCGCGCGCATCTTCACCTCGTAATCGTGATCGTCGATCATCGGCCGGAGCTTGATCTCCTTGATCTCGACCACCTTCTGTTTCTTGCGGGCTTCCGCGGCCTTCTTCTGCGCCGAATACTTGAACTTCCCGTAGTCCATGATCTTGCAGACGGGAGGAGCGGTATTCGGCGAAATCTCCACGAGATCCATGCCCGCCTCGAGGGCCATCTTGATGGCGGCGACTGTCTCGACCGTGCCGTGGTTCGTGCCGTTCTGATCGATCAGCTGAATCGTGGCGTTGCGGATTTCATCATTGGTGCGCGGCCCGTCTTTGGTGGCAGCGGGCGGGGCTCTGTTGGGACGGCGAATGGGTGGCTCTCCAAGGTTGTGAACGAAGGTCGTAGTTTGAAGGAATAAGGCGCTGCGGGCAAGCAAACTCGCATATCCGGCCGCGAAAAGCATCAAATGCGAGGCATTTTGGTCACGCGGACAACGCGGACTGGAACGGAATGTTCAGACCAGCCCACATAAAGGGCCAGTGTTCTCTCTGCAAGCGCCGCCATTGTCGAAAGGACCGGTACGGGCGTCCGTTGACGGATCGGTTGTGCTCACTCAAACAGCAGCGAACCGGAGATGCGATCCCATGACCAGTTCCGCGGCAATCGGGCAGCCGCCCACCTTTATCGAAGTAGGCCAGGGGAACGCGGCGCGCCGTATCGCCGTGCGGGCCCGCGAAGGCGGCGCCCCCGGCCTGTTCTGGCTGGGTGGCTTCAATTCGGACATGCAGGGCACCAAGGCCCTGGCGCTGGACGCATGGGCCGCCGCGCACGGCCGCGCCTGCGTCCGGTTCGACTATTCCGGTCATGGCGAATCCGGTGGCGCGTTCATCGACGGCACCATCGGGCGCTGGCTGGAAGAGAGCGTGGCGGTGTTCGAGCAATTCTGCGCCGGCCCACAGGTCGTGATCGGCTCGTCGATGGGCGGCTGGATGGCGCTGTTGCTGGCGCGCGAGATTGCGAAGCGTCCGCAAAGCCGCGTCTCGCCGGCCGGCCTGGTGCTGATCGCGCCGGCGCCGGATTTCACCGAGCAGCTGATGTGGAACGGCTTCTCGCCCGAGGTCAAACGGGAGATCGAGAGCAAGGGCGTGTGGCTGCGGCCGTCGCCCTATGGCGATGGCGCGCCCTATCCGATCACCCGCGCGCTGATCGAGGAGGGCCGCAACCATCTGCTGCTCGGAAGCGCCATCGATGTCGGTTGCCCGGTTCGCATCCTGCAGGGCGCGCAGGATCCGGACGTGCCGTGGCAGCATGCGTTTGCGCTGGCGCATCGGCTGCCCAGCGACGACGTGGTGCTGACCATGATCCAGGACGGCGATCACCGCCTGTCGCGGCCGCAGGACATCGCGCGGATCCTCGCCGCCGTTGCCGAGATCGGTTCACCGGGAGAGGTGCCATGAACACAGCAGCCATGCTCCGTGCCTTCTGCGACGCCGTCGAGCAGCGCAACGGCGCGGCTTTCGCCGAACTGTTCACCGAGGACGGGGTCTATCACGACGTGTTCTACGGCACGTTCACCGGCCGCGCCAAGATCGCCGGCATGATCGACGATTCGTTCTATCGCACGGCGACCGATTTCCGCTGGGACATGCACGACCCCGTCAGCGACGGCGAGACGCTCTACGCGCGCTACACGTTCAGCTATCGCTCATTGCTGCCGGAGGCCAAGGGGGCGCGCGCGATGTTCGAGGGCGTCGCCATCATGAAACTGCGCGGCGGCAGGATCACGGAGTACCATGAGGTCGCCAACACCGCGACCGGCTTCGCCGACATGAATTTCGCGGCCGAACGCATGGCGAAGATTTTCGCCAGGCAGGCCGCGGCGCTGAAGGCGCGGCCGGAGATGAAGCGGCATCTGGAGGGATGACGGTTCAGGGCTTCTTCACCACGTCGCGCTGGTTCGGATTGGCCATAGGCTTGCGCTGAGCCAGTGCGGCGACGGTGGATGTCCCGATCGCGCCGTGCTCGTCATAGAGCCAGCATTCGCCGATCGCGATGCCGCCGGTGGCGTGGTGGTTTACCACTTCGAAGCCGATCCATTCCGTGACCGGCAGGCGATGCAGATACAGCGTGACGTCGCTGTTGATGTAGCCGAGGCCCTGATCGCCGGCATTGGCAAAGGGGCTGGCGAAATCCGCCGATACCGCGACGCGCACAAACGGCGTCAGGGCGGAGCCTTCGACGAGATCGCGCACCTCGCTTATCCACAGCCGCCGCGGGCCGACGGTGCCCATCGCGCCGGTGATCGGCCGCGTGGTCCATTTGCCGTTCATGCCGAGCCTGGGATCGGTGGGAACGGGAATGGCCGATGGCGCCGGCACCTCCCAGTTCGGCGGCGTCCACACCGTGCCCTGCGGGTTTTCGGTCTTGCGCAGCAATTGGCAGGAGGCGCGCGCCATGGCGACCCCGCCCGAGAAGAAATCGGCTTCGACCACCTTGATGCGCAGGCCGTCGCGGACCAGCCGCGTCTTGACCTCGATCTGCGACAGATTGGGCAGGCGGAACATGTCCACGGTCAGCCGCGCCGGCACGAAATCGTCGGCGCCGTGACGCTGCTCGATGACGAAGGCCAACAGGCCGATGATGACGCGGCCGTGCAGCGAGTTCGGGTCCCACGGTCCGCGCGCGGCGTCGGTCGGGATGAAGGCGTCGCCGTCGGTGGTGAAGAAGGGCTGATTTGTCATGGCGCGGGACCATGGCGGAATTTGCGAGATGAAATCAAGGGTGGGCTAGCATCCTACGCATTCCACTCCATCCGTACATCCTCATCTGCCTCCGCTCCGATCGCCTTCGCCGCCCGCGCTGCAAATTCCTCCCGCTCCAGCAACTGCGACAGCGCCCACACCGCGGCGCCGCGCACCAGCGCGCTGTCGTCATTCGCCAGCCGCTCGGCCTCCATGGCCAGGGCGCGATCGTTCGAGTTGCCGATCGCGATCAGCACGTTGCGCACAAAACGGTCGCGGCCGATGCGTTTGACCGGCGATTTGGTGAATTGCGCGCGGAACGCCGCGTCGTCGAGCCGGGCTAGGTCGGCCAGCGATGGCGCGCGCAATTCGTCGCGCGCGGCGAGTTTTGCCTCATGCCCCGACTGCGCGAACTTGTTCCAGGGGCACACCGCGAGGCAATCGTCGCAGCCATAGATGCGGTTGCCGATGGCTTTGCGAAATTCGTCCGGGATCGGGCCCTTGTTCTCGATGGTGAGATAGGAAATGCAGCGCCGCGCATCGAGCTTGTAGGGCACGGGAAATGCCGAGGTAGGACAGATATCGAGGCAGGCCCGGCACGAGCCGCAATGATCGGGCTCGGCTTCGTCCTGCGGCAGATCGAGCGTCGTAAAGATCGCGCCGAGAAACAGCCACGAGCCGAATTGCTGCGAAACGAGGTTGGTGTGCTTGCCCTGCCAGCCCAGTCCCGCCGCCTGCGCCAGCGGCTTTTCCATCACCGCGGCGGTGTCGACGAATACCTTGACGTCGCAGCCGGAAGTGGCGACCAGCCATCGCGCCAGCGCCTTCAGCCGCTTCTTGATCAAATCGTGATAATCGTCGCCCTGCGCGTAGACCGAGATCGCGCCGCGCGTCCGCGCCTGCAGGATAGCCAGCGGATCCTGATCAGGCCCGTAATTCACTCCCAGCATGATGATCGAACGCACGTCCGCCCACAGTGCGCGCGGATCGGTGCGGCGTTCGGGATGCGCCGCGAGCCAGTCCATCTCGCCATGCGCGCCGGCCTCGAGGAAATCGCGAAAATGACGGCCGGCGTCGGCGAGGACGCCGGGAGCGGTAATGCCGACGCAATCGAATCCCAGCGTGCGGGCCTCGCTTGCGAGCGCGGCTTTCAGGTCGGCGGGAGAGAGCGCGGCGTTCGCGCTCAGAAGTCGAGATCCACGTAGGTGCGCGACGCCGGCACGCCCGCCAGCCATTCGCTCAGCAGCGGGCGGAACGAGGGTCTGGACTTCACCCGCGCGTACCACGCCTTTGCCGCGTCGTCCTCGCTCCATGGCACGTCGCCCAGATAATCGATCGCCGAAAGGTGCGCCGCGGCGGCGAGGTCCGCGAAGGTCAGCCGGTCACCAGCCAGGAAGTTCCGCGTCCGTGCCAGCCAGCCGATATAGGCCAGATGATAGCGCACATTGGCCTTGGCCGCGCGAATCACATCGGCCGCCGGCGAGCCTCCGCCGTTTTCCTCGCTCATGAACCGCTTGTAAATGCGCTCGGTGACCAGCGGATTGGAGGCCTCCTCGAAGAATTTCTCGTTGAACCACGCCATCAGCCGGCGCACTTCGATGCGCTCCGCCATGGCGGACGGCAACAGCCTGCGGTCGCCGAGTTCGGTTCCATAGGTCTCATCGAGATATTCGGCGATGATGCCGGCGCCGGGTATCGCCGGCCGGCCTTCAGACATCAGCACCGGCGTGGCGCCCGCGGGATTGAGCGCCAGAAAGGCCTCGCGCCGCTCCCAGACCCGCTCTTCCACCAGCCGCACATCGAGACCGTGTTCGCCCATCGCCAGGCGAATAAAGCGCGAATGCGGACAGAACGAATGATGAAACAGTGTGAACATGAGCCCTTGATTATTTTGCGGTGCTTAAGAAATCCTCACCGCTCGGAAGCGAGTCAGGCATGCAACCGAGCATACCGCAATCGCGCGCCAAACTACCTAAGCAGACGAAGGAGGCAACCCGTGTTTTTGCGTTTTTGAGATTGCGGGGAACGGGCGAATAGGCGAGAAGAGCGCGGCCTTTCGATCGAAATGGATCATAACGGACCAGGTCATGATGTCTGATGCATTGCGGGCGGTAATTCTCGGCATCATCGAGGGCGTCACCGAATTCCTGCCGGTTTCCTCGACGGGCCACCTCTTGCTGGCGGAACGATTTTTCAATCTCGGCTCGGGCGATTTCTGGAACAGTTTTTCCATCCTGATTCAGCTCGGCGCGATCCTTGCTATCGTCGTGCTTTATTTCGGCAAATTGTGGAGCGTCGCGCTCGGCATGTTCAGTAATGCCAGGGACAGACGCTTCGTCATCGGCATGCTGGTGGCGTTTTTGCCCGCGGCGGTGATCGGCGCCGCTGCCGGCAGCTACATCAAGGCCTATCTGTTCAATCCGTGGGTGGTGTGTTTTTCGCTGATCGTCGGCGGCGCCATCCTGTTGTGGGTCGATCAGCTCGACCTCAAGCCGCACGAGCATGACGCCACGACGTTCCCGCTGCCGATGTACCTGTCGATCGGCTTCGCGCAATGCCTTGCGATGATTCCCGGTGTGTCGCGCTCCGGCGCTTCCATCGTCGCGGCGATGCTGTTCGGCGCCGACAAGCACGCCGCGGCGGAGTTTTCGTTCTTCCTGGCGATCCCGACCATGATCGGCGCTTTCGTCTATGAATTCTACAAGAACCGCGCCGATATGAGTCTCGATCACACCGGCATCATCGCGATCGGGTTCGTGGTGTCGTTTGTCACCGCGATGATCGTGGTCAAGACGTTCCTGACCTACGTCACCCGCCACGGCTTCACGCTTTTCGCGTGGTGGCGCGTTATTGTCGGCACGCTCGGCCTGGTCGCGCTGGCGATGGGGAAGTAAGGTTTCTCAGCGCGTCGCCCCCGCGAAAGCGGCGACCCACAAACACCGATAGCCGTAATCGCGAAGGCTGGGGCTGCCGGCTGTCTAACAGCAAATATCGGTGGCTATGGGTCCCGGCTCGCGCTTCGCTTGGCCGGGACGACGGTTGATAAAATCACGCGCCCCGGTGCGCGAACTGGCCGGTCTTGCGGAAGCGCCAGAGATATTGCGGGACGATGGCTTCCATCGAATCCGGCGTGATTCCCAGCCCTTCGAGCGTGAGCCCGGCGGCCTTTGCCGCGTCCGACACCACATTGTCGGACCGCAGCAGCGTCACTTGGTCCGGCGTCAGCTTGAAATCCCCCGGCGCGAACTGCAGGAACAGCGCCTGCAATTTCGCCAGCCCGAACGGCAACGGCATCAGCATGCGCCGCCGTTCGGTGACGTCGAGGATGATTTCCATGATCTCGCGCATGGTCAGCACTTCCGGGCCGCCGAGTTCGTAAGGCGCACCCGGCCTGGTCTTGCCGTCGACGGCGTCGGCGACCGCGGTCGCGACATCGCCGACATAGACCGGCTGCAGCTTTGTCAGGCCGCCGCCGATCAGCGGCAGGGCCGGCGACATCCGCGCCAGCGCCGCGAAGCGGTTGGTGAACTGATCCTCGGGGCCGAACACGACCGACGGCCGCAGGATGGTGGCGGAGGGGAGCGCCGTCAGCACCGCCTTTTCGCCCGCGGCCTTGGCGCGGCCGTAACGCGAGGCCGAATTCTCGGCCGCGCCGATGGCGGAGACATGCACCATGCCGGCGCCGGCGGCGGCCGCCGCCCTGGCCACCGTCCCGGCGCCCGCGCCCTGCACCGCGTCGAAGGTCTGGGCGCCGCTTTCGGCGAGAATGCCGACCAGGTTGATGGCGGCATGCGAATCGCGCATCGCGGCCTCGACCGAGGCCGGGTAGCGCAGATTGGCCTGCACGGCGTGGATCTGACCGACCCGGCCGAGCGGCTGCAAGTGTCCGGCCAGCTCCGGTCGCCGCACCGCGACCCTGATGCGGTAGTCGCGCTTGGCGAGCGCGCGGACCACGTGCCGTCCCAGGAAGCCCGATCCTCCGAAAACCGTGACCAGCGTGTCCAGATTCGATGCCATCGCGTCATTTCCTAGGGTCAAATTCGATCAACGGCCGAGGTATTTAGCGAATTCGCGATACGCCAACCCGCCGCCGCTGTACAGCGCATTTGCGTCACAGTTTGCCAATTTGACAAGCGCGCAACCGATCCGTACTAACCGGCCCGGGCCCAGGTGGCGGAATTGGTAGACGCGCTGGCTTCAGGTGCCAGTGGCTTAACGGCCGTGAAGGTTCGAGTCCTTTCCTGGGCACCA
>JBGPSI010000102.1:0-17414 GCA_041490045.1 Bradyrhizobium sp.
CAAGCTCGGTGCCCATCCGATGACGCTCGACGGCGTCAACGGGGTCGCCTTCGTGGTGCTGGCGCCAAATGCGCGGCGGGTCAGCGTGGTCGGCGATTTCAACTACTGGAATCCGCGGCGGCACCCGATGCGCGTGCGCGGCGCCGGCTATTGGGAGCTGTTCGTGCCCCATGCCACCGCCGGCGATCACTACAAATTCGACATCATCGGTCCGCAGGGCCAGCATCTGCCGCTGAAATCGGACCCGATGGCTTTTGCCGCGGAAATGCGCCCGAGCACGGCTTCCATCGTGTTCGACGAGGCCAAGCTGCCGCATCCGCAAGGAGCGCCGGAGCGCATCAACGCGCTGAGCTCGCCGATGTCGATCTACGAGGTCCATCTGGGCTCGTGGCGGCGCAAGGGCAACAACGAGTGGCTGACCTACCGCGAGCTTGCCGAGCAGCTGCCGCGTTATGCCCGGGATCTCGGCTTTACCCACATCGAATTCCTCCCCGTCAGCGAGCATCCGTTCGACGGCTCATGGGGCTATCAGCCGACCGGCCTGTACGCACCGACCAGCCGGTTCGGCACCCCTTCGGACTTTTCCGCGCTCGTCGATGCCTGCCACCGCGAGGGCATCGGCGTGCTGCTGGACTGGGTGCCCGGGCATTTCCCCGACGATCCGCATGGCCTCGGCGATTTCGACGGCACCGCGCTCTACGAACACGCCAACCCGCTGCAGGGCCGCCACCTCGACTGGGGCACGCTGATCTACAATTACGGCCGCACCGAAGTGGTGAATTTCCTGGTGTCGAACGCGCTGTTCTGGCTGGAGCGTTATGCCATCGACGGCCTGCGCGTCGATGCGGTCGCCTCCATGCTCTATCTCGATTACAGCCGGCCCGCCGGCGGCTGGATCCCGAACAAACATGGCGGCCGGGAAAATCTCGACGCCATCGATTTCCTGCGGCGTTTCAATACGGAGGTATTCGCCCGCTTTCCGCAGGCCACCACGGCCGCCGAAGAATCCACCGCCTGGCCGCAGGTGTCGCGCCCGGTCGAATATGGCGGCTTGGGTTTCGGCTATAAGTGGAACATGGGCTGGATGCACGACACGCTGAACTACATCAGCAAGGATCCGATCCACCGCAAGCATCACCACGGCGACATCCTGTTCGGCCTGCACTACGCATTCTCCGAAAATTTCATCCTGCCGCTGTCGCATGACGAAGTCGTCCACGGCAAGCGATCGATAATCGGGCGGATGCCGGGCGACGACTGGCAGCGGTTTGCGAATCTGCGCGCCTATTACAGCTTCATGTTCGGCCATCCCGGCAAGAAGCTGTTGTTCATGGGCTGCGAATTCGCGCAGGAGCGCGAATGGAACCATGATCGCTCGCTGGACTGGCACCTGCTCGACCACGGCAAGCACGCCGGCATCCATTCCCTGATCCGCGACCTCAATCGGCTCTATCGCGCGCAGCCGGCGCTGCATGAACTGGATTGCGATCAGGCCGGCTTCGAATGGGTCGTCACCGACGACGCCAACGGCAATGTGTTCGCCTGGATCCGCAAGGGCAATGATGCCCGCGCGCGATGCCTGGTGGTCGTGAATTTCTCGCCCAATGTCTATTACAACTACCGCGTCCGGGTGCCATTCGCCGGCAAATGGCGCGAGGTTTTCAATTCGGACTCCTCCCATTACGGCGGCAGCAACGTCGGGAACGTCGGCGAGGTCCACACGTTGGAAGGCCTCGTGCCCGAACTCAATCTCACCATCCCGCCCTTGGCCGCCATTTTTCTCGTGCCGGAAAGCTGACGCATGCGATTGTCCGCCGGAACGTTCTCGCGCCTCGGTGCAAGCTGGGACGGCCGGGGCACCAATTTTGCGCTGTTCTCCGCCAACGCGCAGAAGGTGGAGCTTTGCCTGTTCGACAGCCAGGGCCGCCGCGAGCTCGAGCGCATCGAATTGCCGGAGCGCAACGAGGACGTCTGGCACGGCTATCTGAACGACGTTTCGCCCGGCCAGCTCTATGGCTACCGGGTTCACGGGCCCTACGAGCCCGAGCACGGCCACCGCTTCAATCCCAACAAGCTGCTGCTGGACCCCTATGCCAGGCGGCTCGCGGGCCGGCTGGTGTGGAGCGACGCGCACTTCGCCTATCGCACCGGCAGCGCGCGGGAAGATCACTCCTTCGACCGCCGCGACAATGCGCGCGGCATGCCGAAAGCCGTGGTGGTCGACGAAACCTTCAACTGGGGTCGCCGCGAAATGCGCCCCAACATCCCCTGGGAAGACACCATCATCTACGAGGCGCACGTCAAGGGCCTGACCGCGAGGCGCGAAGACGTGCCGCCGAACCTGCGCGGCACCTTCGGCGGCCTGTCGTCGCCGGCGATGATCGAGCATCTCAAGCGGCTCGGCGTCACCACGCTGGAGCTGCTGCCGATCCACGGTTTCGTCGACGACCGCGTGCTGGTCGAAAAGAAGCTGGCTAACTACTGGGGTTACAACACGCTGTCGTTCTTCGCGCCGGAGCCGCGCTACTCGCAGGACAATCCGCTCGACGCCTTTCGCACCACGGTGGCGCGGCTGCACGACGCCGGCATCGAGGTGATGCTCGATGTCGTCTATAATCACACAGCCGAGGGCAACCATATGGGCCCGACGTTGTCGTTCCGCGGCATCGACAACGCCTCTTATTACTGGCTGATGAAGGACAATCCGCGTTTCTATGACGATTTCACCGGCTGCGGCAGCTCGGTCAGTCTCACCCATCCGCGGGTGCTGCAGATGGTGATGGATTCGCTGCGCTACTGGGTGGAAGTCTGCCATGTCGACGGCTTCCGTTTCGACCTCGCCACTACGCTCGCCCGCGGGCCGAACGGGTTCGACCGCAACACCGCGTTCCTCACGGCGATCCGGCAGGACCCGGTGCTGGCCTCGGTAAAGCTCGTCGCCGAACCCTGGGACCTCGGGCTCGGCGGTTATCAGGTCGGCGCGTTTCCGTCGCAATGGTCGGAATGGAATGACCGCTATCGCAGCGCGGTGCGGCGCTACTGGAGCGGCGAAGGCAGCCTGATCGGCGAAGTGTCCAGCCGCATGACCGGCTCGTCCGACCTCTACAATCACGACGGCCGCAAGCCACGCTCCGGCGTCAATCATATCACCGTACATGACGGCTTCACGCTGGCCGATCTGTTCAGCTACAACGAGAAGCACAACGAGGCCAACGGCGAAGACAATCGCGACGGCTCCAACGACAACCTCAGCAACAATTGCGGCCATGAAGGCCCGACCGACGATCCGGCCATCATCGCGCTGCGCCGGCGCTTGCGGAAGAACCAGCTCGCCTGCCTCATGCTGGCACAGGGCCTGCCGCTGATGCTCGCCGGCGATGAGGTCGGTAATACCCAGAATGGCAACAACAACGCCTATTGCCAGGACAACGAGATCGGCTGGGTCGGCTGGGAAGGCCTCGGTCGCGAGGACGACGACCTCACTGATTTCATCGGTTACATGACCGAATTGCGCCGGCGCTTTCCCCAGATTCGCTCGCACCGCTGGCTCGACGGGCGGCGCGCGGACGGGTCTTACGGCGTTTTATGGCTGACGCCGGCCGCCGAAGACATGACGGAAGAAGACTGGAAATTCCCGGAAGGCCGCTTTCTCTCCTATGTCCTCGGCCCGGCCGAAAAGAAAGGCGAGCCGATCTTTATCGTACTGAACGCGGCCCCCGAAGAAATCGCGTTCAGGCTGCCGAAGCTGCCGGAATACAGGACATGGCGGCAACTATTGAACACCGCGGACGTTAAGCAAGAACCCAGGGATTTCGCATCGGCAAGCGACGCAAAGGCGCCTCCCCGTTCGGTCCTGGCGTTTGCGGGTTCGGCATGAATGAGCGGCAATTCGGCCCACGACTGACAGCGGACGGCGCTCTATTCCGGCTTTGGGCGCCGGCGGCGAAGCACGTCGATCTCTTGCTGGAAAGATCCTATGTCATGCGGCGCGGCGAGGACGGCTGGTTTGTCGCCGACATCCCGGGCGTCAGGGCCGGCGCGCGCTACAAATTCCGCATCGACGACGACATCGACGTGCCTGATCCGGCTTCCGACTTTCAGCCCGACGACGTGTCTGGGCCGAGCGAAGTGAGCGATCATGCGAGCTATCCCTGGCGCGCGTCGGACTGGCGCGGGCGGCCGTGGCCGGAAACCGTATTGATCGAAGCCCATGTCGGTGCCTTCACGCCGGAAGGCACCTACCGCGCCATGATCGCCAAGCTCGACCATCTGGTGGCATCCGGCGTCACCGCGCTGGAACTGATGCCGCTGGCGGATTTCGCTGGCGCACACAACTGGGGCTATGACGGCGTGCTGTGGTACGCGCCGGACAGCGCCTATGGCCGCCCGGACGATCTCAAGGCGCTGATCGACGCCGCCCATCTGCGCGGGCTGATGGTGTTCCTCGACGTGGTCTATAATCACTTCGGGCCCGAGGGAAATTATCTCGGCCGCTATGCGCCCCGCTTCTTCACGGAAGCGCAGACGCCATGGGGCAGCGCGATCGATTACCGGGTGCCGGAGGTCCGCGCCTTCGCGATCGAGAACGCACTGTACTGGGTGCGCGACTATCGTTTCGACGGGCTGCGGCTGGACGCGGTGCATTCGATCGCCGAGCTCGGTGAAATCTCGATGCTGCACGATCTCAGCGCCGCCGTCGGCCAACTCGCCACGGAAACGGGCCGCCACATTCATCTGGTGCTCGAGAACGACGACAATGCCGCGAGCCTTCTGGATGCGGCCCAAGATCCGCCACGCGGCAAATACCGCGCCCAGTGGAACGACGACTACCACCACGCCTGGCACGTGCTGCTGACCGCCGAATCCCACGGCTACTACCGCGACTATCAGCGTTCGCCGCTCAAGGACATTGCCCGCGCGCTGGGCTCGGGATTTGTCTACCAGGGCGACACATCTGCGCATCGCGGCGGCCGATTGCGCGGCGAGCCAAGCGGCAAGCTTTCTCCCACCGCCTTCGTCAATTTCCTGCAGAACCACGACCAGATCGGCAACCGCGCGCTGGGCGAGCGGCTCGAGAGCATGGCCGATCCCCGGGCGATCGAGGCCGCGCTGGCGATCACACTGCTGGCGCCGATGATCCCCATGCTGTTCATGGGCGAGGAATGGGGATCGACGCGGCCTTTCCCGTTTTTCTGCGATTTTCGCGGCGATCTCGCGGAAGCCGTCCGCCAGGGCCGGCACAAGGAGTTTGCAGGCGCCTATGCAAAACATGGCAACGAGGTTCCGGATCCGCTGCAAGAATCGACGTTTCGGTCCGCCGTGCTCGACTGGGGTACGCTTGACGACGCTACCGGAAAGAAGCGGCTGGCGCTGGTGCGCGAATTGCTCGCGATCCGACGGCGGGAGATCGTTCCCCGGCTTGCAGGCGCCGCCTTTGGCAATGCACAGGCCACGGGAAATGGCTTACTGACGGCGCACTGGCGCATGGGCGACGGCGCAACGCTGCAGCTATGGGCCAACCTGTCGGAAGGCGTAATGACCCGCGCACCAGGCAAGACGACCGGCACCCTTATCTGGGGCAACGACACCGGCGAGACCATACCGTCCTTGTCGGTGCTCTGGCATCTCGGAGTCCGCTGATGCCTCCGGCCATTCCGATCGCGACCTACCGCCTGCAACTGACGGCGAATTTCGATTTCGACGCGGCCGCTTCCGTCGTACCCTATCTGAAGGCGCTCGGCATCACCCACGTCTACGCATCGCCTTTCATGAAGGCGCGCAAGGGCTCGACCCATGGCTACGATATCGTCGACCACACCAAACTCAATCCGGAGCTCGGCGGCGAAGAGGGCTTTGAGCGATTGAGCCGCGCGCTGAAGGCGCACGATCTCGGCCTGATCCTCGATTTCGTGCCCAACCATGTCGGGGTGCATTGCGCCGATAATCCATGGTGGCTCGACGTGCTGGAATGGGGCCCGGCCTCGCCGCATGCCGCCTCCTTCGACATCGACTGGGACATTTTGCCGTACCGGGCGCGGGCCGGCGTGCTGCTGCCGATCATCGGATCGTCCTATGGCGAGGCGCTGGAAGAGGGTGAGATTGAGCTGCTCTACGATCCGGACGAAGGCAGTTTTTCGGCCTGGTACTTCGAGCATCGCCTGCCGATCGCGCCGGAACGCTATGGCGAGATCTTGCGCAACATCGTCAGGGAAGCCGGAGCGGAAGACAGCGGCGCGGGAAAACGCATTCTCGAGCTGACGTCGCGCTACAATGGCTTGCGCCATCCCAACGCCAAGGAAGCGCCTGCCTTCAAGGCGGAACTGCGGGACATTCCCGGGAGCGACGAGATCATCGCGCGAGGGCTCGAAGCGTTTCGGGCGGGGCCCGACAGGCCTTCCCAGACCCTCGCGCTGCATCACCTGCTGGAGCGCCAGCATTACCGGCTGGGACATTGGCGCCTTGCCTCCAGCGACATCAACTATCGGCGGTTCTTCGACATCAATACGCTGGCGGGATTGCGGGTCGAGGATGCCGGCACGTTCGAGGCGATTCATCGGCTGGTGAGAAAACTGATCGCGGAAGGCAAACTGCAAGGCTTGCGGCTCGACCACATCGACGGCCTGCGCGATCCCGCGCAATATTTCCAGCGCCTGCGTCGTCTCGTCCGGGATGCGCAGGGCCACGGCAAGCCGTTCTATGTGGTGATCGAAAAAATCCTCGGCGAACACGAAAAGCTGCTCGCCTTTTCCGGCGTCCACGGCACCACGGGCTACGAATGGCTGAATGCCATCACCCAAGTATTGGTCGACGGAAAAGGCCTTGAGCCGCTCGACGAAGTGTGGCGGCAGATCAGCAACCAATCGCCGCGGCTGGCGCCCTTCCTGAAGGAAGCAAAGCGCCGGGTGCTCGATACCTTGCTGACCAGCGAATTCACGGTGCTGTCGCGGCTGCTGGCGCGTATCGCCGGCGGCCACTACTCCACGCGCGACTTTTCCGCCGACAGTCTGCGGCAGGCGCTCGAGCTCTATATCCTGCATTTTCCGGTTTATCGCACCTATCTGACACCTGCCGGTCCGAACGCCCACGACCGCGCGCTGATCGTGGAGACGATCGAGAAGGCGCGCGCGGAATGGTTTGCCGCCGATGACGGCATCTTTGATTTTCTCCGCGATACCCTGACCATGGACCTGATCAAACCGGGCCGGGCGTCGCACAGCGCGCCGCGCGTGCGCCGCTTTGCCTTGAAGCTCCAGCAGTTCACCGGTCCCATGATGGCGAAGTCGCTGGAGGACACGACGTTCTATCGTTACCACCGCCTGCTCGCGCTCAATGAAGTCGGCGGCGATCCCGCAGCGAAAGCGGTTCCGGTCGAAGGCTTCCACGACGCCATGAAGCTCCGCGCCAAACAGTGGCCCCACGGCATGACGGCGACGGCGACACATGACACCAAGCGCGGCGAGGACGCGCGGGCGCGATTGATCGCGCTGGCAGAAATGCCCGGCGAATGGGCCAGCGCGGTTGCGCGGTGGAAAGTCATGAACGCGCCGCACTTGGCCGTCGATGGCGAGATGCGCGCGCCGTCGGCGACATCCGAATACATGCTGTACCAGGCGCTGCTCGGCGCCTGGCCCTTGGGCGGGCGTGACGCTTCGTTTGTGGAGCGGATCCGGGCCTACGCGCTGAAAGCCTCACGCGAGGGCAAGCAGGAGACCAGTTGGCTCAATCCAAATGAGACCTATGAAGCGGGCCTGCGCACCTTCATCGAACGGATTCTGGATCCGTCGCTCTCGGCCGAATTCATCAATTCAGCGGCGACGCTGGCCCAGCGGCTTGCGCTGTTGGGCGCGCTGAACTCGCTCAGCCAGGTCACGTTGAAGGCGACGATGCCGGGAGTGCCCGACTTCTATCAGGGAACGGAATTCTGGGACCTGTCGCTGGTCGACCCCGATAACCGGCGGCCGGTGGATTTTACCGAGCGGGCCAAGGTGCTGGCGTCGATGGAAACGCCGGACTGGCATCACCTCGCGCAGAATTGGCCCGATGGTCATGTGAAGCTGGCCTGGACGAGATATTTGCTGAAGCTGCGGAGCGAGCTTTCCGATGTGTTCGCGAATGGTGATTACGAGGCGCTGCAGGTGAGCGGGCCGCACCATGAGCATGTCGTTGCTTTTGCGCGGCGCCGCGACGGCGACGCCGTCATCGTGGCGGTCGCAAAATCATTTGCCGCGTTCTCGCAAGGTGGGCGCGCCTGGCCCCGGGCGGAGAATTATGACGCCTCGATCCATGTCGGCGGCTATGCCGTGGAAGGTTTTGCCGATGCGGATGCAAGTAAGATTCGCCTTGCCGATCTCTTCCGCCATTTTCCGGCAGCGGTGTTGAAGGCCAGGGTCGTGAATGCCGAAAAGCCGGCGAGAAGGCAAGCTCACCTGTCGAATGTCTGACGCGCGAAAGCCGCCCGGGATCGACGGCCGGACGGCTTTGGCGGATGTCGTGCCGACTCACGAAGTTCGGTTCCCTTCCCCGCGCAAACAAATCGTCGGCCAAATTCATTACCGGGAAGTTCACGCCAGCAAGCCCGAAGGTTCGTCGCAGCTTTTGCTGCTGCGCAACATTAGTCCCGCTTGGTCAGCAACAGATTGCCGCGATGCCGGATTGCAGCTTGTGCGACTTCGGCAAAACGCTGCAGCAGCCAGGGCAGCGTGACTTCTAGGCGAACATGGTCGTCAGCGACATCGAGATGCCCTGACGCCGCCTGACCCATCGCACGGACGCGGAAGATCATGCGATTGTCCTGCCAGCTCTCCTCGTCCACTTTCAGCATGGGAATACTGGAGGCAGCGCGGGTCAATCCCGCCTTGAGGCGTCGCATCGCCTCCTCACGGCCGAGCTGATGCGGGATAGAAACGATCAGCGGTTGAGACATCATCGGTTCCTCGACGAACGAGGGGGCATGTAGTTCCACCCTCCCAGAAAAAAAGAGCGCGGCGGAGCGTCGCAAGACCGGGGAACTTTCCGAGTTCCCGTCGGTTTTTCCGGCCTGAATGGCAGAGCAACAGGGCCGACTGCCGGGCTGGAGGAGATTCTAAATGTCTATCGGAACCATTATCCTGATCATCCTTGTGATCGCCTTGCTCGGCGGTTTCAGTGGCATCGGAGGCGGACCGTTCTACGGCACCGGCTATTACGGCGGCGGCGGCCTCGGCCTCGTGATCGTCATTCTCCTGATCCTGCTGCTGATGGGTAGACTCTAACTAACAGGCTTCCTGGATGTTGCGAGGCCAGGGACATCCCGGCCTCGCACATTTTTGTTCTGCGGCGCCTGCGCATGACACATCAGGACCTCATGCTCGATGAGCCGGCGTTGTGGATCAAAACGACGCCGCTCACGGCATGGCTTCCTTTAATGTCGCAGGCCACGAATCATCTTTTTCCGCCGAGTTTCTTGATCGCCGACTTGATCGACGATGACGCCGCGTCATAGCCATCCCATGCCTTGGTCTTGGCGATCAGCGCCGGCACGGTGCGGACCGTGTAGCGCCTTGGATCGAGATCGCCGCGCACCTGCGCCCATGTCAACGGCATCGAGACGGTGGCACCTTCGCGCGCCCGCGGCGACAACACCGCGACCGCGGTCGCCATGCGGTCGTTGCGGAGATAGTCGAGGAAGATCTTTCCCTTGCGCAGCTTCTTCGACATGTTGAGCAGATAGCGATCGGGGTCTTCATCGGCCATCCACTGGCAGACGCCCTGCGCGAAGGCTTTTGCCTCCTTCCAGGTCACCTCGTCCCTGGCGCCGAAGGCCAGCGGCACCACGACGTGAAGCCCCTTGCCGCCGGTGGTCTTGCAGAAGCTCTCCATGCCGATGTCGGCGAGATGCTGACGCATATCTTTTGCCGCCTCGACGACATCGGCGAATTCGACCTCCGGCGCGGGATCGAGATCGAACACCAGCCGCCCCGGCGTATCATACGCATTGGGCGCGCAATTCCAGGGATGCAGTTCGAGGCCGCCGATCTGTGCCACCGCAGCCAGCCCCTCGACGCGATCGATCTGCAGATAGGGCTTGCGATCGCCGGACACTTTTACAAGCTCCAGCAGGTTCGAGGTGCCGGGCATGGCGTGGCGCTGAAAGAACTTTTCACTGCCGATGCCATCGGGGGCGCGTACCACCGAACATGGCCGCCCCCTGATATGTCCGATCATCCAGCCGCCGACCGCCTCGAAATAACGGGCGAGATCGAGCTTCGTCACGGGCTCGCCATCGCCGGCATCCGGCCACAGCGGCTTGTCGGGCTTTGAGATGACGACGCCCATCACCTCGGCGGATCGGCTCGCCGCCGGCGCGGATCGCGTCTTGCCGCCCGATTTGCCCGCGGTCTTTCCGGCGGGCTTTGCAAGCTTGGTCATGGCCGGTTTTTCCGCAACGATCTCATCGGCCGGCTTGTCCTGGCGCAGCCCCTTGAACGCAGCCTGCCGGATATTGCCGCCGTCGGTGAAGCCCGCGAATTCGATCTCGGCGACCAGTTCTGGCTTCAGCCAGTGCACGTCGCGGGTCTTGCGCGGCGCGTCCTTGCCGCCGAACGGGCTTTCGTCCGAGGCGTTAGCCTTCAGCGCCGGCATGATCCGCTTCACCGTATCGTGGCCGAAGCCGGTGCCGACCATGCCGACAAAGGCCAGATGATCGCCGCGATAGACGCCCGCCATCAGCGAGCGGAACTTGCCGCCGGTGGTTTTCCATCCCCCGAGCACGACCTCCTGTCCGGCGCGGCATTTGGCCTTGGTCCAGCTTTCGGAACGGCCGGAACGATAATGGGCGCCGAGCTTCTTGGAGACGATCCCTTCCAGCGACAGCCTGCAGGCAGATTTCAGGATGGCGTCGCCGCCACTTTCGAAATGCTCGACATAGCGGATTGATCTGGTCTTTCCCTTCGGGCGCGCCTCCAGCAGTTCTCTCAGCCGCGCCTTGCGCTCGCCGAGCGGCAGGCGGCGAAGGTCTTCGCTACCGGCGAACAGCAGATCGAACGCGTAGAAAATCAGTTCGTCGGTGTTGCCGTCGGAAATCGCGGCCTGCAAGGTGGAAAAATCCGGCGCGCCGTTGTGATCGAGCGCGACGATCTCGCCATCGATCAGCACATCGGGCAGAGCGCTGCCCTCCTTCGCGATCGCCTTGAACTTTTCGGTCCAGTCCAGGCCCTTGCGAGTCTTGAGCGTGGCGTCGCCGTCGTCGACGCGTAATTGCACGCGGTAACCATCGAACTTGATCTCGTGGCACCATCCCTCGCCGTCAGGCGGCCGATCGACCGGCGTACAGAGCTCGGGCGCCACGAAATCCGGGATAGTCGCGACCCTCTTGCCCTTCAGCTCTTTCGCGGGCGCGGTTCGTGCGGCTGGCTCCTTGTTCCTGGCGCGCGCTTCGGCAGCGTCGCCCCGGTTCGAATTCCATACCGCATCGGCCTTGCCGCGCCCGGACTTCGCGGTCATGAACGGCTTCGGCGCCCTGCCCTTGCCCACAGCAATCTGGTCCATGCTGCGTCCCGATGCGACGGATTTGTCTTCGTCCAGAATGGTGTTGGCGTTGCCCTCTTTGGCGTATTCGTCGCGGTGCTTGATCAGGAGCCAGTTGGTGCGTTTGCCGCCGCTGCGGTCGTGGCGCATCCGCACCAAGACCCAGCTGCCGTGCAGCTTGTCACCGTGCAGGGTGAATTTCAGATCACCCTTCTTGAATCCCTTCTCGGGATCGTCGGATTCCCAATAGCCGCGGTCCCAGAGCTGCACGGTGCCGCCGCCATACTGGCCCTCGGGAATGGTGCCTTCGAAATCGCCGTAATCGAGCGGGTGGTCTTCGACCTCAACCGCCAGCCGCTTGTCGTGCGGATCGAGTGAGGGCCCTTTTGTCACCGCCCAGGATTTGAAGACGCCGTCGAATTCCAGCCTGAGATCATAGTGCAGCCGGGTCGCGTCGTGCTTCTGGATCACGAACCTGCGCTCTTTGGAAGGCGCAACCAGCGTGTCGCCGCTGGGCTCCGCGGTCTTTTCGAAGTCGCGCTTTTTCCGGTAGGTGGAGAGGTTTCTCAAGGACACGATCAAACCCGTACAAATGAACACCGGCAGTCTCGCACGGTGAGAGACGCCCGGAACCGAAACCTATAACAGCCGTTGAAGTTCCGTAATTGACTTCCTGAAAGCAAGTTTTGGAGATTGTAATGGCCGCCCGAGCCTATTGGAAAGGGTCCCTGAAGCTTTCCCTGGTGTCCTGCCCGGTGTTGCTCTATCCGGCTTCGACCACATCGGACAAAACCCGCTTCCACATGATCAACAAGGAGACCGGCAACCGGCTGAAGCAGCAGATGGTCGACGCCGAGACTGGCGATGTCGTCGAAAACGGCCAAAAGGCGCGCGGCTTTGAGCTGAAAACGGGCGAATATGTCGAGATCGACAAGGAAGAACTCGAGGCGGTCCAGATCGAGAGCAACCATACCATCGACATCGACAGTTTTGTACCCAAGGACGAAATCGACAAGCGCTACCTCAACCATCCCTATTACATCGCCCCCGACGGCAAGGCCGGCATCGACGCTTTCGCGGTGATCCGCGACGCCATGAAGGACCAGGACCGCGTCGCGCTGGCCCGGATCGTGCTGACCAACCGCGAGCACGTCATCGCGATCGAGCCGCTGGGCAAGGGCCTGCTGGGCACGACCTTGCGCTACCCCTACGAGCTGCGCGACGAGGACGCGTATTTCGACGGCATAAAAAACCCAAAAATCTCGAAAGACATGGTCGAACTCGCCGGCCACATCCTCGACACCAAGGCCGCGCATTTCGATCCCTCGAAATTCAGGGACGAATATGAGACCGCGCTGAAGACGCTGGTGAAGCGCAAGGCGGCCGGCAAGCCGGTCAAGACGGCGGAGCCGGAAGAGAAGTCCGACAACGTCATCAGCCTAATGGACGCGCTGAAGCAGAGCTTGAAGGGCAGAGCCTCGGCCAAGCGCCATGTGCCGGCGCGGCGGGCATCGCACCGCACGGCCAAAAAAGCGCACCGCTCGGCGGCACGCGCCCGCAAGGCGGGGTAAAGGTGCGAACCCCTCCACGTCATTGCGAGCGCAGCGAAGCAATCCAGCTTTCCTTCTTGCTGTGCGATGGATTGCTTCGCTACGCTCTCAATGACGGCGAGAAGACGGCCGGACAAGCCCGGCCATGACGAATACGGAGCGAAGGCGCTACTTCTTGGCTTTACGCTTCTTCGCGGATTTCTTCTTCGACGCCTTCGTCGGCACCTTCGCGCCGGCGGCCCTTGCTTCGGACAGGCCGATCGCGATCGCCTGCTTGCGGCTCTTGACGGTTCGCCCCGATCGGCCGCTCTTCAGCGTTCCGGCCTTGCGTTTCTTCATTGCGCGTTCGACCTTGGCGGCTGATTTCTTCGAATATTTTCGTGCCATGACACTTCTCCCGGTTGCGGGAAAATAATCTTTGCAAGCATTGATGGTTCCCGGCCGGGATCCGCCGGCCGTCACGCGATCGCCGCGTAAAGCTCGGAGACATTCTTCGCACCTCGCAGCTGAGCAAGGGTCTCCGGCGATCGCAAAGTCCGAGCCACCAGTGCCAGCGCGCCGAGCGCTTCATTTTCGGCTGCAGCGGGCAACAAGAGAACGAACACGATGTCCACCTTCTGGCCGTCGATGGCGTCGAACTCGATCGCGGACTTCAATTTCGCGAGCAGGCCGCAGGGCCGTTGCAGTTCCGGCAGCCGGGCATGCGGAATCGCGACGCCCTTGCCGATCCCCGTCGATCCCAGTTCTTCCCGCTTGAGCAGATAGGACGCGACCTGATCGGCGGGCAGGCCGAGGCCGGCCGCGGCCCTGGCCGCGAATTCCTGCAGCAGCAGCCGCTTGCCGGAAGCCCGCACGTCGATCATGACGTCGGTTGGCGACACGAGATCGGAGATTTTCATGGCCGCTCCGGGAGGACGCATCGCTATGCTCGAAAACGCGCTAGTCCGGTGCGCGCAGCCGGTAACCGATGCCGGTCTCGGTCAGCACGAATTGCGGACGCTCCGGATCGGCCTCGATCTTCTGCCGGAGCTGGCGGACGTAGACCCGCAAATATTGCGCATCCGTCAGCTCGTCCCACAATTCCTTCAGCAGGAACCGATGGGTCAGCACCTTGCCGGCGTGCTGCACCAGTACGCGCAACAATTCATATTCCTTGGGCTCGCGGTCGCCGACCTTGACGATGCGGCGCACCAGGTCGACGGTGAGGTCGCCGGTCCGGAACACCGGGCGCTCGCCATGGACCTGCAATTGATGCCGCAGCGCTGCGCGCATGCGGGCAAGCAATTCATCCATCCCGAACGGCTTGGTCAGGTAATCGTCGGCACCGAGATCGAGCGCCTGCACCTTGCCGGCCTCATCGCCGCGGCTCGACAGCACCACGATCGGCACGCTGTCGTTGCGGCCGCGGATCATGCGCAGCAATTCGTGGCCCTGGATGTCCGGCAGGCCGAGATCGAGAATGATCAGCGCCGGATTCTGCGCCAGCAATTCCAGCGCGAGCTTGCCGTTGGAGGCTTCGAGGATCTCATAGCCCTGCGTGCTCAGCCCCATCCGCAGCAATTTGCGGATCGGCGGCTCGTCATCGATGACCAGCACCTTGTTCGGTGCGGCGGTCATGCGGCGGTATCCAGCGCATTGGAGGCCGCCGGGATCGGCAGGCGGATGGTCAGCACGGCGCCGCTGCGGTCGGTGCGGTTGGCCGCGAAGATCCTGCCGTGCATCGCCTCGACGAAGCCGCGGGAGATCGCAAGCCCGAGGCCGGTGCCGGGGCGGACATGGTCGCCCTTTTGCGCGCGATAGAACTTGTCAAAGACACTGTCCAGTTCCGCCGGTGGAATGCCCTCGCCTTCGTCAACGATCTGCAAGATGACCTGATCCCTGTCCCGATGGCTCCGGATCGATATCGTGGTGTCGGCGGGCGCATATTTCGCCGCGTTGTCCAGCAGGTTGAAAAGCACCTGCTCGAACAGCACCGCGTCGAGCTCCAGCATCGGCAAATCGGCGGCGAGCTCGAGCGAAACCTTGTGGTGGACCAGGATCTTGCTGGCGCGCCGCAGGGCGCTGCCGACGATCTCGCCGATATCGTGGGGCGCGGTATTCGGCACGATGGCGCCGGATTCCAGCTTGGTCATGTCGAGGAGATTGGCGATGAAGCGATTGAGCCGTTCGGATTCATCGATCACGGTCGCCAGCAGATCGCGCTTCTGCGTATCGCTGAGTCCGCTTTCCAGATCGCGCATCGTGGAGGCGGCGCCGAGCACCGACGCCAGCGGCGTCTTGAGGTCGTGCGAGATCGAGGTCAACAGCGCCGAGCGCAGGCGATCGGATTCCACGGTGCGCTTGACGCGGTCCATGTCCTCGACCAGCAGCACCCGCTCGATCGCCAGCGCCCCCTGATCGACCAGCGCATCGAGCAGCCGGCGCTGGTCCGGGGTCAGCAGCGGCCCGGTCCTGTCATTGTCGATGCCGATCACGCCGATCGCCCCGCGCCCGGTGCGCATCGGCAGGAACAGACGTTTGGCCCCCGGCAGCGTATCGGACCCGCGGCCGGCGGGGCGGTCGTTGCTCCACGCCCAGTTGGCGGCGGCGAGATCGGCCTTGTCGAGTTCGTCCTCGGGGGGATAGCCCGACTTGACGGTCAGCACTCCCTGCTCCGGCAACAGCAGCACCACCCGCACCTTGAGCATCAGCGCCGTCTGGTACGCCGTCGCCCACAAGACGTCGTCCAGCGTCGCGGTGCCCGCAAGCTTGCGGCTGAAGGCGTAGAGCGACTCAGTGGTCCGTACCCTGCCGATCGCGGTGATCGCCTGGGTACGCACGCGCGCCGCGACATTGGAAACCAGGATCGCGATCAGCATGAAGAAGAAGAACGCCGCGACATTGGTCGGATCGGTGATGGTGAAGGTATAGACCGGCGGCAGGAAGAAGAAATTGTAGCACAGCGAGGCCGCGACGCTTGCCAGCAGCGACGGCCACAATCCGTACCGCACCGCCACGCTTACTACCGCCGTCAGGAACACCAGATCGACATTTTCGATACCGAAATACGGCTTGATCAGTTCGGCGACGCCGAGACCGATCGCCACGATCAGAAGCGCGAATAGATAAGGCTTGGGATCGAATGGTTCGGCCCGCGCCGCCGTCTGCACCGCGGTCTTGGCCGTGGACTCGGCCGGCTGTTCGTCGCCGGGAATCACGTGCACACTGATATTGCCGGCGCGCCCCACCAGGTCATGAACCACCGAGCCGCGCATGAGCTCGAACCACCAGGAACGCGTCGACTTCCCGATGATGATCTGGGTGACGTTGTTGGCCTGCGCAAAACGGATCACGTCATCGGCGATACGGCGCTCGACGGCCGGAATGGTGAGCGCCTCGCCGCCCAGCGCCTCGGCGAGCCGCAGCGTATCGGCAAGCCGGTCGCGCTGCTCGTCGGTCAATTGCAGGCTGCGCCGCGTCTCGATGCTGAGGGCGGTCCAGGGCGCATGCAGCCGGTCCGCCAGCCGCTTGGTGTAGCGAACGAGCCCCGCCGCCCGCGGGTCCTCGCTGACGCAGACCAGAGCGCGTTCGCCTGCCGCCCAGGGCCCGGCAATGGCGTTGGCCTGCATGTGGGTCAGCAATTGCTCGTCGACCCGCTCGGCGGTCCGCCGCAGCGCCAGCTCGCGCAGCGCGGTCAGGTTGCCCGGCGAGAAATAATGCTCCAGCGCCCGCTCGGCCTGCTTGGGGACGTAGACCTTGCCCTCCTTCAACCGCTGGATCAGGTCGTCGGGCGTCAGATCGATCAGCTCAATCGCGTCGGCGCGGTCGAACACCGAATCCGGCACGGTCTCGCGCACCCGCACATGGGTGATCTGCGCGATTACGTCGTTGAGGCTCTCGATGTGCTGGATATTGACCGCGGTGTAGACATCGATTCCGCGCGAAAGCAGTTCCTCGACGTCGAGATAACGCTTTGGGTGACGGCTGCCGGGCGCATTGGTGTGGGCGAGTTCATCGACCAGCGCGATCTGCGGGTGACGCGCGATCAGCGCGTCGAGGTCCATCTCCTCGATGCGCTGATCCCTGTACTCGATCCGCTTGCGCGGCACGACTTCGAGGCCGTGCAGCAGCGCTTCGGTCTCGGCGCGCCCGTGGGTCTCGACCACGCCGACCACCACATCGGCGCCGGCCTTTTTCTTGGCATGGGCGCTTTGCAGCATCTCGTAGGTCTTGCCGACGCCGGGGGCGGCGCCGACGAAGATCTTCAGCCGGCCGGCGCGGCTGTCCTCGCGCCGCGCTGTTTCCAGCAGGGCTTCCGGCGAGGGGCGTTGTTCGGGATCGCGGCGCTGCTGGACCATGTCGGGAATATAGTCCCTAGGC
>JBGPSI010000103.1:0-16797 GCA_041490045.1 Bradyrhizobium sp.
GGCTTCTTTTGCCAACCGTCGGGCAAGCGGCGACGAGAAGATGCGGACGTGTCCGTTGACCTGAGGCGCCGCGGCTTGGAGCGCAGGAGCCGGCGCAACCGCAGGTGCTGCAGCCTTGGGCGCCGGCGTTGCCACAGGCGCTGCCGCAGCCGCAGGTTTTGCAGCCGGCGCTTCAACGGCTTTCGGCGGCGCAGCCCCCGCTCCCGCCGCCTTGACGTCCTCGCCGTCGCCGGCGAGCACCGCGATGACGTCGTTGACCGCCACGTCCTGCGTCCCCTCGGGCACCACGATCTTCGCGATCGTGCCCTCGTCGACGGCTTCCACTTCCATCGTGGCCTTGTCGGTTTCGATTTCCGCGATCACGTCGCCGGATTTGACCTTGTCGCCCTCTTTCTTCAGCCACTTGGCAAGGTTGCCCTTTTCCATCGTCGGCGACAGCGCAGGCATCAGAATGTTGATTGGCATTGTCAGTGACCCTGTTGCGACCGCGGCGTGGTAGAGCCCATGTCGGTCGGCCGCGCGATTTCGGCTTCGAACATGTCGATGATGCGCGCCAACGCTTCTTCCTCGGTGTAGTCGCTCTCGCGCGCATAGGCCCGCGAGGCATGGCGGGCGATGTCGACCAGGAGCAGGCCCCACATGTCAGGCTCCTCGAAGGCGCGCGTGAACGCGATGGAAAGTCCGCCATCGAGCACGAACGCGCGCAACACCTCGACGGCATCGTCACGGCCCATGACGTCGGGCGGCAAGGGTTGCTCCTTGGGACCCGCCATGCGTCACCGATAGCAAACGGCTTTGGCGGCTTCGACCACCTCGGCCACCGAAGGCAATGCAAGCTTCTCGAGGTTCGCCGCATAGGGCATCGGCACATCCTTGCCCGATATCCGCAGAACCGGCGCATCGAGATAGTCGAAGGCGTGTTCCATGATGCGGGCGCAGATTTCGGCGCCGACGCCGTTCTGCTGCCAGCCTTCCTCGACGGTGACCGCGCGGCCGGTCTTCTTCACGGAAGCGACGATGGTATCGGTATCCATCGGCCGCAGCGTGCGCAGATCGACCACCTCGGCTTCGATGCCTTCTTTCGCCAGTTCATCGGCGGCTTTCAGCGCGTAGGTCATGCCATTCGACCACGAGACGATGGTGACATGGCCGCCGCTACGCACGATGCGCGCCTTGCCGATCGGGATGACGTAATCGTCGAGTTTCGGCACCTCGCCGGAATGGCCGTACAGCATCTCGTTTTCAAGGAAGATCACCGGATTGGGATCGCGGATCGCGGCCTTCAACAAGCCTTTGTAATCGGCGGCCGAAAACGGCGCGATCACCTTGAGGCCGGGGATCTGCGAGTACCAGGCCGAATAATCCTGGCTGTGCTGGGCGGCGACGCGGGCAGCCGCGCCGTTCGGACCGCGGAACACGATCGAGCACCCCATCTGGCCGCCGGACATGTACAGCGTCTTTGCGGCGGAGTTGATGATCTGGTCGATCGCCTGCATGGCGAAGTTGAAAGTCATGAATTCGACGATCGGCTTCAGGCCGGCCATCGCCGCACCGACACCAACGCCGGCAAAACCGTGCTCGGTGATCGGCGTATCGATCACGCGCCTGGCGCCGAATTCCTGCAGCAAGCCCTGCGTGACCTTGTAGGCGCCCTGATATTCGGCGACCTCTTCGCCCATGACGAACACGTCAGGATCCCTGCGCATCTCCTCGGCCATGGCGTCGCGGAGCGCTTCGCGGATGGTCATGGTCACCATTTCGGTGCCGGGGGGCACTTCCGGATCGGGTTCAGTGACCGCTTTTGGCGCAGCGGGCGTCGCTTCGACTCTGGGCGCGGGCGCGGATTTCGCATCGGCCGCGGGTGGCACGGATTCGACGGCCTTCTCCTGTTTCGCCGGCGCTGCTGCCTTGCCGAGATCGGAGGCGTTCTCGCCGTCGGCCAGAATGGTCGCGATCGGAGTATTGACCGCGACGTCGGCGGTGCCTTCCGGGATCAGGATCTTGCCAAGTGTACCCTCATCGGTGGCCTCGACCTCCATCGTCGCCTTGTCGGTTTCGATCTCGGCGATGACGTCGCCCGACTTGATCGCCTCGCCCTCCTTCTTCAGCCATTTCGAAAGATTGCCTTTTTCCATGGTCGGCGACAGCGCGGGCATCAGCACTTGAATTGGCATGGTAGCTCCGGAAAAATCACTCTTCAGGCTGGAATGCGCTGACAGCGCTCAGCGGTAGATATCAGTATAAAGTTCGGATGCATCGGGCTCGGGATCATGCTGCGCGAAATCGGCGGAGGCGTTGACGATCTCCCGCACTTCGGCATCGATCGCCTTCAGTTCCTGTTCGCTGACCTTGGCAGCCAGCAAGCGGTTGCGGACCTGCTCGATCGGGTCCTGGTCGTTGCGGACCTTGTCGACTTCCTCGCGGGTACGGTATTTCGCCGGGTCCGACATCGAATGGCCGCGGTAGCGGTAGGTCTGCATTTCCAGAATGTAGGGTCCCTTGCCGGCGCGGCACCATGCGACCGCCTTGTCGCCCGCGGCCTTCACCGCGCGGACGTCCATGCCGTCGACCTGGTCGCCGGGAATGTTGAAGGAGACGCCGCGCTTGGAAAAATCGGTCTGCGCCGAGGAGCGCGTGACCGAGGTCCCCATGGCGTAACGGTTGTTCTCGATGATGTAGATCACCGGGAGCTTCCACAGCTCCGCCATATTGAAACTTTCATAGACCTGGCCCTGGTTCGAAGCGCCGTCGCCGAAATAGGCCAAACTGACGAAATCGTTGCCGCGGTAGCGGTTGGCGAATGCGAGCCCCGTGCCGAGCGACACCTGCGCGCCGACGATGCCGTGGCCGCCGAAGAAATTCTTCTCCTTGCTGAACATGTGCATGGAGCCGCCCTTGCCCTTGGAATAGCCGCCATGGCGTCCGGTCAGTTCGGCCATCACGCCCTTGGCGTCCATTCCGCAGGCCAGCATGTGGCCGTGGTCGCGGTAGCCGGTTATCACCTGATCGCCCTGTTTCAGGGCCATCTGCATACCGACGACAATGGCTTCCTGGCCGATATAGAGATGGCAAAAACCGCCGATCGCGCCCATGCCGTAGAGCTGGCCGGCTTTTTCCTCGAACCGCCGGATCAGCAGCATGTCGCGTAGTGCGCTCAGTTCCTGTTCCTGGGTGAATTCCGGGGGTTGGTCGGCGCCGTTACCCTGGCCTGTTTCTTTGGTGGCGGTTTTCTTCGGTGCGGCCATGGCTGATCCGGATGAGAGAGCGTATAGCCCTCTCTATCCCAACTCAAACCGCCGTGAAAGGATTGCGTGGCGTTGCGAAAATCTTGCTATGCCGCAGTGCAATGCAACGCGACATTTTCGAAATTGATTTCGAGGGATTTTGTAATTTTGACGATCAGTTCGGCGTGTTGGTCCGAACCAAGTCGTGCGGATTGGCATAGTCGAGCTGATAGCGCGCCCGCTCGTCCAGCATGTCCGGATCGACCCGGTCCGACCGCAACAGCGACACGCGCTGCTCGCCCTCGGCCCGCTCCCGTTTCAGCCGCGCCAGTTCCGACGTCAGCGCGATGATCTCCTGATCGAGTTCCTGCCGTGCATTCAGCCCATATTTGCCGGTATAGGCGTTCACCCCGAAATAGCCGATCATCGCCGCCGCTATTGTATAGAGGGCGAGGCCGGTCAGAAACGATTTGAGTCGGGCGCGGGAAACCATGGCCGCGAGGATGCGACGGCCGGGTTAATGGAATCCTAAGGCCGGGCCGGGGCGCCCGGCGCGAACTTGCCTATTTGTTTTGCTTTTCGACGAAGGCGGCAAAGGCCTCGAGATATTGCTGCAGCACCTTCTGCAGGGCTTCCTTGGTCAGGCTCCCCTTGTCGTCGAAGGCATCGCCGACGCCGTTCAGATAGATTTCCGGTTGCCCCATGATCGGGCCGGAGATGCCCGGCAGGATATTCTGCAACGTTTTGGCGGCGCTGACGCCGCCGAGGGGTCCGGGTGAGTTGGAAACGATGCCGACCGGCTTGCCCAGGAACGAGCTCTTGCCGTAGGGCCGCGATCCCACGTCGATGGCGTTCTTCAGCACCCCGGGGATCGCGCGGTTGTATTCGGGCGTGACGAACAGCACCCCGTCCGACTTCTGCAGCTTCTCCCGGAACGCCACCCAGTCGGCCGGGGGCGCCGCTTCCAGGTCCTGATTGAAGAACGATATCCCGTGCAGCGTCGTGACATCGAGCTTGAGCGTCGCCGGCGCCAGCTTGGCCAGGGCGTTGGCGATCTTGAGCGAAAAGCTCTCTTTGCGAATGCTGCCGACGAGGACGACAATGTTATGCGGTGTGGCCATGGGGTGTCCTTCTATCGGTTGAAATTCCTCGCTGGCACCTTAAGCAGCATCGGCAGAAGCATGCAAGTGCATGAACCGCACAATTTTGGAAACGCTGTGTTTGCGAGAAGATCACCAAAGCAAGGGCCGCCGGACGCACTGGCCGGCGGCCCCGGTGTTTCCTCCAATGTTGCCGGAGGAATGCCAGACCATCTTTGGTGCAATTACCTGACCAGTTCCCAGAACAACCCGACGACCGCCACATAGCCGAGCGTGAAGATCAGCGTGCGCAGATAGGGAATTCCGAGCAGGTAGACGACGCCATGGGCCAGCCGGAGCCAGAAGAAACTCATGGTCCAGAATGCCGTCATCGCATCGGCCTTGCCGGCGAGATGAACCGCGATCACCAGCGCCGCGAACGGCGCGAAGGTCTCGACCGCGTTGATATAGGTGCGGTCGGCGCGCTTGCCCCACAACGGCAGCGGCCGCGGCGTGGGATCGATATAATTGGGAGGTGCAAGCGGTCCGTTGGTCATCACCTGGCAGACCACATAGGGGATCCACAGCGATGCCGCGAGAATAGCGGTAAAGGCGAGATATTTCAGATCTGTCGACATCGAATTCCCCCTTTTTCAAGAACCGATCGCAACAACTCCTGTAGCTTGAACGCCGGAATATGGACGTGCACGGGCGTATGGACGCCCGGCGCCGATTGAACGGTATCAGCCCTTGTTCGGGTTGATCAGGTACTTCTCGCCGGTCGCGCGCTTGGCGTAGACGGCGATGTGGCTGAGCTGCAGCGCTTCCTGCAGCGACACCACCTGGGTGTAATGGCTGGCGAAGGTCGTCTTGAGCTCGTCGACCACGCGCTGGCGCAGTTTTGCTCCCTCGGCCGCGCCGATCTTCATCAGGAACGGAAACAGCAGCCATCCGCCGACGCCCCAAGCCATGCCGAACGCCCGGTTCAGGATGACCGGACCGGGATCGAGGCTGCCATAGATGTAGACTTGCTTATACGTGTTCGATCCGTAGCGGCTGTAGATTTTGGCCGTCTTGTTAGCGGCGGTCTCCATGCAGGTCAGAATCTGGCCTGCCAGCTTGCCGCCGCCGATGGCGTCGAACGCCAGCGTCGCCCCGGTCTCGACCAACGCATTGGTCAGATCGTCTATAAAACTCGGCGCGGTGGAATCGACGATGTATTTCGCGCCGATCTTGCGCAGGATGTCGGCCTGCTGCGGGCTGCGCACGATGTTGACCAGGCCGATACCGTCCTTGAGGCAGATCTTGTTGAGCATCTGTCCGAGATTGGAGGCGGCAGCGGTGTGCACCAGCGCCTTGTGGCCCTCGCGCCGCATGGTTTCGGTCATGCCGAGCGCGGTCAGCGGATTGACGAAGCAGGAAGCGCCCTCGCCCGGCGTGATGCCGGCCGGCAGCGGCAGGCATTCGTTGACCTTGAGGCAGCGATATTGCGCATACATCGCGCCGCCGATCATGGCGACCGTCTTGCCCATCAGCGCCTTGGCCGCGTCCGACGATCCCGTCTTGATCACGACGCCGGCGCCCTCATTGCCGACCGGCATGGATTCATCAAGCCGTCCCGCCATGGCTTTCATGCCGGCTTCCGGGACTTTCGCGGTAATGACCGGCGATTCCTTCGTGCCAGACGCCTTGGCGGTCGTCATGTCGGCGGCGCCGACCAAAAGACCGAGGTCCGACGGATTGATCGGCGAAGCCTCGACGCGGACCACGACCTCATCGGGACCAGGCTCGGGCGTCGGCACATTGGCGAGCGATATCTCGAGCTCGCCGCTCTTTTTGATCAGCGAACGAAGTTGCAGCCCGGTCTTGGTGTCGGCGCTCATCAGAAACCTCCCTGTTTTCGGCCTGGCCGAATTCGCCCGGAAGTGTTCTCACGTTGGCAGGGAAACGCAAGCCTTGGGGGCTTACACAATTTCGTTTGATTTCGCTCTGCGATATTTTGCGAAGTGGGACGTGCCGGGACTATGTTACATGCACCGCTGAAGGAAATTGCAGATGAGCCAAAGCGAGATCGATGCGGTCCGTGCGCTGCTGGGCTCGAAGCCACGCCCGGTCGGCTGGCATCAGCGCCGTCAGCGCATCGAGGAAGTCGGGGCCGTATGGCCGGCTGCCGACGATATCAGACTCGAGGAAGTGGACATTGCGGGGCTGCGGGGCGAGTGGTCGCTTGCGCCCGGCAGCGACGCATCTCGTGTCCTGTTATATTTTCACGGTGGCGGTTATTGCTCCGGCTCCATCCTCAGCCATCGCAGATTGGTCACTGAGGCCGGCCGTGTCGCCAAAACACGGACGCTCGCGATCGAGTATCGGCTGGCACCTGAACATCCATTCCCCGCCGCGCTGGACGACACCTCGGCGACATGGAGTTTCCTGCGCCAATCCGGCATCGCCGCCGACCATATCGTGGTCGGCGGTGATAGTGCGGGCGGAGGCCTGACCATCGCTCTGATAAACCGCCTGCGGGACGCAGGAGAACCTACTCCCGGCTGCGCGTGGCTTCTCTCGCCATGGACCGATCTCACGCTGTCCGGCTCGACGCTTGCCACCAAGGATGCCGTCGATCCCATCATTCGCAGGGCGTATCTGGCCGAACTGATCGAAGCTTATCTTCCAGCCGGCGTTGACCGGAAAGACCCGTGTGTTTCGCCGCTCTATGCGAACCTGGAGAGCTTTCCGCCGACGCTGATCCAGGTAGGCGCCTGCGAAACGTTGCTTGAGGATTCGACACGCTTTGCGGCGGCGGCAGGGAGCGCCAATGTCGACGTTACGCTGGAGATATGGCCGGACATGATCCACGCCTGGCCGATGTGGAACGCCCACCTGGAGCCGGGCCGCCGGGCGCTCGCGCGCGCCGGCGAATTCATTCGCCGCCACCTGTTCAGGGTTTGACGGCGATACGGCCTTTATCGCAGCGCCTTCAGCGCTGCCTTCCCCGCATATTTCGCCTGCGTGCCCAGCTCCTGCTCGATCCGCAGCAACTGATTGTATTTCGCGGTGCGGTCGGAGCGCGCCAGCGAGCCGGTTTTGATCTGGCCGCAATTGGTGGCGACCGCGAGATCGGCGATGGTGGAATCCTCGGTCTCGCCGGAGCGGTGCGACATCACGGCGGTGTAGCCGGCCTTGTAAGCCATTTCGACTGCGCTCAGCGTCTCCGTCAGCGTGCCGATCTGGTTGACTTTCACCAGAATGGAGTTGGCGCGGCCGTGTCTGATGCCGTCGGCCAGCCGCGTGACGTTGGTGACGAACAGATCGTCGCCAACCAGCTGGCATTTATTGCCGATCAGGTCGGTCAGTTCCTTCCAGCCGTCCATGTCGTCTTCCGACATGCCGTCCTCGATCGAGACGATCGGATAGCGCGCGGCCAGATCGGCGAGATATTTCGCCTGCTCGGAACGCGAGCGGGTCTTGTTCTCGCCGCCATAGACGTAGTTGCCGTCCTTGAAGAATTCGGTCGCCGCGCAATCCAGCGCCAGCATCACGTCGGAGCCCGCCTTGTAGCCGGCCTTGCCGATCGCGCCCATGACGAATTCCAACGCCGCATCCGCCGACGGCAGGTTCGGCGCGAAGCCGCCTTCGTCGCCGACATTGGTGTTGTGGCCGGCCGTTTTCAGTTCCGCGCGCAGCGTGTGGAAAATCTCCGAACCGCAGCGCAGCGCTTCCGCAAAGGTCCTGGCGCCGACCGGCATGATCATGAATTCCTGGAAGTCGATCGGATTGTCGGCATGCACGCCACCATTGATGATGTTCATCATCGGCACCGGCAGGGTCCGCGCCGAGGTGCCGCCGACATAGCGATAGAGCGGCAGGTCGCTGGACTCTGCGGCGGCCTTGGCGACCGCCAGCGACACGCCCAGAATGGCGTTGGCACCGAGCCGGCTCTTGTTGGGCGTACCGTCAAGCCCGATCATGGTCTCGTCGATCTGGACCTGCTGCTCGGCATCCATGCCGCCGACGGCGTCGTAGATTTCGCCGTTCACGGCGTCGACGGCCTTGCTCACGCCCTTGCCGAGATAGCGCCCCTTGTCGCCGTCGCGCAGCTCGACCGCCTCATGGGCGCCGGTGGAGGCGCCCGACGGCACCGCCGCGCGGCCCATCGAGCCGTCTTCCAGCACCACATCGACCTCGACGGTGGGGTTGCCGCGGCTATCGAGAATTTCGCGGCCGATGATGTCGACGATGGCGGTCATGGGAACCTCTTTGGAAAGCCTGATACGGATGGTTGGCGCTGCTTCTACAGCAAGGATTCAGGCCGGAAAAGGCCGCCTCACGCGTGACCTCGACGTGGCGATTGTCTATTACGCAGGCAACGGAGACCGCATCATGTCGAAAAAGCCTGGCAAAGCCTCGAAATCCGAGCCCCTGCAGCTCGGCCGTGCCGTGGAGTGGCCCCTCAGCCCGGAGGAGGCAAAACTCGACCGGGTGCCCAATCCGCAAAAGAACACGAATTACCTGGTACGGTTCACCGCGCCGGAATTCACCTCGCTCTGCCCGGTCACCGGCCAGCCCGACTTCGCGCATCTCGTGATCGACTATGTGCCGGGCCAGTGGCTATTGGAGTCAAAATCCCTGAAACTCTATGTCGCCAGCTTCCGCAACCACGGCGCGTTCCATGAGGACTGCACCGTCATGATCGGCAAGCGGATCGCGGCCGAGATCAAGCCGAAATTCCTGCGCATCGGCGGCTACTGGTACCCGCGCGGGGGCATCCCGATCGACGTATTCTGGCAGACCGGCAGGCTGCCGAAGGGCGTGTGGATTCCCGATCAGGGCGTCGCACCCTATCGCGGGCGGGGGTGAACGCGCCCTGCCCGCTACGGCACTTGCGAGCAAGGCGGGTTATCCGTGCAGGGGTTCGGCTACTAGTAGGCGCTGAGAAGATCGACCTTGGCATTTGCGAGGATCAGCCGCCGCGCCAACAGGCCCGACAGATTGCGCATGATCTTCATCGCGATCTCCGGACGAAGCTGGCGGTAATCGGCAAAGGCATCCAGCGGCAGTTCCAGGCATTTGACCGGGGTGTCGGCCCAGACATCGGCACTCCGCCGGTTTTCGATAATCGCCATCTCGCCGAATTCCATCCCGGGTCCGAGCGAGGCCAGCCGAACACCGCTGGGCAGCTTGACGCTCACCATCCCGCTCTGCAGAAAAAACAGGGAGATGGCGGGCTCGCCGGCGCCAATGATCCGCTGCCCGGTGTCGTACCGGCGCGGGGTCGACAGTTTGGCCAGCGCCGCGATTTCATCGGCAGCCAGTCCGGCGAGCAGGGCCTGCTCACCCAGATGCGCGGTTTCCTTCAGTGTGGTGAAGCCGCCATAGCGATAGATGATCTGATCCTCGGCCCATTCGACGGCCTCGTCGAGTAGCGCGAACCGGCGCAACCGCTGCGGATCGGCAGTATATTCGCAAACCGCTGTCCATAACGCGGGTGTCGCCTCGACCCCGGTCAATATCGCGGTGACGCCGGCATTGCCGAGGATCGTGAGTTTTTCGCCTAGCAGCTGCGCCCCGGCCGCCGTGATGTCGGGCACGCGGCGGAAGTCGAGAATTAGCAGCGGCGCATTCGGCGGCTCGCCTGCGAGCCTGCGCGTAACGTAGTCTATCGCGGCGAAATTGAGCGCGCCGACAAGTTCGATCACGCGAATGTCGCTGTGGCGCTCGTCGAGGATCTGCTGCTCGTGGGGCTGACGGCTGCGGCGGGAGGAAATCCCGAAGATGTCATAATCGGCGATGATGCAGGTGCGCACATCCGCGCTCCGGTTGAGCATGTGCAGATCGAACCGCGCGGACAGCGCCTCGCAGACCTTCAGACCCCGTGCGCTATTGCCGTGGTTGTCGAGACGCGGCGAGAAGGTGCCGAGCCCAAGTTGCGAGGGAAGTGCCGCGACGATGCCGCCGCCGACGCCGCTCTTGGCGGGCATACCGACCCGATAGATCCATTCGCCGGCATAATCGTACATCCCCGAACTCGTCATCACCGAAAGCGTGCGGGCAACGATATGCGGCGTTATCACCTGAACTCCCGTCACGGGGTTGATGCCGCGGTTGGCCAATGTCGCCGCCATGACGGCAAGATCGCGCGCGGTGACCAAGACCGCGCATTGCCGAAAATAGGTATCCAGCACGGCGTCGACGTCGCCCTGGAGCACCGAATAATTGCGCAGCAGCCAGGCGATCGCGCGATTCCGGTTGCCGGTGGCGACCTCGGAAGCGTGCACGGCGTCATCGACCGAGAGTTCGCGACCGGCAAACTGGCTGAGCTTCTCCCGGATGCGCTCGAACGCCGCCGCGCCATCGACCTGATGAATTAGTCCCGAACAGGCGATCGCGCCTGCATTGACCATGGGATTGAACGGCCGGTTGTCACTGGTGAGCCGGATCGAGTTAAAAGCCTCGCCGCTTGGTTCGACGCCGATCGCGGCCGCGACCCGCTCCTCCCCGACGGTCTCGAGCGCGAGCGCAAAAACGAAGGCCTTGGAAACCGACTGAATCGTAAAAGGTACGGCGCTGTCGCCAGCCTCGTACACGTGGCCGTCGATGGTGACGAGGCCGATGCCGAAATGCGCCGGATTGGCTCTTTGCAGCTCCGGAATGTAGTCGGCGACCGCGCCGGTATCATCCGTTTTGAATTCTTCATAGCAGCTGGTCAGAAATCGCTGCAGCGGGGGTTGGGTGGCGTATCCGGTATTTTTCGCGTTGGTCATGCCGCGGGCCGGAAGCGTTACTTGGGCATCCACGAGTTCGTCCTCATTTCGAAGAAAACGAAGCAATCCCCGTGCCATGGATCGGGGTCGACCGAGTTCATGAGGGCCACTACCGGTTACATTGGATGCGTCATCCTGACGCTGCCCGGCGAGCCTTATACGGCACCTGAATTGCCTGTGGTTGGCGTGGCCCGGACTTCGACAGTTCATGCCCGATCCAACCGCTGCGGCAAACACGGGGTATTCGAATGGCGATCAGGAAAATAAGGGAAGCGTCGCCCCTTTGGGTGTGGCTCGCGGTCGCCCTGCTGGCGTGCGGCGCCCTCGCCTATGTGGCCGTCGTCTCGATCATCGAGTATCTGATGGCAGGCGCCGCCTGATCAGGTTGGGCGCAGGCGTTCGCTGCCCGCAGGGGTAGCGAGGTTCGCGTCGGTTCGCGTCGAGTAGACAGCGAGCGCCGCGCAACTCACAATCTTAGCGCTTGCAGAGCCCGCTCTTGAGCTCCCAGCCGTCGCCTGCGCGGGCGACGACGACGATGTCGAAATACAGGTGCTCCGACGGATCGGCGGGGTATTGCAGGACAACTTCCCGCTCGGCGTGGCGGCGCCCGATCACTCCATCTCGGACCATGTAGCGAATAACCAGAACGGCGTCTGCACCATCGCGCAATGGCGCGGCGGCCATTGCGTGTCGCCCCCGACAACCTTCGACATCCCGTTCGCCGAGCTCGGGGAATTCGTCTACCACTGCCACATCCTCGAACATGAGGACGGGGCATGATGGCGAGGGTCAAGGTGGTGCCCGCCGCCTTCTGAGCCAGCGTTTTAGCGCGCGGGCGGCCATCCCGCGCCGTCTCACCGTTCGTTGTCAGGGGCGCGGCTAAGGCTGCACGTCCGGCCGTGCATCCGCGTCAGCCGGCCGCCTTGGCCGCAGCAGCCGCGTGCAGGCGATGCCGAGCGCGACCATCACCACCGCGCCGGCCAGCAGGGTCGGCATCTTGCCGAGATTCTGGATGCCGAAGCCATAGGCGATCGGACCGACGGTCTGGCCCATGAAGAAGAAAAACGAATGCAGCGACAGCGCGGTGGCGCGGGCTTCCACCGAGAGTTCGCTGGCGAATACCTGCATGCAGCCGTGGATCATGTAAAAGCCCCAGCCCATGAAGACGAGGCTGAGAAACTGGAATTTCCAGCCGGGCCCGAACGCAATGACGGCGAGTTGCAGGCCGACCAGCGAGGCCCCCACGATCATCATGCCGTTGACGCCGAGCCGCGGCAGGAAGCGCGACACCGACAGCGTGTAGAACAGCCCGCCGACCGCGAAACCCGCGATGACGATACCGGCGATGGAAAGGCTGGTTTCGCCCAATTCAAACAGGAATGCCGCGAGATACGGAAACAATCCCAGCACGCAGCATCCCTCGATGAAGACCGCGGCAAAACAGATCGCGTTTGGATTGGTGAAGATCGTGCGGTAGCCATGCCGAAGCGCGGTCAGATTGGTACGCGGCGGGCGCGCCAGCTCCGCGCCATGAAAGCCGACCGCGACCGCAACCGAGGCCACAACGACCAGCCCGCCGAGCACGGCCAAAACCCCGCGCCAGCCGAGGAAGTCGCCGATCAGGCCGGAAGCGGAAGCGCCCAGCAGATTGCCGGTCATGGCGCCCGCCAGCGTTCGCCCGATCGCGACCTGGCGCTTTTCGGGACCGACGAGATCGCTGGTCAGCCCGAGCGCGACCGGAAACACGCCGCCGGAGCCGATACCGGCGAGAATGCGCGTTGCGAACAAGAGCGAGAACGAGGTCGACATCGCGCCCAGAATGTTGGCGAGGCCGAGCAGCACCAGGCAGCCGATCATCAGCCGCGCCTTGCCGAACAGGTCGGCTGCGGCGCCGATCACCGGCTGCACCACGGCAAAGGTGAACGCGAAACCGGCCGCGAAACCCGCGGCCGTCGTGATGCTCACCCCGAAATCGTCGGCGACATGCGGCAGGACCGGATCGAGCGCGCGGGCCGACAGGCTCGCCGCAAAGGTCGCAAGCGCAATGATGTTGAGCGCCGGCGGCAACCGCTGCTCATCCGACCGCAATCCCGTTTGCGGCATCAACGCGCTACATTCTGAGGATTCTTGGCGATGGCATCGAACGCCATCAGCGTCCGCACCAGACCCTCGAACTCGCGCAGCGGCACCATGTTGGGACCGTCCGATGGCGCATGGTCGGGATCGGGATGGGTTTCGATGAACACGCCGGCGACGCCGACGGCGACCGCCGCACGCGCCAGCACCGGCACGAATTCGCGTTCGCCGCCCGACGAAGCGCCCTGGCCGCCGGGTTGCTGCACCGAGTGGGTGGCATCGAAGATCACTGGCGCGCCGGTGGTGCGGGCCAGGATCGGCAGCGCCCGCATGTCTGAAACCAGCGTGTTGTAACCGAACGACGCGCCGCGCTCGGTCACCAGCACGTTGCGATTGCCGGCGCCGGTGATCTTGGCGACGACATTGGCCATGTCCCAGGGCGCCAGGAACTGGCCCTTCTTGACGTTGACGACCTTGCCGGTCGCCGCCACCGCCAGCAACAGATCGGTCTGCCGGCACAGAAATGCCGGGATCTGGAGGACATCGACGGCCTGCGCGACCTCAGCGCATTGCGCGGCCTCATGAACATCCGTGAGCACGGGCATGCCGAGCGAGGCGCGAATTTCGGCAAAAACCGGCAGCGCCTGCTGCAGGCCGATCCCGCGTGCGGCCGTTCCGCTGGTGCGGTTGGCCTTGTCGAAGGAAGTCTTGTAGACGAGCCCGACGCCAAGCCGCGCGGCGATCTCCTTCAGCGCGGATGCCACCTCGAGCGCATGCGCGCGGCTCTCGAGCTGGCACGGGCCGGCGATGATCGAAATCGGCATGTCATTGCCGAATTTGACCGATCCGGCGCTGACGAGCGGCGCGGCTGCAATATTGGCGTTCAAGGCATCATCCTTCTCGAAGGCGGACCATGCCGGGCGGCAGCAGCCCGATCAACCCTCCAGCGGCCTCGAATATCAGGGTTGCGCCACGGGCGATATCCGGTGCCGCCACGAGATATCGGTCACTTCATCGCCGAGAACGCCGTCGGCGCCAGCATTTGATTGACGATGTTGCCGACGATCTGGCCGTCTTCCTCGGTCTTGGCGCGTGCGGAGATCCAGTCGGGATCGTTCTGAAAGGCCGCCCATTTCTTCTCGCGCTCGGCGAGCGACTCCCATGCCAGGAAATAGGTCAGTTCCTGATTGGATTCGCCGACCAGCGTGGTGAAGAACCCGACCGGCCTCAGGCCGTGCTTCTCCCACAGTTTCAGCGTGGTGTTCTCGAAGCGCTTCAACAGCGCCGGCAGCCGGCCCGGCACACAGCGATAGACACGCATTTCGTAGATCATCGGCATTGCTCCCTACTCTATTGTTCTTGCGATATCGGGGGCAATTTGTCGCAACAATCCGCGCGTTCGTCAAAGGCTGAGGATTCAGCCCGTTACACCAGCCGCGATTGCACCATTGCGGCCTGAATGAACGACGCGAACAGTGGATGCGGTTCAAAGGGCCGCGATTTCAGCTCGGGGTGGAATTGCACCCCGATGAACCAGGGATGGTCCTCGTATTCGACGATCTCCGGCAAAACGCCGTCCGGCGAAAGGCCTGAGAACTTCAAGCCGTGCTGTTCCAGCCGGTCCTTGTAGGCGGTGTTGACCTCGTAGCGATGGCGGTGGCGCTCCGAAATCTCGGTGGCGCCGCCATAGACCTCCGACACCCTGCTGCCGCGCCTCAGCGCCGCGGGATAGGCGCCGAGCCGCATGGTGCCGCCGAGATCGCCGGATTTCGACCGCTTCTCGAGCTCGTTACCGCGCAGCCATTCCGTCATCAGGCCGACCACGGGTTCGGGCGTCGGGCCGAACTCGGTGGAATTGGCCTGCTCGATGCCGACCAGATTGCGCGCGGCCTCGATCACGGCCATCTGCATACCGAAGCAGATGCCGAAATAGGGCACGTCGCGCTCGCGCGCGAACTGCGCCGCGCGGATCTTGCCCTCGGCGCCGCGCTGGCCGAATCCGCCAGGCACCAGGATGCCGTTGACGTGCTCGAGGAACGGCGCCGGATCCTCGTTTTCGAACACTTCGCTCTCGATCCAGTCGAGATTGACCTTCACCTTGTTGGCGATGCCGCCGTGCGACAGCGCCTCGATCAGCGACTTATAGGCGTCCTTCATGCCGGTATATTTGCCGACGATGGCGATGGTGACGTCGCCTTCGGGATTGCGGATCCGCTCATTGATCTCGTGCCAGCCTTGCAGCGCCGGCGGTGTCTTGGGAGGGATGCCGAACGCCGCCAGCACCTCGTCGTCGAGGCCGGCGGCGTGATACGCCTCGGGCACCGCGTAGATGTTGTCGACGTCGCGGGCCTCGATCACGGCGCTTTCGCGCACGTTGCAGAACAGGCCGAGCTTGCGCCGCTCTTCCTTGGGAATCGGCCGGTCGGTGCGGCACAACAGGATATCCGGCTGGATGCCGATCGAGCGCAGCTCCTTGACCGAGTGCTGGGTCGGCTTTGTCTTCAACTCGCCGGCGCTCGGGATGAACGGCAGCAGCGTCAGATGAATGTAGATCGCGTGGTCGCGCGGCAGATCGTTCTTGATCTGGCGGATCGCCTCGAAGAACGGCAGGCCCTCGATGTCGCCGACGGTGCCGCCGATCTCGCACAGCACGAAGTCGAACTCGTCGTTGTTGTCGAGGATGAAGTCCTTGATCGCGTTGGTGACGTGCGGGATCACCTGGATGGTGGCGCCGAGGTAATCGCCGCGCCGCTCCTTGGTCAGGATGTCCTGATAGATCCGCCCGGTGGTGATGTTGTCGGCCTTGGTGGCCGGACGCCCGGTGAAGCGCTCGTAATGGCCGAGGTCGAGGTCGGTTTCGGCGCCGTCGTCGGTCACGAACACTTCGCCGTGCTGGTACGGCGACATCGTTCCGGGATCGAGATTGAGATAGAGGTCGAGCTTGCGAAGCCGGACCTTGTAGCCACGAGCCTGCAGCAGCGCACCGAGTGCCGCTGAAGCCAGACCCTTTCCGAGCGAAGAAACCACGCCGCCGGTGATGAAGATGTACCGCGCCATGGGACTTAACCTTTAAGGCTACCAGCTCGATTCGCCAAAACGAATCGCACGCTGCAGCGAACAATTTGTTGAGCTGTGGGTGACTCGGAATTTATAGCGTTATCAGCAACTTGATGGGGGTTTCTGATGCAGGGCGCCAGATCGTGTCCTGCATGGCCCCCCTGCTTTATTGCGAACGCGGCGCCTGCGGACCCGAGGGCGCCGGCTGATTCTGCTGTTGCTGCTCGTCCGCTTTCTTCAGCGTATCGAGCACGCCTCCCGAGGTTGGCGGGGCGACCGGCACCGCTCCACCTGCCGGCTGCGACTGCGAGGCCGGCGTGGCGCCGATGATCGAACTCGGCTTCCGGTCGTAGCTTGCGTACCAGGATAGGAACAGGCTGGTGAGGAAAAAGCCGAATGCGAGAATCGCGGTCGTGCGCGTCAGCAAATTGGCGGTGCCGCGGCTCGACATGAAGCCGGCGCCGCCGCCGACGCCAAGGCCGCCGCCTTCGGATTTCTGCAACAGCACCGTCGCGATCAGGGTCGCGACGATCATCAGGTGAATTACGATAGCGACAGTCTGCATCTTCTGCCTTCCGTCACAAACCAAAAGCGCCGCGA
>JBGPSI010000104.1:0-16681 GCA_041490045.1 Bradyrhizobium sp.
ACCGCACCCGCAGCCTCGCGTGGAAAATAAAAACCACACGAGCGTAGTCACCGCGAGATACAGCCGGATTCACCCGGCGTTCCCACACGCAGTGGTTTTAACGGCTTATTTCGTGATCTCCCCGGCGATCGGGCTTTCTTGTCACCGTCGCTGGCGGCTTCAAAGGCCTGACATACCCGGTCGGGCTGGCAGGCCACCACCAACTTGACGCCGGCGTCGAGGCGTCAGGACCACACGACTTCTCCGTCCGCGACCGCTTGCGCTGGAGCTTTCGACGGGCGTGGTACCCATCCGCCGAAGTTCTGGCGCAGGCGGGATCAGCATCGGTCGTCCGCGCGCCTTCTTGTCGCTCACGGGCAAAGCCCGCCCTGCGACCTCACGCGCGCCCGACGCTGCCGCGTCCACCGCATCCCACCCCGCGTCCGTGACGATCGCGAACCGCCCCTCATGTGGGGTGAGACGGCGGGAGTTATGAAGGTGATTTGCGTGAAAGGGGAAGAGGAAATATTTTTGCGAAAGGGGCTGGACAGGGGATTAGGTGATTTGCCCGTCGGGTTAGATCAGTGACCTGCCAACCCATCACGATCTTGGTGTGCGCAAGATTTCGCGAAACAAACCGACTCATGCGGCCATTGCCTTTTTCATCTTTTGCCTTTGGCCTAACTGCAGATTATGCTGCGATAGTTGCCATGGGATGGTTAGATGCAAAACGAATGGGCCAAACCACGCGAATATTCCTTCACTAACGCGGCCGGAGAGGTGTTTTACGAAATCGCCTATTCACGGCAGGAGGTGAACATTTTTGCGAAGATGCACAAGGCAGCCAATTACAAACCAACAGAGGCGGCTCAATCTGCAACTTGCCGGTCGCGGATTGATTTGAGCAAATTAGCCGACCGAGCGATCCAACAAATCACGCGGCCTTACTAGGGTCAGAACTCATTAATCTTTGTGCTTCGACAATACGATAATGATTCGCATTGGAGAAGGACGATGAGCAGGAAACTGTTTTGGCTGAGCGACGAGCAGTGGGCGCGGATTGAGCCGCATTTGCCTACGGATGTACGCGGTGTTGAGCGCGTGGATGACCGCCGTACGATTAGCGGCATTGTGCATGTTCTCAAGAGCGGTTGCCGCTGGTGCGATTGCCCTGAAGCGTATGGCCCTCCGACGACAATCTATAACCGATTTGTGCGCTGGGCGCGACGTGGCGTTTGGGAAAACCTGTTCCGGGAACTCGCTGGGAGCGGACGATCGGCAGATGTTCAAATGATCGACTCCACACATGTCAAAGCGCACCGCTCGGCATCGGGCGGAAAAGGGGGGAGCAGAAACAGGCTGTTGGCCGCTCGCGAGGCGGGCGTAACACGAAGATCCACGCACTCGCAGATGCTAAAGGGCGCCTGATCGCCATCTTATTGACCGGAGGCGAGGCGCACGACTGCCCGATCGCTGAGCGTCTTCTCCGCCGAGTAAAGCCGTCGAAACACATGCTCGGTGATAAGGCTTATGACAGCGCCGAGTTGCGCGCTGAACTGCATCGGCGCGGGACCAAACCGGTCATTCCAAACCGCAGCAATCGCAAGCAGCCTTTCCGCTTCAGCAAACGCCTCTATCGAGAACGCCATCTTATTGAGAACGCCTTCAGCCGCCTGAAGGACTTCCGGCGCATCGCCACGCGATACGACAGGCTGGCGCGAAACTTCCTGGCCTCTGTTTGTCTCGCCGCCGCTCTTGTATGGTGGATTTAATGAGTCTCGACCCTAATTATTCGCTGCGGATGACGGCGATCAAGAAAACGACGCGCGCCAGATATCGGGACGCAAGTTGAGCACTTCATTCAGAGGAGGAGTTATTTGAAAGATACGAGGATTCTGGGCGAATAGATGCACGCGGTACAAACGCCATGACTCCGCCGATGCTGCGGCCCTTTGACACTCATTTTCAGAAATGAAGAATGGCGTTCTGGCTGCTCCGTTGGTCGTTTTGACCTCTATTAGAAGCTCTCGACCGTCTGGCTCGAAAGAAAGGACATCGTATCCTGCGCCGTCGCCCTCTTCCGACGAGACCCATCTTATTTTTTCCAAAAGGTCGGGCCGTTGATATTTTTCGAGTTTCTTCTTTTCTATCTCCAAAACAAATTCTTCACCTGCACGTCCCAACGATCGGTTGCGGAGATCGCGCTCCACGGGATCGAACTTACGAACCAGACGCTCAAGTTGCCAAGGCCTATCGGATGGAAGTCCCAATTTCGGAGCGTCCACGAAGCTGCCGGCATCTTCGGCAACCGCGAGCACTTTCGGTGAAAGCTGATGATAGACCAGGTCTTCCTTCGAGGAAAGATATCGGTCAATCGCACCAAAAATCGACGCCTGATAATTTCGTTTTGGTTTGTAGCCGACAATCCATGGCAATCCCATTTCCTCTAAGACGGCGGATATGTTTTGATGCTTGAACTCCACAGATCGGTGTGTTCGTCCAATCTGATTCATCAGGACAGCGCTGTGGTGAGATTTGACATATGGCTGTCGAGAAAGTTCAGCATTCAACATCGAAAAATAGTCGGCGACAATGGCGTCAAGCTCATCATCGTTCCACGGCTTTCCAATATTCGCTTCGTCAGCCATACCCATACGCTGCGTTGGGGCCGAGGTTGTTTAGAATTGCGCCCGCTCCACGTCGGAGATCGGAACCGACTTCCTAACTAAGCTGCCTTGTCCGCGCTTGCCTGATAATCTGATCTTACTATACCCAATCTTCGGAGCTGCGTGGCTCTGTAACTCGGCCTCCGTCCATCGCAATGGCAGGGGCTTGTCCCGGCCATCCACCCCTTTTCGGTCACCGCAAATCAAGACGTGGATGCCCGGGACAACCCCGGGCATGACGACCTCCGCGTTGGTCGCGAAGCATTGAACCAAAGCATGGCGAGCTGGTCTAATCACCAAGGCGCTTGGCGCGCCCGCCCGCCGCCTGATATCAATAACCCTCGAACACCGGAACAGGAACTGCGATGCCCTCTTTGCCCTCGCGCGACCTCTCGCAAAACTGGCTCGCCTCCCTCGCCTTCCTCCTCCTCACCCTCGCCTCCCCCGCCCTCGCCGCCGACGAGGCCGAGGCTCCCAAGGGCGCGGCGGTCACGGTGCTGACAGTGGCGAAGGCGTGCTTCGGGGATATCGTCGAGGTTTCCGGCATCATCATCGCGCGCGAGGAGACGATGGTGCGACCCGAACGGCCGGGGCTGAAGGTTTCGGAAATCCTCACTGAAGCCGGCGATACCGTCACCGCCGGCCAGACGCTGGCGCGGCTGACGCTGCCCGAGGGCGGCATCGCCCAGGTGCAGGCGCCGGTGGCCGGGCTGATCGAGGCCTCCACGGCCACGATCGGCGCGGTGGCCTCGGCCAAGGGCGAGGCGCTGTTCACCATCATCGCGCGCAGCGAATACGACCTGGTCGGCCTGGTCCCGGTGGAGGACATCGGCAAAATCCAGGTGGGCCAGACCGCGCGGATCAAGATCCCCGGCGCCGGCGAGGTCGACGGCAAGGTGCGCCGGATCGCGCCGACGATCGAACCCAACAGCCAGCTCGGCCAGGCCTTCATCGGCATCACCACCAACCGGCGCCTGCTGGTGAATTCATCGGGGCGCGCGATGATCAAGACCGGGCAGAGCTGCGACAACGTCTCGGTGCCGCTCACCGCCGTGCTCTACGGCGAGGCCGGCACCGTGGTGCAGGTGGTGCGCCGCGCCCGCGTCGAAACGCGCAGCGTCGACGTCGGGCTGATGTCGGGCGGCCAGGTCGAAATCCGCAAAGGGCTCAACGAAGGCGACGTCGTGGTGGCACGCGCAGGCGCGCTGCTGCGCGAGGGCGATCCGGTGCGCGCGGTGACGGCGGCGGCGGGGAAATAGGGGTTGCCGCTATCTTCACCTCTCCCATCGGGAGAGGTCGAATTTTGAGCGCAGCGAGAAATTCGGGTGAGGGGTTAAGCTCTCTCGTTGGGGCGTAACCCCTCACCCGGCGCTGCGCGCCGACCTCTCCCGATGGGAGAGGTGAAGCAACTGGGCGATGCGTAAGACCCGATCTTCGGGTCATTCCGGGATGGTCCGTCAGGAGCAGGCCTCAGATGCGCACTTGCGCATCGAGGAATCTCGAGATTCCGGGTTCGCGCTTACGCGCGCCCCGGAATGACGAGGTGTTAGCCGCCGGCCTTGTCGGTCGCGGCGAAGCTGACGTCTTCGAGGAGGGACGAGGACACGCTCGGCACCTGTTCGCCGGCGGTGGCCTTGGCGATGGCGATCCGGGTCTTGTTGAAGATGGCTTCCGCCGCGGTGGGCTTGTCGGTGTCGCGGGTGCCGATGTTGGTGAGCAGTTCGGTCACCAGCACGGAGTGCTGGCCCTTGCCGTCGTCGGCGACCTTGCCCGGCGTCGCCGAGGTCAGGATCAGGGCGTTGTCGGGCGCGGTGATCGGCGCCAGCCCATGGGAGAAGGCGCGGAAGCGGCGCTCATAGGGGTTGCGGCGCGCGGCGTCGAGGACGACGAGCTTGGCGCAGGCGCCTTGCTCCTTCATCACCTCGAGCACGGATTCGATCGAGACACCGTTGCGGCGGACGTCGCTTTCCTTCCAGATCGTGGCGTCGACCGGGATCATGTAGCTCTCGCGGCCGGCCTGGATGCCGTAGCCGCCGTAGAACAGCATCACCACGCTGTCGGGACGGACTTTTGCCTTCAGCCGCGCCACCGCGCGGGTCATGTCGTCCTTGCTGGCATCCTCGATGACGTCGACGTCGAAACCGTCGCGGCGCAGCTCGGAGGTCAGCGCGCGGGCGTCGTTGATCGGCTGGGACAAAGGCGCATTGGCGTCGGGGTAATGGCCGTTGCCGATCACCAGCGCGACGCGCGAGGCCTTCTTGGAGGTGTCGACGCTGCTGGCGGCGGCGCTTTCCTTGGCGGCATCGAGCGAGCGCATGTTCAGCGCCGCATGCGCGCCAATCGCCAGCGAGACCATGCCGACAACGACAGCGGCGATGGCGACCGGGCGGCTGGAGACGCGAAGGAGCGTTACATTCATCTCGGGTCGTTCCTCGTCACAAATGAAAGCGCGCCGAATTAGTCGCGCCTACGCCATTCTGGTTTTCGGGGGTGCCGGACGGTGTGCCGTCCAATTACGCTCTATTTGCGGCACCGCAGCAAAGAAAGCATTAACCTGACGGCGGAAATCCGGCAACCGTATTGACGTATTGGTAGCCGCCGCTCGGCGGTCAAAGTGAACGCGCGCCGGGCACAATTTCTCCCGGCCGGGCAGGCACTTAATGCCGCCGCTGGCTGGCGCGAATCGTTCCAAAATCGCACCCGAAATCTCCGTGACTTCAGTCACCTTTGTATTTCGCGGGTTTTCGTGTAGTTTTTTCAATGACTTGAGGGTGGCTTAAGGGTGCCTTCAGGACGTCTTGGGGGTATCCGGGAGGGGATGGCGCCGCGTTTCAGCGGGTGCGGCGCCAGGTCGCGGGGAAAAATTTTCATGCATTTTAGCTATTTCGCCGGTGCCGCCTGTCGCGCCCTGACGGCCCGGAAAGACGGCCCGTCGCTCTACGACGTCTGCGATCCCCTGCTGCGCAAGTATACCGGCGGCGACCCCCATCTCGGAAAGTTCTATCGGACCGCGCTCGGCAATCCCGCGCTGCGCCCGCTGCTGCGCCGGACCGGGCTTTCCGAACTCCGCGACGAGGGCCGGCTGGGGGCCTTGCGCGCCGCGCTCGCTTCCGCGCGCGACGAGGCGGCGCCGGACTGGGCCGCCATCGGGGCGCCGGTGGCGGCGCTTTTGGACACGATCGAGCTCAGCCATCCCAGGCCGAAGCCGCTTGCCGTGTCCCGCCGCCCGCCCGCCCTTGCCGAGATCGAGCCGATGATCCGGGCCTGCGGGGCGCATCTGCTGGGTTCGTTCAGCAGATGCGGCTTCATCCCGACCTACGCCGCCTTCAATCTGCTCGGCGATCCCGATCTGCGCGGCCGCGAATTGCTGATGGCGCTGACCGGGCTGAATTCGCGCGGCTACAAGAATTCGACGCTGCTGTTCAATCTGGCGCGGGTCTTCATCGCCCGCTCGCCGGCGCGCGACCTGATCAATCCGCCCTGGAAAGGCATCGCCGAGCCGATGTGGGAGCCGGTGCAGATCCGCCACCGCTCGGCCTATTACGACGCGTTCTTCACCGAGTCGCTCTTGAGCTTCGTCGAGACCGGTCTTGCTTCCTCCGGCGAGGCCGCGGCGGCGCGCGGCGCGATTTCGGAGATGGTCGCGTTTTGCCTGACCACCAGCCGCGAGGAAGTGCGCGCGCAGGACGGCACGACCTTCAACGTCGTCACCGCGCTGGCGCCGCTGCCGCATCCGCGCTTTTCCCGCTTCTTCGCCCAGATCAAGCAGGATCTGGGTTTTGGCGTCTACGTACCGGATTGCGATACGACCGCGTGCTCGTTCTCGGCGGCGACCCAGGCAGGCTCCGACGACCCCATGCTCGACCAGCCGCTATTGGACTTCTACGCCGGCTACCAGGTCCGCGGCGGCGCCAACGAGCCCAAGGTCACCGTGCCGCTCAACGACAACATCGATTACGAAGGCGGCGTCGCCACCTGGATCGACAGTTTTGAGGGCGAACGGCCCTTCGGCAACGACCTCGACCCGACGCTCAATCTCGATATCCTCGAAGTCTCCTTCCGCAACCTCGCGCGCTGGAAGGTGCTGGAGACGCCTTCGCGGCTCGACACCGTGCACCGCATCATTTCGTTCCAGAAGCGGCTGGCGGCGAGCGGCGCCTTCGCCGATCCGCGCTCGCACATCTATTATCTGCCGGAGCTCTATTGCGCCTATTTCGGCCGCTGCTACGCGGCCTTCCTCGCGCTGCCGCTCGCAGCCCAGGCCGCGATCGACCCCGACGGCGCGTTCGATTTCATCCGCTCGCGCGTGCTGGCCTATGTGCAGACCGAGCTGATCGCCCGCGAGATGAACGCCTTCGACGCCGCGCTGGCGCTGATCGCGCTCGGCCATCTCGGCGCCGATCGCGCCACCTTTACGCCTGCCCTGCACTGCATCATCGCGAGCTTCGGCGAGGGCGGCAGGCATGGGCCGTTCAAGGCCTATGAGTGGAACAAGATGAAGACCCCGACCCGCATCCTGGTCGGCGGGCCCGAAGTCACCTCGGCCTTCGTGCTGATGGGCCTGGCGCTGGCGCGGCGGGCGATGATGGGGGCGGCGAGCTAACAAATTGCGACGTCCCGCCTTGAGCCGGGACGACGATGTGAACCAACCGCGACTCGGTCGCAACGATGATAGCGCAAAGTTGAAGGTAATCGGCGCCTCGCCCGCTGGCGATTTGGCCGCATCGGCACCACAATCCGCCGCGATAGCGAATCTGCTCCATTAAGGCGGCCTCATTGCATGCGCATGAAATTCGTTCCGGCGATGGCATTATCGCTGATGTCGGTTTTGCTGCCGGCTCTCTTGCCGGCTGTTGCCGAAGCCGCCGACGTCGCCGGCGTGCCGAAAATCCGCGAGGGCGATTCGATCCAGATCGGCTCGACCCGCATTCGCCTCGGCGGCATCGACGCGCCGTCGGTGGATCAGCTCTGTCTCAACAAGACAGGCGAGCGCTGGACCTGCGGCGTCGCCGCGCGCGACGAGCTCATAAAACATGCCGGCAACAAGAGCTGGACCTGCCACCCGCGCCAGGCCGCCGACCGCCGTGGCCGCATCGTGGCGCGGTGCGAGGTCGACGGCGAGGACATCCAGAAATGGCTGGTCCGAAGCGGATGGGCGCTGGCCTTTGTCCGCGTCTCGCATGACTACGAGGCCGACGAAAAGGCCGCCCGCGAGGCCAAGGCCGGGATGTGGCAGGGCGCCTTCATCGCGCCGTGGGACTGGCGCGTCCGCAACAAGAAGACGGCCATTCTCGGCGCCGTCAAGCCGCCGCCGAACGCGCATGCGATCCTGCTGGCGTCGGCCTCGGGATCGGTCGCGCCCTCGCCCGACTGCACCATCAAGGGCAACGTCAACAGTTCCGGCGAATGCATCTACCACACGCCGAAGAGCCGCTGGTACGCGCAGATCAAGATGCATATCTCCAAGGGCACGCGCTGGTTCTGCTCGGTCGACGACGCCGAAGCCGCCGGCTGTCGCGAGACGCGACGATAGCGGCCTCATGGTTCGAGACGCGCCAACGGGTCCGCGCAAAGCGCGGCCCGATGATAAACTCCGACGCGCTCCTCGCCATGAGGGGCTTAGATCTCTCGAGGGTCCAGGATTTCTTCCGAAGCGACGAAGGTTTGAGACCTCATCCTGAGGAGGCCGCAACGCGGCCGTCTCGAAAGATGAAGCCATTGAACTCGAAAATGCGCTAATCTCGCCGGAAGACGACTGAGAGCGCCGTGCCGTGGCGGACCTTTACGACGATCTGGAATCGCAAGCCCCGCCGGATCGCTCGCGGCTGGAGCGCTTCCTGCTGGTCGCGCTGGCGATCATGCTGGCCTATACTTTTCTGGCCTATCTCGCGCTGCCGGCGCTGTGGACGCATTACGAGCACCAGAAGGGCCTCGCCAATCTGCCGATGGTGACGCACACTGCGCAGGGCATCCCCGGCGATCCCATCAATGTCGGCCTGGTCGGCGACGACAAGGACGTGCTGTGCGCCATGCAGGCCGCCCACTGGTTTCCCGCCGATCCCGTGACGCTGCGCTCCTCGATCGAGATCGCCGGCAGCGTGCTGCTGGACCGGCCCTATCGCGACGCCCCGGTGAGCCCGCTGTTCTATCTCGGCCGCCGCGAGGATCTCGCATTCGAAAAGCCGGACGGCAAGAGCGCCGATCATCGCCATCATGTACGGTTCTGGAGGGTGCTGGACCGCGGCCAGGAACAGCGGCCGGTCTGGCTGGGTGCGGTGACCTATGACCGAAGCGTCGGCGTCAGCCATTATACCGGGGCCATCACCCACCATATCGGGCCGGATATCGACGCCGAGCGGAAGCTCTTGGCCTCCGACCTCGAAGCCGCAGGCATGGTCGACGCCAAATATCAGGTGACGGGCATTGGTCCCACCGTGACCGGCCGCAACGGCGGCGGCGATCCCTATTACACCGACGGCGAGGTCTGGATTTTGCGGCTGGTGGTGGCGTGCCAAAAACGGACAGGTCCCGCCGACATCATTCCGAGCCCGCCGGCCACCGAGATCAAGGACCAGATCTGGCACGGCATCACCGACGCGCTGGGGAAATAGGAAGGGCTTCCGGCTTCAATTTATTATCATCATGTTCTAGCTTGTTTTCCCGCTCATTCCCCGGCATCCCTCCCGTAAGACATACCCAAGAAGGAACAAGAAAAATGGTCGTTCGCGCGGGCCGGGAATTCCTGGCGATCCCCGGGCCCACCACCATGCCCGACGAAGTGCTGCGGGCGATGCATCGTCCGGCGCTGGACATCTATTCCGACCAGATGATCGAGCTGAGCGACAGCCTGCATCGCGACCTGTCGAAACTGTTCGCCACCAAAAGCCGCTCCTACGTCTATATCGCCAATGGCCACGGCGCCTGGGAAGCCGCGCTTTCCAACGTGCTGTCGCGCGGCGACAAGGTCCTGGTGCTGGAAAGCGGCCGGTTTGCGATCGGCTGGGGCGATGCGGCGGCCGCGATGGGCGCCGAGGTCGAGGTGCTCGAGGGCGACTGGCGCCGCGCGATCCGTCCCGCCGAGGTCGAGGCCCGGCTGCGGGCCGACAAGAACCACGAGATCAAGGCGATCCTCGCGGTGCAGGTCGATACCGCCTCGGGCGCCTATAACGACATCGAAGCCATCGGCAAGGCGATCAAGGCCGCGGGCCATCCGGCACTGTTCATGGTGGATACGGTGGCCTCGCTCGGCTGCATGCCGTTCGAGATGGACGCCTGGGGCATCGACGTCGCGATGTCCGGCTCGCAGAAGGGCCTGATGACGCCGCCGGGGCTGGGCTTCGTCGCCGCCAACGATCGCGCCCGCGAGGTGCACAGGACCGCAGGGCTTCGCACACCCTATTGGGACTGGACCGAACGCGAGGGCGCCGAGCACTACCGCAAATATGCCGGCACCGCGCCGGTGCATCTGCTGTTCGCGCTGCGCCAGGCGATCGACATGCTGTTCGAGGAAAAGCTCGAAAACGTGTTCCTGCGCCATCGCCTCTTGGGCGAAGCGGTGCGCCGCGCCGTTGCGGTCTGGGCCGAGGGCCAGGTGATCGGCTTCAACATCGCTGAGGCCGCCGAGCGCTCCAACACCGTCACCACCGTCGTCATGAACGGCCGCGATCCGGTCGAGCTGCACAAATACTGCAAGGAGAAATGCGGCGTGGTGCTAGGCGTCGGGATCGGCGAGTTGCAGGGCCAGGCCTTCCGCATCGCCCACATGGGCCACATCAATGCGCCGATGATCCTCGGTACCCTCGGCGTCATCGAAGTCGGCCTCAACGCGCTCGATATTCCCCACGGCAAAGGCGGCACCGAAGCCGCGATCGACTGGCTCGGCGAAAGCGTGAGCGCGTGAGCTTTGCTTATCCCTCCCCCTTGTGGGGAGGGTGGCACATCGTGAGCGCAGCGAACGATGTGACGGGTGGGGGGCTGCCTCCGCAAACGAGATATTCGCGCACTGCCGCATGCCATCCGCGAGCATCGCTCGTCTCGCCCCGACAAGGGGCGGAATGAGAAAGATGTACTTGCCCGCTTGCGGAAAGGTCTTCGCATATGAAAATGTCTGGCCGGTTGGTCGGGGGCTGCCTTGGCAAATGAAAATGCCCGCGCACTTCGTAAGCGTCTCACCGCGCAGGAAGTCAAACTGTGGGTGACGCTGCGCGAACTTAAGCCGTTCGGCTTCCACTTCCGGCGGCAAGCTCCGATTGGCCGTTACATCGTCGACTTCGTCTCGTTCCGATCCCAGCTCATCATTGAAGCTGATGGCGGACAGCACGGCATGCCGAACGGCGCGCGATCGGATCAGATTCGCGACGCCTTCCTGCGATCCCAAGGCTTCAAGATTCTTCGATTTTGGAATTCAGATATCGACGGGAATCTCGCGGGGGTGATGGAAAGCATTCTGGGTGCGCTGAAAGATTCATCACACTCTTGATGGGCTTTGCGTCGCGGGGACCAGCGCGCGAATAGCCAACGATCATTTCGCTGAGGCAGCCCCCCACCCGACCGGCCTTCGGCCGGCCACCCTCCCCACGAGGGGGAGGGATTGGAGCGTGCCCCGAGAATGGTTGTTTTATCTCCCGCGCTTCCATCAGCAAGCCTTCCCGCCGCCCCGTTCTTCGTGCTTATATTGATCCAGCGATAAATAAGCCGACAACGGCGCTGCGCGCCCTGCGAAGAGCGGGAACCGGTCTTGGGGAGGGGTTTGATTGGCGTCCGTTGAATTGCGCGGCCTCACCAAGCGGTTTGGATCGCTCGCGGTGGTCGATGATGTCAACTTGCGGATCGATCACGGGCAGCTGGTCTGTCTGCTCGGCCCCTCCGGCTGCGGCAAGACCACGACGCTGCGACTGATCGCGGGGTTTCTGGAACCGTCCGACGGCGAGATCCATGTCGGCGATCGCGTGGTGTCGTCGCGCGCGCGTACCTTGCCGCCGGAGAGCCGCAAGATGTCGATGATCTTCCAGAGCTACGCGCTGTGGCCGCATATGACGGTGGCGGAGAACATCGTCTATGGCTTGCGCCTGCGCAAACTCGACCGCGACACCATCGCGAAAAAGCTCGCGGCGATCCTGGCGACGACCAAGCTCGAAGTGCTGGCGCAGCGCTATCCCGGCGAATTGTCGGGCGGCCAGCAGCAGCGGGTGGCGCTGGCGCGCGCGCTGATCGTCGAGCCGGAGACGCTCTTGCTCGACGAGCCCCTGTCCAACCTCGACGCCAATCTGCGCGAGGAGATGCGGTTTGAAATCCGCCGCCTGCACGACGAATATCGCTACACCACGGTGTACGTCACCCACGACCAGTCCGAGGCCATGACCACCGCCGACCTGATCGCGGTCATGAACGGCGGCCGGATCGACCAGCTCGGCACGCCCGAAGACATCTACGACCGGCCGCAATCGGAATTCGTCGCGCGCTTCATCGGCGCCAGCAATGTGATCAGCGGCACCGCCCGCGACGCCCATCATGTCGCCTTCGCGGGCGCGACCCTGGAGGTGGTGGGCGCGAAACTCGATCCCGGCGAGAGGGCCATCGTCGCCATTCGCCAGCACGACATCCGGCTTTCGACGCAGGCTCCGCCGACACCGGATAATGCGGTCAAGGCCGTCGTGACGCGGCAGGTGTTTCTCGGCGCCAGCCGCGACTACATGGTCGAAACCCCAGATGGCGCGACCTTGCGGGTGGTCACCTCGACCGACAATGCCGTTCCCCGGGGCACCGAGGTCTGGCTTTATCTGCCGCCCGAACGCTGCCGCGCGCTGATCCGATAGACGCAGACAGGAGGACGCCATGAGAGGCAAGAATCTTTCCCGACGCGACGTTCTGCAGGGCTCGCTGAAAGGCTCAACCGCGCTTGCAATAAGCACCTTATTCGCCTCGCCCGCGCGCGCCGAGGCGCCGCCGGCGGTGGCGATCACGCCGCAACTGGTCGACGCGGCGAAGAAGGAAGGCACGGTGGTCCTCTATTCATCGATGGACCTGCCGGTCGGCGAGAAGCTCGGCAAGGCGTTCGAGGCGCACTATCCCGGGATTGCCGTACAGATCGAGCGCTCCGGCTCGGAGCGGCTGTTTCAGCGGGTGGCCCAGGAATTTGCGAGCAATATCCACGCCGCCGATATCATCAACAGTTCCGACGCCTCGCATTTCATTCCCTGGAAGAAGAACGGCTGGCTCGCGCCCTTCGTCTCGGAATACGTCGCCAAGTATTTTCCCGAACAGTACCGCGATCCCGACGGGATGTTCGCCACCACCCGGATCTGGCTGTCGTCGATCGCCTACAACACCAATCTGGTGAAGCCCGAAGACGCGCCGAAGAGTTTTGCCGATCTGCTCGACCCGAAATGGGCCGGCAAGATGGTCAAGGGGCATCCCGCCTATAGCGGCACCATCATGACCGCGACCTTCCAGATGGTTCGCGAGCTCGGCTGGGAGTATTTCGAAAAACTGTCGAAGCAGCGCGTCATGCAGGTGCAGTCGTCGACCGATCCGCCAAAGAAGCTTTCGCTCGGCGAGCGCGCGGTGATGGCCGACGGCAACGAGTATGGCATCGTGCTGCTGAAGGAGGCCGGCCAGCCCGTCGAGCCGGTCTACCCGACCGAGGGCACGCCGACCATTTCGGGCCCGACCGGCATCTTCGCCTCCGCCCCGCACCCCAACGCCGCAAAACTGTTCCAGGCCTGGCTGCATAGCCGAGAGACCCAGCAATTCTTCATCGACTTCACCGCGCAATATTCGGTGCATTCCCAGGTGCAGTCGAAGCCGGGCCGGCGCAAAATTTCCGACATCAAGCTGATGAAGGAAGATGCCGCAGGCGTTGAGGCCATGACGGAAGAGATCAAGACGCGCTATGCGAAGCTGTTTCGGGTGTGAGATGTCCAGCCTCTTCCAACATCGTCGTTCCGGGGCGCGCGCAAGCGCGAGCCCGGAATCCATAACCACGAGCGGGAGTATGGAATCCGGGCCTGCGCATCCAAGTCGGCTGTTGCCGACTTGGATATTGATATTGCCGAACTCGGGTAAACCCGAGTTCGGTGGCGCATCCCGGAATGACGAGCAGAGAGATCGTGCATGACCCTCACCACCCCCATCGACGGCACACGCGGAAAATTCGACTGGACCAGGCCGGTGCTGGGGCTGTTCGCCGGCGTCCTGATCGTGCTGATCGCGCTGCCGCTGTCGTGGCTGGCGGTCTACGCCTTCACCGACAAGGCCGGCCATCTGACGTTGTGGAATTTCGTCACGCTGTTCACCAATCCGGATTTCCTCGATCCGCTCCTGACCACTGCGATCATTGCAACCAGCTCGGCGGTGATCTGCTGCGCGGTGGCGGCGCCGATGGGGTGGCTGGTGTCACGCACCGACATGCCGGGGCGGCAGTTCATCCGCGCGCTGGTCACCGCCTCCTTCGTCACGCCGCCGTTTCTCGGCGCGGTCGCCTGGGAGCTGCTGGCGGCGCCCAACAGCGGGTTGCTGAATCAGCTGTTTCGCTATCTCACCGGCGCCGATTCCGACGAGCACCTTTTCAATATCTATTCGCTGACCGGAATCGTCTTCGTCATTTCCTGCTACACTTTCCCCTTCGTTTTCGTGCTCGTTGCCAATGCGCTCGACAACATGCCGGGCGAACTTGAAGACGCTTCCGCGATCCTCGGCGGCAAGGCCTGGACCACGGCGCGGCGCGTCACCATTCCGCTTGCGCTGCCGGCCCTCGTCGCGGGTTCGCTGATCGCCTTCCTGCAGGCCATGACCCTGTTCGGCTCGCCGGCGATCCTGGCGCTGCCGGCCGGCTTCCACACCATGACCACGAAGATCTGGAGCCTGTTCCAGTATCCGCCAAAACTCGAACTGGCCGCCGCCGCCGCGGTGCCGCTGCTGCTGCTGACCATCCTCTTGCTGCAGGCCCAGAAATTCATCCTCGGCCGCCGCGGCTACTCGGTCGTGGGCGGCAAATACGGTGCGCCGCGCCGGGTCGAACTGAACAAATGGCGCTGGGCGGCGCTGGCGTTTTGCCTCGCGGTGCTGCTCAGCCCGGTATTCCTGCCCTATTTCGCGCTGCTCAACGCCGCGTTCTCGCCGAACGCGACCACGCTGGTGACGCCGTCAACCCTGACGTTGAAGAACATCGTGTTCGTGTTCACCGAACTGTCCGCGACCCAGCTCGCGCTGAAGAACACCGTCATTCTCGGCACCGCCACCGCAACCATCGGCACGATCATGGCGCTGGTGATCGCCTATGTCACGACGCGCCGGGTGATCGCGGGGCATCGCATGCTGGGCTTTCTCGCCACCGCCCCGGTCGCGGTGCCCGGCATCGTGCTCGGCGTCGGCCTGTTCCTCAGCTACACCCGGCCGCCCTTCGTGCTTTACGGCACGCTGTGGATCCTCTTGATCGCGTTCCTCACCATCAATCTCCCCTCGGCCTATCAGCAACTACAGGCCGCGTTCGCGACCATCCATCCCGAACTCGAGGATGCCAGCCGCATCCTCGGCGCCACCAGGCTGCAGTCACTGCGCCAGATCACCGCGCCGCTGCTGCGCACCGGCGTGATCGCAACCTGGTGTTTTATCTTCATCGGCGTGATGCGCGAGCTTTCCGCGGCGATCGTGCTGTTCACCTCGCAGACCAAGGTGCTGTCAGTCTTGATCTACGACCTCAACGAGAGCGGCGACCTCGCCGCGATCTCGGTGCTGGGCATCGCGATGCTGGTGATCACCTTCGCGGTGGTGCTCGCCGTCAACCGGATCCCGGTGTTCGGCGCCAACGCCGGCGCGCGGCTGAGAAATTGACGGGCCCCCCACGGTGAGGAAGCGCGCCAGCGCCGTCTCCGGACGATGCTTCGCATCGTCGGGAGAACTATGAGGCCACGATCTTGCCATTCATCCGTCGAGACGCAGCTGCGCGACTCCTCAGGATGAGGTCCGCTACCGCGTGGAGTCGTCAACCCGATAGGCCTCGACCTGCGCCTTGAGTCGGTCGAGCGTTGCCGTCGGCGCCGCGCGGTCGACGACGTAGCTTCCCGCCGCCAGCCAGGAAAGCACCTTCAGATCGACCACAGGCGAGTGATGGATCACGTCGGCATAATTGCCCAGATCATGCGTGACGTCCCTGACCGCGCGAAAATCATGCAGCCTCGCGTTCGGCAACTGCGTCAGTCGCTGCGCGGCGTAAGCTGTAAAATCATAGACGATCTTCAGCGTCGAGGGCGAAGCGTCCCTCATCGCTACCCATTGCAGGATCGAATAGGGCGGCAGGTAGATGTCGAACTGGACGTCGGGATGCCCGGCGATCAGGCCGACCGCATCACGTTCGAAGTTGCGGACCATCGCGTCGTAATCATATCCCTCCCCGAGATATTTTCTGCGCTCGGGGGCGGTGATGGAGGCGAATGCGGCGCGCGCCCTGGCCGCGTTGTAGGCGTCGGCGATGTCGACATCGGGCTGAAGCGTGTTGATGTCGTCGACGCGGGGAAGCGGAAAGCTGAACACCAGCTCGGTGGTCAGCCGCGCCACCATCGGCGCGATCGGCGGAATCGACCGCGCCAGGATCCAGGCGGATTCCCGGGTCATGGCGCCGCTAAGGAGATAGCCCGCGATGCCCCTGGCGTTTCCGCGGTAGAGATCGGCGGGAAGATAGATGTCCCGGTCGATCTCCGGCGCGTCGCGGAAGATCCAGTCGTCCACCTGCCAGATCACCCGCTTGCCGCCACGCGCAAGCGCCGCGGCAAGCACAAAGCTCTGTTCGTGGGAATTCGATCCGGTCATTGCCAGCTTGAGCGACTTCACGCCGAGCAGCCGGTCGATATCGCTCTGCCGGAAGTGAATCGCGAGCGAGGTACCCATGAAGACGGTGTCGAAATTCTGGCTCTGGATCAGGCCGGCGTTCTGCATGCGGCTGTCTGGCGAATACATCGCGGGCAGAACGCGCGCGGGCCCAAACAGCTGCAGTGGATCGACCGTGAAATTCAGCGCGGCCGCCGCCAGCAGGACGAGCG
>JBGPSI010000105.1:0-16489 GCA_041490045.1 Bradyrhizobium sp.
CCGACGTGCACGACTGGCGTGCCTCGCCTGCGCGCGCCACCACGCTGATCGGCCTGCCGCCGGCCTATGTGCTGACCGCCGGCGCCGATCCCCTGCGCGACGAAGGCGACGAATATGCCCACCGGCTGAAGGAAGCCGGCGTCGCCGTGACCTGGCGGCATTTTCCCGGCCAATTCCACGGCTTCTTCACCATGGGCAAGCTGTTGCAGCAGGCCAATGTCGCCGCCAGCGAAATCGGCGGCTGGCTGAGAGCGCTGAACTAGAATCTGTTTCCGCTTTCGAAGCCTAGCAAGCGTGGCCGGATTGCCGCCGGCTCGCGCCGGTCGCGCGTGACCGGAAGCGGACTCATGCGCACCCTTCGACGCGCCAGTCCGGTTCGCTGACTGGATCATCTGCTGCGCCGGTCACACAACCCGTTGCCGCCGGTCCGTCGCTCGCTGGCGATCTCTTGGCCGGCGAAAGTTTCTGTTTGTGTCACGCAATCTGTAAATGACCGTCATCCTCGCAGAATAAGAACGCGCCTGTTGTCATTACTTTCTTAATCCAACAGGAGAAGACTATGCTGAAAACAGCGCTTCCGCGCAGGCTAGGCCTGCTCGGCGTGTCCCTGGCTGCGCTTTCGCTTTCGCCAGTTGTACGCGCAGAGGACGCGATTACCCACATCAAGACTTCATCGCCGATCAAGCATGTCATCATTATCGTCGGCGAAAACCGCAGCTTCGACCACCTGTTCGCCACCTATACGCCGAAGTCGCGCGACGAACGGATGTTGAACCTCTTATCCGAACACATCATCAAGGCCGACGGCTCGCCCGACGAGAAATTCGACAAGGCGCACCAGTTCCAGGTCACCTCGGCACCGAACGGCGCAAGCTTCTTCATCAGCGCACCGTCCTCCAAGAAGTCATTGTATTCGACGTTGCCGGCGCCCGATCTCGGCGGCGTACAAAACCCGACAGGTGCCCCCATTCTCGGCATTCCCGGCGGCGATCCTGGCCTGCCGCCCGCCGACCAGTTCCTGTTCGGCACCGGCGGCACCGGTCTGCCGGTCAGCGTCGGCCCGGACACCCGCATCGCCAACGTCAGCAACCTGCCGCCCGGACCGTTCCAGTTGACCGGCCCGAACATGCCCTACGACGCCTATACCGCCGACACCATCCACCAGTTCTTCCAGATGTATCAGCAGGTGGATTGCGCGATCGACGCTGAGCACGTCTCCCGGCACAATCCGACCGGCTGCCTGCACGACCTGCAATCGTTCGTCACAACGACCTATTCGACCGCACCCAGCGGCACGCCGCACGATACCGGCCAGACCATGGCGTTCTTCAACATGCAGAAGAACGATGTGCCCTATCTGAAGTTCCTCGCCGACCAATACACCACGAGCGACAACTATCATCAGCCTGTGATGGGCGGGACCGGGCCGAATAGCGTTCCGCTGGGCTTTGCCGATCAGGTGTTCTTCAGTGACGGCCAGGGCCACGCCGTGACGCCGCCCGCCAACACCATCTACAATCCCGATCCGCTGCCTGGCACGCTCAACCAGTACACCACGCGCAAGCAGTGGTTCAACTGCTCCGACCAGACCCAGCACGGCATCAAGCCGATCCTGGACTATCTCGGCAAGCTGCCCTACCCCGTGCAGACCAAATGCGATCCCGGCGCTTATTACAACGCGGTGAACGTCAACCCGGCCTGGACGCCGCAAGGCACGCCAAGCCCGGCCGGTGCAGTTCCGCCGGTGACCATGACCAGCATCGGCGACCTCCTGAGCGCCAAGCACATTCCGTGGAAATATTATGGCGGCAGCTACAATGTTTCCGGGACCGGCGCTCCGCTCGACGGGATCTACTGCAATATCTGCAACCCGTTCGAATATCAGGTGAACTATCCGGCGATGCGCGCCGACCATATGCGTGACGTCACCGATCTCTTCAACGACCTCAAGAACGGCACCTTGCCGGCGGTCTCCTACGTCAAGCCGGACGGCGCGATGGACGGCCATCCGGCATCGTCGAAGTTCAATCTGTTCGAGGAATTCTCCAAGAACATCATCCAGCTTGCCCAGGGCAACAAGGAGCTGTGGGAAAGCACCGCGATCTTCGTCACCGTGGACGAGGGCGGCGGATACTATGACTCCGGCTTCATCCAGCCCGTCGATTTCTTCGGCACCGGGCCGCGTATTCCGATGATTGCGGTCTCGCCGTTCTCGCGGGGCGGTCACATCACCCACGTCTATGGTGAACATTCCTCCTTCGTGAAATTCGTCGAACGCAACTGGTATCTCGGCAAGCTCAGCTCGCGCAGCCGCGATAATCTGCCCAATCCGCGTGTCGACGACGACAACGTCTACGTTCCCGTCAACATGCCGGCGATCGGAGACCTGTTCGACATGTTCGATTTCGGCAGGGATCATGACCATGAACACGGTCATGATCATGATGATCACAATCGGGACGGCGACCGTCATTGATCGCGGCCACGACCGGCATTCCCGGTAGTCGATCGACGAGATAGACCAAACGAGATTGGGCTCGGCAGGTCGACTGCCGGCCCCAAATCATTGAGAGTGCGCGCAACCATTCGTGCGGCGCGATGGCACGAGCCACGACGGCTCCTGGATATCCAGCACACAGGCGGGTCACGCCGGCGGCGCGCAGCGACTCCGCGAGCGCGTGCGTGCTGGTCTCCGGGGCCGGCCGAGCCATGGATCAGGACGGCAACTTTGTCCGGCGCCGGGGGATAGGCATAATATTGCAAGGGGACGCCGTCCCGCACCTTGAATTGCCTCGGGGGAAACTGCCGGGAGTCGATCCCTTGAACGATTCCGCATGGAGGGCATCGGATGGCTGCATCCTGATGAGGTTCGCGCTTAACTCCGCCGGGGCCGGAAACAGACGGTAACGAGATTTTACTTCGTGGTGCCGGACGGCTGACGCATGGTTGCGTTCCGCAAAACTTCGATCTCCCCGGCCAATCCTCTCGATGTGGCCTGCATTCGAAAGCCGCATGCCCTCCCCTTTGCAAAGCGCCGCCGCCGTCCCCGTGCAAGGGCTGGCATGGCTCGGCGGCCAGGGCACCCGCGCGATCGCCGCGCTGGTGTTCATCGGCGTCGCGGTGCCGCCGGCCGGCGAGCTGTTGAAGCCTTTCGTCACCGAGGCGATCTTTCTGTTGCTCTGCATCTCCTTCATGCGCGTCGACATCGGCGCGTTGCGCGATCTGCTGCGGCGGCCGGGCATCGTCGTCGCCGCGACGGTATGGACCATGCTCGGCGTGCCCCTGATTTCAGGCGCAGCCTGTCTCGTGGCCGGCCTCGATACGCATTCGCCGGACCTCTTCCTGGCGCTGATGCTGCAGGCGGTGGCGTCGCCGATGATGGCGGCGCCGGCGCTGGCCGCGGTGATGGGGCTGGACTCGACGCTGGCGCTGATCACGCTGGTCACCAGCACGGCGCTGGTACCGTTCACGGCGCCGCTGTTTGCCTGCGTTTTCTTCGGCACCGCGCTGACGCTCTCGCCGCTCGGGCTCGGGCTGAAGCTGGTGGCGATCCTCGCGGGATCGCTATTGGTCGCGGGCGCGATCCGCCGCGCCGTAGGCGGAGCCGCCATCGCGCGGCACAAGGGTCCGATCGACGGGCTCAATATCCTGATCCTGTTCGTGTTCGTCGCCGCCGTGATGGGCAACGTGGCCGGCGGGTTTTGGGCCGATCCGCTCAGGACGTTCGAACTGACGATGCTTGCCTTCGCGGTGTTCTTCGCCCTGGTCGGCGTCACCACGCTGGTCTTCCGAATGATCGGCCGCGAGCGTGCGCTGGCGCTCGGCCTGCTGGTGTCCCAGCGCAACATGGGCCTGATGGTGGCCGCTACCGACGGCGTGTTGCCGGGGACGACATGGCTGTATTTCGCGCTGTCGCAGTTTCCGATCTATCTGTCGCCGCAACTGCTCAAACCGCTGGTCGTGAGATTGAGCGCCGCCAAGTCAATGTCCGAGCGCGGCGACAATGGAGGGGAGCAGCCGGGCGGCAAGAAAAGCGTGTCCCTCGGCGGATAGATGGCCGCCATCGACCTGCAAATAGCGAACCGCCGATGCACAATAGTCATGTTGTCCGCCCTTGGTCGAAGAGACGGCGGCCTTGCCATTTTGCGGCGCGTCGGGCAGCGTCCACGCCAATTGTGGTGCCCGCCGTCGGCGCGCGCACCCATTGTTTGAGCCGCGGGGAGACGAAACGAATTGGAAGCATCGGCCTCACTTGAAATCGCCAAGCACACGCTGCTGTCCTGCGGGCTCATCCTTGCAATCGGCACCCTCACCGGTCTATTGGCGCAGAAGATCAGGATTCCCGACGTCGCGGTGTTTCTGGTCGTCGGCATGGCCATCGGTCCGGAGGCGCTGGGCCTGATCGATATCAAGGCGGATTCGGCGCTGAACCAGATCATCCTGTTGTTCGGCGCCAGCTATATTCTGTTCGACGGCGGCGCCTCCCTGCGCTTCCACGTCTTGAAGCAGGTCTGGATCACCATCGTCATCATCGCCACAGTCGGCGTCCTGATTACGGCCGGGATCACCGGCCTTGCCGCCTATTATGTGTTCGGCGTTCCCTGGATCGTGGCGCTGCTCTTGGGGGCGACGCTGGCCTCGACGGACCCGGCGACGCTGGTGCCGATCTTCCGACAGATTCACATTCGCGACCGGGTCGCGCAAACCGTGATGAGCGAGTCGGCGTTCAACGACGCCATGGGCGCCATCGTCACCTTCAGTGTGCTGGCGGTGGCGATGGGGACCGGCGAGTTCTCCTTGATGACGTCGATAGCGGACCTGTTCAAGCAGTCCGCCGTCGGCATCGTCGCCGGCATCATGCTCGGATATCTCGCCGCGCTGCTGATCGCGCACGAACGCTGGGCCTTCCTCGCCGAATATGCGCCCGTGGTGACGCTGGTCGCCGTGATCGGCGCCTATTTTGCCGCCGACGGTCTGCAGGCCTCGGGCTTCATGGCGGTGTTCGTGTTCGGCATCGTGCTCGGCAACAAGGAATCGTTCGGTTTCGCCATGGAGCCCGAAGAGGCGCGAAAGCTCGACGAATACGTCTCGACCACCGCCTTCATCATGCGGCTGTTCATCTTCATGCTGGTGGGGGCGCAGGTGAATTTCGGACTCATGAATCAGTATCTGTGGGGCGGCGTGATCGTCGTCACCGTCTTGATGCTGGTGGCGCGGCCGGTCACCGTGTTCGCTTGCGCGCTGCCCGACCGGCGCGCGCGCTGGAGTGTCAAGGAAATGCTGTTCATGTGCTGGACGCGCGAGACCGGGGTCATTCCCGGCGCGCTGGCCGGCCTGCTGCTGGGCATGAAGGCGCCCGGCGCGCAGATGATCGCCTCGGTCACCTTCATCGCCATTCTGATGACCATCCTGATCCAGGCGCCGACCACCAAGTGGCTGGGCAAGGGCCTGGGGCTCTTGGAAACGAAGGCGCGGTCGTAGCCGTCCTGGGCGACGGCAATGCGTGTTCCGCCCGAATTTTCCATCCGCACCGATGAAACGATCGAATAAGCGCTTCATGGCGAGCGACTGAATGCCGGCCTCAAGGACTCGGAGGGCCGTCAGGTGTGACCGCGGTCACAGGCCTGTCCGCGAGAGTTGAACGATCCTCCCGCCATCCCATACCAATGCCGGTTCGCTCTCCCAGGAAAGCCCTTTCCTCGATCGACAGGCGTCCTTGCGATGAAATCCATCCGGCCGATATCGCGCGTCGTTTCGAACACCTGGTTTGCTGCCGGCCCTCTCGTCCTGTTGTTCGCGCTTGTTATCGGCGTCCCGGCCATCTTCGGACTCGTTCACGTCATCGTCGCACGGATATGGGGTCCCGAAACGGCCGACAACTTCTTGATGAACGCCGGGATGCTGGCGGGGATGGTGCTGGTGTTCGCGCCGATCGGTCTGGCCGCCTATGCAATGGTTTGTGTTGCGAAATGGCTTGTGGGCAAGAAAGAGCCATAGGCGCCCGTTCAGACACCACGACACGCTGCTGGCGGCCCGAATATCTTATCCCGGAAGCGAAGGCTACGCCGCCCGGACTGTTTCGAGGAAACTCTCGACCTCCAGCTTCAGGCGCTCGGACTGCTTTGCAAGCTCGCCGGCTGAATCGAGAACCATTTCGGCGGCGGTTCCCACCTGGCCCGATGCCTGCGTCACGCCGGCAATGTTTTGCATGACCCCCTGCGTGCCCTGCGCGGCCTGCTGCACGCTGCGGGCAATTTCCTTGGTCGACCCGCCCTGCTCCTCCACCGCGGCGGCGATGGTCGTGGCGATCTCGTCGATCTGCGCGATGGTGGCGCCGATCTCGCGTATCGCCCCGGCCGTAGCGCCGGTGGCGTCCCGGATCGCCTGGATCTGATCGGCGATCTCCTCCGTCGCCTTCGCGGTCTGGGTCGACAGCGCCTTCACTTCGCTCGCCACCACGGCGAAGCCCTTGCCTGCCTCGCCGGCGCGCGCGGCTTCGATCGTCGCGTTCAAGGCCAAGAGGTTGGTCTGTCCGGCGATGTTCTGAATGAGGCCCATCACCTCGCCGATCTTCTGTGTCGCCTCCAGCAATCCGTCCACCATGGCATTGGTGCGGTCGGCCTGGGCGACGGCGCTTTGTGCCATCGATGCCGATTGGGCGATCTGCCGGGAGATCTCCTGCCCCGAGGTCGAAAGCTCCTCCGCCGCGGCGGCCACGGTCTGCACATTCGTCGTGGTCTGTTGCGCGGCTGCGGCGACGGTGGTGCTCTGCCGCGTCGTTTCCTGCGCGATTTCGGAGAGGGATTGCGCCGAGCGCTGCATTTCGGTGGCTGCCGAAGCGGCCCCGGCGACGATGCCGCCGACACTCTTCTCGAACTCGCCCGCGATCCGGTTCATGGTCGATTTGCGTTCCGCCAGGGCGCGAGCCTCCGCCTCTTCCCGCTCCGCGCGGAGACGTTCGGCGTCCAGCAACCGATCCTTGAAAACGGCCAGGCTGCGCGAGATATGGCCGATCTCGTTACGATACTCGACGAACGGGACCTCGACGTTCAGGTCCCCCTTCGCCAGACCATCCATGACGCCGCAGAGCGAACCGAGCGGCCGGACCAGGCCGCGACCGAGAACAAAAGCGGCCAGTCCCGCGATCAGCAATCCCGCCAGACCGCCTGCCACGATCCACAGCGCGCGCTGGAACACAACCGCGTCGATATCGTCGGTATAGACGCCGGCCTGGAGGGCGAGCAGCTTCTCGCCCTCACCATAGCCGCCGGCATAGCTGAGCTTCGGCAATTCGGGACCGCCCGCCGCTCGCGGCACCTGGTATTCAAGGAAACCGCCGCCGGTGCGGGCCTTGCCGACGATATTCTGAATCAGCAACTGGCCCTGATTGTCCTTGTAGTCCCAGCGATTGACATTGATGTATTTCGGATTGGCATGCACATAGGTAACGCCGGCATTGGTGCTGCCGGCACCGTAGACGCCGAGATAGTCGGAGGATGCGCCCCAGCGCATCGCGCCAATCGCATCGAAAGCAAGCTGCCGCGCCTGCTCCGCCGACATCTTGCCGGCTTTGGCTTCCTGGTCGTACTTCGCCAGGATCTTCTTCGCGGCCTCGACCATATCGAACACCTTGGTCCGGCGTTCCTCGATGACGGTATTGCGAAGGATCATCACTTGAGCGGCCAGCGCGGCGACGAAGACAACGGTCAAAACCGCGATGATCATCGCAAAACGGTTGTAGACGGTGAGATGTCGCATGATCGGTCCCTACCTGGCAGAAGCGATCGGGGACAGTATCTCCTTACCAGTTAAGGCTTTATTGAGAACGCCGTACAATCACGGAGGGAGGGAACCGCTTGCGATCGGGCTACCCCGCCCGCGCCGCGCGGCGCAGGGATTGCGGCGGCTGGCCGAAGGCGCGGATGAAGGCGCGGCGCATCCGTTCCGGATCGCGAAAGCCGGTTTGCAGCGCCCCGCTCGGCTAGATCCTCTACGGTCAGCGGCACGTCGAGATGCTCGCCCGCCCGGGTCAGGAGCGCTCCGAAGTGGCCCGAGACGGCCTTCAACTCCAGCAGCGAAGAGAATTGCGACTGCCCGCCGCTGCGGCGGTGACAGGGCACGAGCTGGCGCGGTCTCCTCGCCGAAACCCTCGGTCGCCAAGCCGTCTGCGAGCGCCTCTCGCCGACGGCCCCCTCCCAAACGCCAATCAAGCCGCGCGCACAGTACTGAGGAACTTGCCGACTTCAAGTTTGAGCCGGTTGTTATCGCGGGACAGCGATTGCGCCGTCGAAAGCACCTGCGAAGAAGCCGAGCCAGTCTCACCAGCGTCGCGCTGTACGTCGGCAATGTTGGACGAAACCTGCTCGGTTCCTCGGGCCGCCTGCTGCACGTTGCGGGAAATCTCCTGCGTCGCTGCGCCCTGTTCTTCGACGGCAGCGGCAATGGTCGACGAAATCTCGGACAGCCTTTCTATGGTGCCGCTGATTTCCCTGATCGCACCCACCGAGTCCTGCGTCGCCGCTTGAATGCCGCTGATCTGCTGGCCGATCTCGCCGGTGGCTTTAGCGGTCTGTTCGGCAAGCGCTTTCACTTCGGACGCAACCACCGCAAACCCTCGACCGGCCTCGCCAGCACGGGCAGCCTCGATGGTTGCATTAAGTGCCAAGAGGTTGGTTTGTCCCGCAATGGTATTGATCAGTTCGACGACATCGCCGATGCGGGCTGCCGCCTTGGACAACTCTCCGACCCGGTCGTTTGTCTTGCGTGCCTGGTCAACGGCTTCATTGGCCATGCGTGCCGATTCCTGCACCTGGCGGCTGATCTCGTTGACGGAAGAGGTCAACTCCTCGGTCGCCGACGCAACCGACTGAACGTTGGTGGACGCCTCTTCCGAAGCGGCAGCAACGGCCGTCGTGACTTCCCGCGCATGCGCCGCGCTCCTGGTCAACGTCCCGGCGGAGGCTTCGAGTTCGGTCGAGGCTGAGGACACCGTCTCGATAATCTCGCCAACAGCGCCTTCGAACTGGTCCGCCAGCTTCACCATGTCGGCCTTGCGCTGCTGGAGCTGCCGCTGTTCAGCCTGAGCCTGCTCTGCTCGCAGGCGTTCGGCCTCCACCATATTCTCTTTGAAAACCTGAACGGCTTGCGCCATCTCGCCAACTTCGTCCTTGCGGCCAAGACTCGGCACCTCCGTCGCGGCATCGCCCCCCGCGAGCCTGGTCATGGCATGCGCCATTGCCGAAATTGCCTTCGATAGCGAACGGCCGATAAGGGACGAGAAGGCCCCGACAACGATCGTCATAAGTGCAAGCGCGATCAGCATGAGCTTTTTGACGGAGTCACGCGTTGCCTCCTCGGCGGCTCCGGCTTGCTTGTAGCGCCGGTCAACTGTTTGCTGAATTTCCTCGATAACTGGCTCGATTTCGTGAAACGCGATGGACATCGCAGCGCTATGGCGCGCCAGTTCCTGGGCGCCCACGGCCCAGCCTGAAAAGTCGTTCTGATACTTCTTCAGCTTCTGAGCAATATCTGTCTTCAGCTCTTGAGGCAGATCGGAGGCGCCCAGCAACTTCGAAAACTCTGCAACCGCTCCGTTCAATTCGCCGACGTATTTGTCCTCGCGCCGCAACATGAAATCCTTCTCGTGCCGACGCATCATGAGCATACCGCTGGTCAAGGTCGGATTGTTCAGGCCCTTGAGCTTACCTTCGATATCGTGCACCGCGTCCCGGAGCGAACCCGACAATCCGAGTTTCTCACTGAGGCCAAGGCTGGTCTCGGCCGCCACGACAGCCCTGAACTCGTTCAGGTAGTTGTCGAAGCCACGGTGCACGACATCGATCTTTTCGGAGATGTCGTTGAAACCGGTGGATCGCGCCACGCCTTTCAGCTGATCGAGATCGCGATCGATCGCTGCGGACAATTCAGCATGGCGCTTCGAGTAGGACAGGTCCCGCCGCAGCGCAAAATCCTTCTCGGAACGGCGCGCCTCAAGCATTTTGTTCGCAACGCTGTTGTTCAGATCAGAAATCGACCTCGCACTTCCGGCGATGGCGCGCGATCCATCCTCGGACCAGCTGCCGAACTGGTAGATCGTGCCAAATGCCAACAGACCGGCAAGGCCGACAATTCCAATTGCCGCAATCTTGTGGGTCAACCGAAGGGAGAAGCCGCTCATCTCGCTGCCTGTGATGTGGGGGTGAATTCTGCTTGTACCGATTGGTACGCGGCGAATCTGTGCGGGCTGTTTCGCATTTGACCGATTATGATATCTCGGTATTAACCCGGGCTTAGTCCGCATAGCGACGCCGATATCCAACGAGCGCCAGAGCACCGTACTAATACGGAAGCAACGCACGCTAGGTGCGAAGCATCACGGTCGCCCGCGCCGCGCGGCGCAGGGATTGCGGCGGCTGGCCGAAGGCGCGGATGAAGGCGCGGCGCATCCGTTCCGGATCGCGAAAGCCGGTTTGCAGCGCCACCCGCTCGATCGCTTCGCCGGAGGATTGCACGCGCTGCCGCGCCACCTCGATCCGCAACCGCTCCACGGCCTTCGATGGCGTGGAGCCGGTCTCGGCGATGAAGGCGCGGGTAAAATGCCGCGAACTCATGCCGGCCTGCTCGGCGAGATCCTCCACCGTGAGCGGCGCGTCGAGATGTTCACGGGCCCAGATCAAGAGCGCCCCGAAGCGGCCCGAGGGCGCCTTCAGTTCCAGCAGCGATGAGAATTGCGACTGCCCGCCGCTGCGGCGATGATAGAGCACGAGTTGCCGCGCGGTCTGCCGGGCGATCTCCTCGCCGTAGTCCTCCGTCGCCATCGCGAGCGCCAGATCGATGCCCGCGGTGATTCCCGCCGAACTCCAGATATCGCCGTCACGGACGAATATCTGGTCAGGCTCCCATTTCACCTTGGGAAAACGGGCAAGAAATTGCCGCGTGCGCCGCCAATGCGTGGTGGCGCGACGGCCGTCGAGCAGGCCGGCCTCGGCGAGCATATAGGCGCCCGAGCAGACGCTGGCGACGCGCACGCCGCGCTTTGCCATTGCCCGCACGAACGCCAGCATCTTCCTGCTTTTCGCGGCCGCGTCGACGCCCTCGCCGCCCGCCGCGATCAGCGTCGTGATCGCGCCGGCCGCTTTCAGGCCCCGCGCCAGCATCTCGACGCCGCAGGAACTGCGCACCGGACCCGGCGTCTCCGCCAAAACCCTGATCGACGGCGGGTTGCCGGCAAGGCGCGCGGCGATCTCGAACACCGAAATCGGGCCGGCGGCATCCAGCAACTGGAAATCAGGGAAGACCAATACGCCGATCATGTTTGGGGCCATGTCCTGAAATGAGGGAAATATGACATTTCGGACAAGAGCGGATCATGCGAGATTGCGCGCGTCAAGCAAAACCTCGAAAGGCCTCGCCCATGTCCGCGCCGCTGCAGATCGGTCTCGTGATTTTTCCGAAGGTGACCCAACTCGACCTCACCGGGCCGGTGCAGGTTTTTTCCAGCGTACCCGGCGCGAAGCTGCATCTGATCTGGAAGCGGATCGAGCCGGTGACAAGCGACTCGGTGCTGACGCTGACGCCGACCGCGACTTTCGCGGATTGTCCGCAACTGGACGTGATCTGCGTGCCCGGCGGCGTCGGAACCGACGACATGATCAACGACACGGACATGCTGGACTTCCTGCGCAGGCAGGCCGTGGGCGCGAAATACGTCACCTCGGTGTGCACGGGGTCGCTGGTGCTTGGCGCGGCCGGCCTGCTGCGCGGCTACCGCGCGGCGACGCACTGGACGGCGATGGATTTTCTGGACGCCTTCGGCGCGACGCCGGCCAGGACCCGCGTCTGTATCGACCGCAACCGCGTCACCGGCGGCGGCGTGACCGCGGGCATCGATTTCGCGCTGACGCTGGTGTCGATCCTGGTCGACCGCAAGACCGCGGAAGCGATCCAGCTCAGGCTCGAATACAATCCGGCGCCGCCGTTCAACTCCGGATCGCCCGACACCGCGCCGCCGGACATCCTCGCGCTGATGAAGGAGAAGATCGCGCCCGCGCAGGCGCGACGCGCCGAGGCGATCCATCGTGCCGCCGCGCGGCTGGGCAGCGGCGTTCCCGCGGGATGACCGCGTTTGGCGGAACACATTCAACAGAAAAAGGCCGCCCGGTTTCCCGAACGGCCTTTCCTGTCTTACGGCAGCTCCACATTGACGGGCGATTTCAGGCGCTCATGCCGGGGGCCTATCTCCCAGCCACGTCCTGATCGGCAGCCGCTGCATATCGGGGCAGTCGCGAACTGTTGCCCGAACCGACGCGATGGTTTCCCATCTCCGTAAGATGATTGATTAAACATCGGCCGGGTCCGGACCTCAAGGACGTCGCGGCCGATGTCCCCGCTGATCCCGCAATTCACAGGGGCTCATCGCGTCATTCCGGGGCGCGACAAAGTCGCGAACCCGGAATCTCGCGCAGCGACTTCTGGATTCCGGGCTCGCGCTGACGCGCGCCCCGGAATGACGGGGTGTGAGTTAGGATGCTTCAGCTTCCGGGGGTCCAGGGCTGGTAGTCGCCGGTGGCCGCAGGCCGGCGGCCGCTCGCCAGCGTCGAGCCGGATGGGCGGTAGGCCAAGGGCGTGCCGGTCATGTTGGGGACGTGCGGCTTCTGCCATTCGCGCGGGGTGTAGCTCTCCTCGGTCGGCGCGACGTCGACGGTGTGGTGCATCCAGCCATGCCATTCCGGCGGAATGCGCGAGGCTTCCGCCAGGCCGTTATAGATCACCCAGCGCCGCTCGAAGCCGAGCGTCGGGTCGATCTTGCGCCCCTTGGTGCGGTAGTAGCGGTTGCCCTGCTCGTCGGTGCCGACCAGCTCGCCGAACCGCCAGGTCCACAATTGCGTGCCGAAGGTCTCGCTGTTCCACCAGGTGAAGAGCTTGAGAAAAAACTGTTTCATGAGGCCTGGCCGGTTCGAGGACAGCTAGCGCCGTCTGATGCCACCGGCAGGCCGAATTGTCCAGCAAAGTCGCCTCTTGCAGCCCATCGATCGGGGGATGGGAGCCACCGGCTTTTGGCGCGACCATCGCGGAATCGGCGCAATCCGTTCATTCCGGGTACAGTTCCGGTCTGACAGGTTCAGGGCCAGCGCACGAATGAGTGCGAGGCTCGGGAACTGCCCGCCTGTGAAAGGGTTGGGCCGTGTCCCGCAGATGGAGCCGAAGATGAGCAAGTTGAGAGTATTGAGTACCGTGGCCGTTATGGCCCTGGTCGCTGCCCTGGCCGCGCCGACAGCGAGCTTTGCGCAAAGTCACCCGATTCACGGGGGTGGCGGCGGAGTTCACGTAGGCGGTGGCGGTGGTGGTTGGCACGGTGGCGGCGGTGGCGGCTGGCACGGTGGCGGCGGCGGCTGGCACGGCGGTGGCGGCGGCTGGCACGGCGGCGGCGGCTTCTTCCCCGGCGCGGTGGCCGGTGCGATCATCGGCGGCGCGATCGCGTCGGCGCCTTACGGCTATTATGGCGGCCCGGGCTATTACGCGCCGGGATATTACGACTACGATGACGCCCCGGTTGCGGTGGCGCCCGGCGGCGACGATGCGGTGGCCTACTGCATGCAGACCTATCGTTCCTACGATCCCAGGTCGGGCACCTATCTCGGCTATGACGGTTACCGGCACCCCTGCCCGTAAGCCGGCGTCCCCTGTCGATGCAAGAGGCGGCGCGCCGTTCGCGCCGCCTTTCCCATTTGCGTGATAACCGCGGCGTCGCCGCCAAAACGAGCCGGCTAAGCACCATCTCGTGCAGACACATTCCTCCGGCTCGGACCTAATGGCTCGTTACATCTGACGTGTGACTCATTTTCCTGCTCTTGCGTAGAGGGGGAATTTCATCTTGCCGCGTGTTCTGGTGGTTGATGACGACCCGCTGGTTTGCGGAGCCATTGAGGCCTGCCTTCAACGTCAGGGTTTCGAGATCACCGTTGCGGACGGCGGCGAGGCCGGCCTGCACGCGCTCGAAACGGCGGCGTTCGACGTGATGCTGATCGATGTCTTCACGCCGCATATGCGCGGCTACGAATCCATTCGCGTCTTCCATGAACGGGCTCCGACCATTCCGCTGATCGCGATGTCGGGCTACGCCTTTGCCAACCTCGCAACGCCCACCCATGATTTCCTCGCGATGACGCTCCAATACGGCGCAACACGCTCGCTGCGAAAGCCGTTCAGGCCGAATGCGCTGGTCGCGGTCGTCACCGAATGTCTGATCAACCCGTCCAGGGCCGTCGGCCGCCCCTAGGCGGTTTCAGAACCGGTCATGGGCTAGGACCGGGTCGCCAGCACGACGCCGGCGAGCGTGAACCCCAGCGCCGCGATCTGGCCGGGGCCGAGCGGCTCGTGCAGCGCCACGGCCGAAGTGACCACGCCGATGACCGGCACCGCCATGGTGCCGATCGCGGCCACCGAAGCCGGCAGCCGGGCGAGCGCTGCGAACCAGCTCACATAGGCGACGCAGAACTGGATCACGGTGGAATAGACCAAAAGGATCCAGCCGAGATGCGTGATCCCGGCGGCATCGGCCTTCTCGACCAGGAGGCCGATGATGACGATCGGGAAGCAGCCGATGCCGATCTGCCAGGCGGCGGCGGAGAGCGGCGGCAGGTTGAGCGGCAGCTTCTTCGCCAGCACCGTGCCTATGGCAAAGCCGATCGCGCCGCCGAGCGCCATGATGATTCCCGGCAGTTTTGCCACGCTGGCCGCAAAACCATTGCCGCCCATGATGGCCGCGAGCCCCGCGAACGCCATGACCAGCGAAATCACCCGCAGCAGGTTCGGCCGCTCCCCGAGGATAGGCCAGGCCAGGATCGAGGCCCAGACCGGCATGGTGTAGGCGATCAGCGCCGCCTCGCTCGCCGGCAGCCAGAGCAGCGCCAGGCCCATCAGCACCATCCAGCAGGCGACGTTGAGAATGGCGGCGAGCACCAGCCGCGGCCATAATTCGCGCGGCACCCGCAGGCTTTGGCCGCTGAGCACGGCAAGCCCGGCCAAGAGCGCCGCGCCGACCACGCCGGTCGAGCCGCGCAGGATCAAGGGCGGCAGTTCGCCGAGCAGGTATTTTGTCACCGGCCAGTTGAATCCCCAGCCGACCGAGGTGATGGCGAGGAACATGAGGCCCGCGGGCGTGATGCGGGCACGCGCAGGCAGCGGTTTTGGGGGTGTCATGATGGGAATCAGCCGGTGGGAATCGGCGCCACCTTGCCGGTTATCGAGGCGGCGGGCCATCGGCGGGCCGGCATGCCTGCCCGGCCTGCCCGTAACGGCCCGTGAGTCTCCCCAGGGCAACCCCTCGGCTGCAATAAATACTTGCCCTGTGAACAGCGGGCGGAAGCTCGAAAACCGCCGGCGCCGCAATATTTTTTCCCTTGGGAATCCCTGAGGACTCACTGATACTTGACCCAACACAGAGCGCCTGAGGTCCCCTGTTTTCTCAGATTTTCCACCATATTTAGTATTTGATTCAGGAACTCATACTAATCCTTGACGGGCGCGAGGGAGTTGTCCTAGCTTTGATCCCGTTCGGCGCGAGTGTGTTTGGGTCCCGCCGGTCGCTCCCAGATGGGTTCCAGAATGACCACTCCGCCGGCCGGTCGAGGCAGCGGGGGCGGGCTTGTCTGCCCTGAATTCGGGACGCTTCCGGAGCGCCAAGAACGAGCCAAAATGGCTCAAGTCAAGAACGAGCCAAATGGCTCAAGTGACGAGTTGGGGCGTTGAGACCATGACCTGAGCAAACGGAACGGGGGCGTTCCGACAGGGCATGCGGCGGCGATAGCGGTGCGCGCACCGGTTTCGCCGGCAGAGAAAAAGAGCCGGATCCACCGGTAGAGCTTGCGGACTTGCAAGGCAATCGTCGTCTTCGACGTTGGTCCGGCCGGTTCGCTCAGGAATGAACACCCGGCCTGCGCCAATGCGGTCCGGTCAGATAGAGAACGGGGCACGACCAATGCGAATCGAACGGCGCAACACCACTTCCGGCCAGTCACCCTATGCAGGGATTGATTTCAGATTGACGACATCTGAGATCCGCAACCCTGATGGATCGGTGGTTTTCCGGCTGGAAAATGTCGAAGTGCCGGAGTTCTGGTCGCAGGTCGCCTCCGACGTTCTCGCCCAGAAGTATTTCCGCAAAGCCGGCGTCGCCGCACGCCTGAAGAAGGTCGAGGAAGAAACCGTGCCATCCTGGCTGTGGCGCTCGGTGCCGGACACCGCGGCACTCGCCGACCTGCCGGAAGCCCAGCGTTATGTCTCGGAACTCTCGGCCAAGCAGGTGTTCGATCGCCTCGCCGGCTGCTGGACCTATTGGGGCTGGAAGGGCGGCTATTTCGGCGCCTCGGAGGAAAACGCGCAGGCCTTCTATGACGAGCTGCGCTACATGCTGGCCAAGCAGATGGTGGCGCCCAATTCGCCGCAATGGTTCAACACCGGGCTGCATTGGGCCTACGGCGTCGATGGA